>CAZOVE010000033.1:0-15492 GCA_964583135.1 uncultured Oscillospiraceae bacterium | reverse complement strand
GCCTCAGCCCACGGAAACCGAGCCTCAGCCCACAGAAACCGAGCCTCAGCCCACGCAGACCGAGCCGCAACCTACCGAGACCGAGCCGCAACCCACGGAAGCCAAACCTACTGAGCCCACACAGAATGAGCAACCTGCCGGTGGATCTTGGTGGTGGATCGTTTTGGTGGTTGTCCTTGTGGGCGGTGCTGCTGTGGTGATCTTGCTGAAGAAAAAGAAGTAATCATAGAGAATCTGTTTTTCACACACCGGAAAGGATGATGCAATAATGAAACGATTTCGGAAACTGACAGCGATCTATTTGCTGGTCGTGCTGCTGTTTACCATGACTGCCTGTGTGCCGGAGCAGGAGCAGAACCAACCTACGGAGTCTGCGGAAGCACTTTCGGAAGCGGAACTGGCGGCATTGACTTATGGTGTGCCCTTGATCAACAATGGCGAACCGGTGACCATCATTGTCAATCTGGGGGAATATGCGCCCAGTGACAACGAGATCCCCACTGAAGATGCACCCACTGTATTCAATTCTACCAGAGCGCTCATTGCCAAGTTTATGACCATGCACCCCAATGTGACCGTGGTTTTGGATAAGACGAGCCCTACCACTGGCGGTGACTATGTAGCCAGCCTAAATCAGTGGATGTTGCCCCGTCTAGCAGCAGGCACCCAGATGGACATTGCCACCAATCTGGCCGGTGCGGAGCTGTTTGGTGACAGTGGCTGGTTTATCGATATTTCGGACGAACTGGAAACGGGTAATCCTTACATCCCGGAAGGGGAGAAGGGGCATGATCGCTGGGCGGATCAATGGCCAACGTATCTGTGGTCCAGCATCGTCATTAAAAACACCAAGGATCAGATCGTGGCAGTACCATATACGCTGGATTGTGGCTCGCCCACTGCCTATTTTTACAATAAGGAGATTTTCGAGGAACTGGACTTGGAGATCCCTAAGACATGGGAAGAACTGTTTGCTTGCTGCCAGATCATCAAGGATGCAGGATACATTCCCTTTGCGCCCCACTATATCAATACCAACGCCGACCTGCAGAACTGGGATACGCAGTTCTCTCTTGGACCCATTTATGCCCAGTTGAACTTAGACAAGCTAGATTACAACGGCGATGGGATGCAGGATATGGCGGAACGTGTCCGTGCTGTTAAAGAAGGTATTTACGATCCGAGCAAGAACGACTATGCCATGGATATTTGGTATCAGGTCAAGCGGAAGTATGACACCGAAAACAGCCCCATCCTGCAGGAGGGTTACGAATACACCGACTATGAGCCTTTGTGGAATGCCGGTAAGGTGGCCATCATGGAAGGTCTGATGGCTTCGTTACCCTATCTGCTGAGCAATACGGAGATGGAATTTGAGTTTGGCTTGTTCCCGCCTCCTGTGATCTCCAATGATACTTACGATTATCTGCCCGAGGCTCAGTTTACGGAATCCGGTCCTAGCAAGCCGGAAGTAGCTTCCTCCTGGGTATTCCTGAAGAAGTCCATGGAAGAAAAGGATCCTGCCGTGAAGGAAGCGTGTGTAGCGTTTGTAAAGTTCATGACCGCTTCGGAGAATATGTCCGCCGTGGTACTGGAGAAGCGGGGCGCCGTTTTGGGCTCTACCGCTGGCTGTCAGATCCCACCGGAACTGGGAGAGTGGATGCAGCAGCAGTTCCCCATTTATCCTTCCACCACCGGCTGGCTGACGGCAAATCTGGCAGATTGGCGCCAGCAGGGCAATAAACTGTTGGAACAGTGGCTCTACGGCTATATCGATGATGCAACCTTTGCCCAAAAACTCAATGAGTATTCTCAGGCTGATGCCGATGCCATCATCGAGGCCATGGAGCTAGACACCACCGGTTGGAACATTGTTTCGTAAAGAAAAACTGAGGAGACAGTGCAATGGCATTTTTGAAAAAACTATTGGTGCTGGGCATTGTAGCCGCAGTGCTGCTGAGCTTGGCAGCTTACGACTATCTGCGTGCGCAGGACACCGCCATTGAGGTGGTGTCCATCACACCGGAGCGTGTGGAAGCTGATCCGAACAAGCCGGTTTTGATCACCCTGCGAGTTACCACCCACGGGGAGCTGGCAGTGGGGGATACGATCTCCGCTCTGGTCAAGGGTCAGGGCAACCTCAGTGGCGATAAGATCAAAGTCGGCGAGGATGGCACCGTGACCTTTAAGTATTATCCGTACACGATCATTTCCGGCGTGTTTGAGGAAAGCGATGTGGAGATAGAATTCCGCAATATTTCGGATTCCGTGTTCATTGCCATCCAAAAACGGGAGCGTATCACGTTCCATGTTTATGAGCCGGAGGAGCAAAGCGGCGGCTTGAATATGGGCGACATATTCGGTGAGTAAGCACAGAGAGGGGAAATATCCGTGAAACACAATGATACACTTTTACGAAAGTCGTCTCTGGTGAAGCAAATGTGGAAAGCGCGGACGGCCTATCTGCTGCTGGCTCCGCTACTGTTAGGATTACTAGTCTTCAGCTATTACCCGCCCATTAGTGGCTTGTTCCATTCTTTTTTTAACTGGAATGTTACCGGCGAAGCTGTATTTGTTGGGCTGGATAATTTCCGGGAGCTGTTTTCGGATCCTGTTTTTCTTAATTCTATCCCCACTTTTTTGAAGATTGGTATCCCTTGCCTGATTATTTCTGTGGTAGTGCCTCTGATCATGGCGGAACTGATTTATGCTGTCAAGAATTCCAAGTTAAAGTATTTGTATCGGGTGCTGGTGTTGTTGCCAATGGTAGCCCCGGGCCTGATCTATACGCTGCTGTGGGAGAAAATATACGATCCGCAATTGGGTTTGCTCAGCGGTGTTTTGCGTTTATTAGGCGTGATAGAACCGGATCAGATTGTCAATTGGCTGGGTGATCCAGAGTTGGTGATCCCGTCGTTGATCTTTAAGGGATTCCCGTGGATCGGCGGCACTGCTGTGTTGATTTATATGGCTGGCCTGATGAATATTTCTACCGATGTGATCGAGGCTACCGTTCTGGATGGATGCAACACATTTAAGCGGATCTGGTACATTGACCTTCCCCAATTGAAGGGACAGATCAAGTATTTTCTGGTATTTGGTCTCATCGGTGTGATTCAGGACTACAATAACCAGCTTTTGATCACAGAAGGTGGTCCCGGTTATACGACTTATGTTCCTGGTTACTATATGTACGTGAAGGCGTTCACAGCAGGACGGATGGGCTATGCCAGCGCGGTGGGCTTTGTGATGTTCATCGTAATTTTCCTGCTGACGCTATTGATCATGCGTCCGAGACGGAACGACGAGTAAGGTGGTGCGGTATATGGCAAGAAAAATGAAAAAGACCGCCGGTCGGCTCGGACATCCGCTTGCACAGGTGATCGTGAACTTGGTCATCATCATTTTGCTGGTGTGCCTGCTGTATCCGTTGGTCATGGCCATCTTCATCTCTGTAAAAAATCAGGAGGCCTATCAATCGGACCCGTGGATCCCTACGTTGCCACTGTGGTTCTCCAATTTCAGAACCGCATTTTCAATGATCAGCAAGTATATGAAAAATACGCTGATCGTGGCAGGGATCTCTATTCCGCTGATGCTGCTGATCGCCTCGGTTTCTGCGTTTGTCTTTGCACGCATGAAATTTCCGGGCAGAGAGCTAATTTACTACGCAGTCATCGCTTTAATGATGGTCCCCGGCGTGTTGACCCTGATCCCACAATATATGCTGTATAACGATCTCGGACTACTGGATACGCATGCCGTGCTGATCATTCCCATTATTCTGGGTGGCTGCGTGGGTGGCATTTTCCTACTGCGATCCTTTTTCAGCGGTATTCCGGAGGCATTGTTTGAGGCGGCCAGTCTAGATGGATGCACGGTGCTACAGAGTTATTTCTATATTTGTTTGCCTTTGTCCAAGGCTATTTTGGGCACTTTGGCGATCCAACAGATCATTGGCATTTGGAATGACATCGTATGGCCCAGCATTACCATCAGCGATCCGGAAATGTGGACCATTTCCGCCGGACTGTACCGTCAGTTTGTCAATACTTACAATAATAATACGCCGGTGCAGTTCGCTGGCTATATGATGGCATCCGCACCTTTGATCCTGCTGTTTATCTTCGCAAACAAGTATTATATCGAAGGTTTGTCCTCTGCAGGTATCAAACTGTAAAATTGCGAGGTTGTCTATGAAACGAAAAGGCTACTGGATATGGCAGACTGCAGACAATATCCCGCACAAGCAGTCTGTACTGTTCCGACGCATCTTCCTGTACCACGGTACAGGACCGGTGGCGGTGGAAATATCCGCTTCAAGCCGTTACAAACTGTATGTGAACGGTACTTACATTTGCAGCGGGCCTCAAAAGGGTGACCG
Source organism: uncultured Oscillospiraceae bacterium (assembly GCA_964583135.1). Classification (GTDB taxonomy): domain Bacteria; phylum Bacillota; class Clostridia; order Oscillospirales; family Oscillospiraceae; genus Faecousia. The sequence goes on along the minus strand of CAZOVE010000033.1, from coordinate 11,108 downwards.
CTTCCGTCAGTACTATGATACGCTGGATATTACTGCTTGGCTGCAGTCTGGTAGTAATGTGATCGGCGTACATGTACAGGCGTACCCCAATGATTACTATAGCAGCCTGACCTTTGGCAATGGCCCTGTATCGGTGGTAGGCGCGTCCAGAGGCGGTCTGTGGCTGTCTTGTGATGCCTTACCGATCAACACGGATCACCATTGGGATTGCCGACCGGATACGGGCTATCGATTTGAAGAAGCCGTGGAAAGCAAGTATGCCGGTTATATGGAATACCGGGACGGTCGCACATTGGTACAGGATTGGAGAAGACCGGAGGGATGGCAACCGGCGGTGGAGCTGTGTCCGGCGGACACCCATCGCTTGGGCGGCGTGTTGTATGAATGGCAGCTTCATCCACGTACTCTGCCGATGCTCTTTGAAAAAGAGATCAGTCCTGTGGGTATCAGTCGACAAGTGGGTATGGATATGAGCGCCTTGCTCACCGTCGGCGCTGTGGAGATCCCGCCCCACTCTCAGGTCTATGTGGATCTGGACATGGGCGAACTGGTCAATGCGTATGTCCGTCTGCCGTTGAAAACGGCCGGACCCGGTGCGGCTGTGACTTTGGAATATTCCGAAAGCTATCGTATGCAAGATGCGGACGGCCGGATCCGAAAAGGGCTTCGGGATGCATCCGGTGAACTGCTCTGTGGTGAAACCGATGTTTATATTGCCTGCAGTGGTGAACAATGCTATGAACCCTTTGCAATCCGGGTATTCCGCTTCCTGAGAATCCGTGTGGAAACAGAGGATGTGGGCCTTATACTGCAGATGCCTCAGATCCGCCTAACGGGTTACCCCTTACAGGAGGTGGGTACTTTCCACGCAGAAAAGCTAGAGTGGAATCGCATGTGGGACATCAGCGCCCGGACGCTGCGTCGCTCCATGCTGGATACTTATGTGGATTGCCCCTATTATGAGCAGATGCAGTACATCATGGATACCATGATCGAAGCGCTGCTGACCTTTCAGGTTTCCCCGGATGACCGATTGGTTCGCCGAGCCATCGAGGATTTCCATAGTTCCCAGAGGCCTGACGGAATGATCCAGTGCAACGCTCCGGCATCTTTCGTTCAGATCATCCCGGTATTTGCCTTGTACTATGGAGATCTGCTTTATTACCACTACCTGTACTATGGCGACAAGACCCTGCTCAAGAAGTACTTGCCTACTATGATCGGTATCCTCCGCTATTTTCTGGAGCGCATCGATCCGGATACCGGCCTGTTGGGTGGTACTGGTTATTGGAGCTTTGTCGATTGGGTGGAACTGTGGCGGCCAAATCATGGCAGTCCCGTGGAAGACCCGGATGAGCCGCTGTTTATCTACAGCCATATTCTGGCCTATGCTCTGGATAGGACGGCCTTTATGCTAGAACAGATCGGATGGGACCCTATTGCCACGCAGTACAAGCAGTCCCACCAAGATCTAATCCTGCGGCTCAACGAGCAGACCAAAACGGAAAAGGGCTATTATCGCATCTGTGCCGACGAAAAGGTCCCCTGTCAGCATTCCCAGCTTTGGGCTGTGCTGTCCGGTGCAGTAACCGGGGAAGAAGCAAAGATGCTGATGCGCCGTTGCATGACCGATCCGCAGCTCCTGCGATGTTCCTATTCCATGTCGTTCTACCTGTTCCGGGCCATGGAAAAAGCTGGTGTCTACGACGAGATCGCTGATAAGTGGCAGCCATGGTTCAACATGATGGATCTGCACCTGACCACATGGATGGAGGATGCGGTATCTCAGCGTAGTGATTGCCATGGCTGGTCTGCCATTCCCATCTATGATCTGATCGCGGTGATCATGGGTGTCCGTCCGGCAAAGCCGGGATATGCGGAGATCCTGATCGCTCCCCACTGCATGGAATTGGGAACCATGGAGGCAACGGTAGCCACCTGTCGGGGCCCTATCCACATCCGCAGAACGGTTCTGAATGGACCGGAGGAACGACGGGTGTCGTTGAACATTACTCTTCCGGAAGCGATTCCGTTACACATTGAAATCAGTGGATCTAAACGCGTTTCCTTCTGTCAGAAGCAAATTGCGTTTGATTATATTACAAAATAAGAAAGGGAGTTTTTGTAGTGAAAAAAAGAATTATTTCGATTCTGCTGTGCCTGAGTCTGCTGTGCGGTCTGATGGGCACTAGCAACCTGCCTACGGCATCTGCCACCACGCAGGCGGAGACTGTCGGTACCACTGTGTCCGGCTGGGGCGCCCATACCTATGTGGCATCCGACGGTGCGACTTTGGTTACCACGGATCTGACGGCCAATGCAGATGGTAGTGTCACCATCTCCGGCAATCAGGTGGCCGGTGGTCTTGGCATTGGTGTGACCAATACCACCCCCATCTATTTGGACGAGAGCGGCTTCAGCATCGAACTGAGCTTCGACCAGTGGGACACCACTTCCAGCGGTGTCTGGTTTGCGCTGTACCTGTCTAATCGCAAGACCGTTACCAACGAGCAGAACGAAGATCCCGTCTTCAAGGGATGGGACAATGACGGCTCCATGGAGGCAGGCGAGCGGGGCATGGTGCTGATCATGCGGCCCGACGGCGATGGCAAGCTGCGCTTCCAGTGGTTCTACCACGGCGTTACCAGCAATAGCGATGCTACTCCTGCTGCCAATGAGCTGATTTATGTCGGTGACGGCTCCTATGACGCCATTACCTTGGGCAGCGGCAATTATGACAATATCAAGATCGACTTTATCCGCCGGGCGGATTACGGTGATACCGCCGGCGGCTATGGCATTATTTTCAATGACGGCGACTATGTCCGTACGCAGGGCTGGGACCGTATCGATGCCATCGGTGAGATCAATCCTCAGCAGCCCCTGAAGCTGTTGGACCAGATCTTCCCCACCGGAACCCCCATGTATGTGAAGCTGGTAGCCTGCAACGTCCAGAATGCGGATACCGCTCTGACGGTACACAGCTTCAACGGTGACTATGCCAACGTCGCCAACACCCTGGATAGCTGGGGTCTGCACAACTACACTACTCCCGAGGGAAGCGTCCTTTCCAGCAGCATGACCGCCACCGATACCGGCGACATCGTGGTCAGCGGCAATCAGACCGCCGGTAACGGCGAATTGGGCGTGACCTATGCCCGTCCCGTGGATATGACCGAGGGCTTCTCTATCGAATTCTCTCTGGATGAATACGATCTCAACGGCGTGAACGGCGCTGATACTTGGATCGCCCTGCAGATCAAGGACAATCTGACCGTCACGGACAGTCAGAATACGGATCCGGTATACCACAAGCTGGACATCGGTAATGGCGACCCCGCCTACGGCTCCGGCTTCCATATCATGATGCGTCCCGGTGCGGACAACGTGCTGACCATTCAGGAGATCTATTACTGTGGTCTGGCGCTGGATAGCAGCGGCAATGTTGTTCCTACCAAGAGCTGGCTGTATAACGGGGACGGATGCTATGCCCAGATCAAGCTAGACAGCTTTGAGCATATTAAGATCTCCTTCATCCCCAATGGTCAGGGCGGTTATTACATCACCTTCAATGACGGTGATTTTGAGCCCGTCAACAATCCTAATCCGAATCCCGGCTACATCAATCTGGCCAATACCTTCTCCTATCTGTACCAGTGGTTTGAAAACAGGGATGCTTATGTGGCCCTGACCTATAAGTGCAACACGGGTTCGCAGGCACAGTTCACCGTCCACTCCTTCAATGGTGAGCAGGCGGCTCCCAACACCGAGAATAGCTGGGGCGTCCACGATTACGTTGCTCTGGATGGCTCTTCCGTAGATACCACCGTTCAGGCAGACGAGACCGGCTCTCTGGTCATCAGCGGCTACCAGACCGCCGGCCATGGTGCGATCGGTGCCACTTGGAAGCGGCCTGTGGATATCTCCGATGGCCTGTCCGTGGAATTCAGCCTGGATACCTACTCTCTGCACGGCGTCAACGGCGTGGATTCCTGGATCTCTCTGCAGTTACTGCGTAGCGAAACAATAACCGATAGCTGGAATCCCAACGGAGCATACCGTCAATTTGAGGTTGGTCAGCCGGCTTACGGTGACGGTTTGGTAATGCTGATGCGGCCTCTGGAAAACAACCAGCTCCAAATTGCCGAGATCTATATTAACGGCGCAGCCGTGGATGGTACAATTGTCTCCGGCGCATTCAACCCTGTGACCAATGGTGGCTGTTATGACCGTATCCAGTTGGACAGCTTCCAGAATATCAAGATCGACATTGTTCCCACTGGTCTGGGCAGCTTCAACATCGTGTTCAACGATGGTGACTACATCCGTGTTGGTGCAGACCGTTGGGCCAATGACCATGGTAAGATCAACGTGGCGGAAGGCTTCAGTTGGATGGAGCAGTTCTTCACCGATGAAACCCCCGGTTACCTGAAGATGGTCTACAAGAGCAGCACCGGTACCCAAGCACAATTCACCATTCACAAGGTCAATGGCATCGCTGCTGTTCCCGCAGCGGAAGAGTCTGCTGAGATCGGAGTTGTGGACGGTATCTATGAGCTGTTTGCTGACACGAAGTTTGAAAATGGCTTTGTGGTTAAGAATATGGGCGGAGACGAAAAGAACGATCCCACCGTTGGCTATCTGAACTATGGCAACGGTTCCCTGATTCCTCAGTGGACTCTGGCCCAGTGGGAGACCAAGTACGACTTCCGCGATCTGGTGAGTGATACCCTGTTTATGGAGCTAGATGACGGCGTATACCGGTATGACTCCATCGACAAGGTCTTTACCATCGATACCAACACCGGCACTTTGGGCATGGAGTTGAATGCTTCTGAAGTGTACGATGATCCCCGTCAGTACGGTGAGGGATGGCCCCATCTGCTCATCGAGGGCAGCACCAGAAACGCAGAGGCACCCTTTGCCAGCGAGTTGAAGAATGCGAACCATCTGCGTCTGACCCTGTCTGCCCGGTTGACCAAGTTCGTCGATGGAATGAACGGCCAAGCCGACAATAGCCTCCACGCCGGTTCGTTCTATATCTACCTGTATATCAAGGGCGTCAATGAGGCAGGTCAGAGCGAAATGACTTGGTTCGGTCTGACCATTTTCGACAACCGGGTTTCCTTCACCAGTGAATCCGGTATGCAGGACGGTGGCAAGGCGGATGCGTCCGGTCTGTTCATCTATCAGGTGCCTTCCCGCGCCTTTACGGCACAGAACTTCCTGAAGGACGGCCAGATCTACGCCGCGGAGGATGCGCAGTGGATGAACATCGACATCGATCTGCTGCCTTATGTGGAGCGGGCTCTGGTGCTGGCACAGGAGAACGGCTTCATGAAGGGTGTCACCATGGACACCGTCTCCGTCCAGGGTATGAATATGGGCTGGGAGATGCCCGGCACCTTTGATGGCAAGATGGAAGTCACAAATCTGAGCCTGCGCTCCTATGTGGGCACGACTTACGAGCATAACAACGGCATTTTCAACATTCCCGTGGCTGATGTGGAAGATAGTACTACCATTACTGTGGATGACAATCTGACTCTGGATGTGCCCAAGTATCTGGTGGATATGGATGGCATCGATGACAGCATGCTGATCCTGCAGGTCTTTGAAAAGGCCTCCGTGGACGGCATCACCATCGAGGGCTTTGATGTTCAGACCGCCTATGATCTAGGCGTCTGGGTCAACGGTATCCAGCAGACTTCTAAGCTGGCTGACAAACTGACTGTCACTTATACGGCCCCCTCCGGCAGCATCAAGGATCTGTCCTTCTTTAGCATCGGTACTAGTGGTGTTCCTAAGGCTCTGGAAGGCACCTATGATGAAGCGGCCAATACATTCACTTGCGTGATGGATCGTGCCGCCGTGTTGGCCATCGCTACGGAGGCGACAGTGGTGCCCGGTACCAACCCTGAAACCGGTGATTTGGGCTTCAGCGTTGCTCTGGGCATGATGCTGGTCACTGCTGCAGTGGTCTGCACTCTGATCACCAAGAAGCGCAAGTTCTAAAATCTATCAACGGAATAGGCCCGTAGTAATACGGGCCTGTTTTCGATTTTTTCACAGGAGCGAACAGTATGAAAAAGATTTGTCTGGTGTGCAATGCACATTTGGATCTGGTGTGGCAATGGGAATGGGAAGAGGGACTGGCGGAAGCACTGTCCACGTTCCGCATTGCAGCGGATTTTTGTGAGCAGTATGAAGGCTTCGTTTTTAACCATAATGAATCCATCTTGTACCAATGGGTGGAAGAATATGAACCGGCTCTTTTTGAGCGGATCCGCAAATTGGTGAAACTGGGCCGCTGGCACATCATGGGTGGTTGGTATCTGCAGCCGGACTGCAATATGCCCAGCGGTGAGTCTATGGTGCGTCAGATTTCCACCGGACGATCCTACTTTTTGGAGAAATTTGGTCAGGCACCCACCACTGCAATCAATTTCGATGCATTTGGCCATAGCCGTGGTCTGGTGCAGATCCTGCGCCGGGCGGGTTATGATTCCTACATCGCTGGAAGACCTGATCCCAGATTGTTTTCACCTCCTGCCCGGGATTTTGCTTGGATCGGCTATGATGGTTCGGAAGTGGCCACCCATCTGTCCTTTGAATTGTACAACTCTTTTCTAGGAAAAGCGGTGGACAAAATCGAGCGTTTTCGCATGGAAAACTTGGATCAGGAACATCTGCTGGTGCTGTGGGGTATTGGAAACCACGGTGGCGGCCCCTCCCGGCTGGATCTGGAGCGGATCGCTTTACTGAAAGAAGAATATGCCCTGCAGGGAATCGAGATGGAGCATACTACCCCGGAGGCCTATTTTGCACTACTGAATAGGGCGGCGCTACCCCGTTTTGAAGGTTCCCTGAATACCATGATGGTGGGCTGCTATACGTCCCAAAGCAGAATCAAGCAGAAGCACCGTCAGTTGGAAAATATGCTGTTTGCTACGGAAAAAATGGTCTGCGCCGCCCAGTGGCAGGTCGGTTTCGTTGGCAATTGGGACAAGATCCGTCAGGCAGAGCAGGCGTTGCTGTTCAGCCAGTTCCATGATGTGTTGCCCGGCTCTATGGTCAAGCGGGCAGAGGAAGCGAGCCTCCGGAATCTGAATTTTGGCTTGGAACTGCTGAACCGGGAACGGATGCGGACTTTTATGGCCTTCGCCTCTCGTATCGCTGTGGACAAGCAGGAAGGGGACATCCCCATCATGGTCTTCAATGCCCATCCGTATCCGGTGCGGCGCATTGTGGAATGTGAGTTCCAGCTTCAGGACCAAAACCGCAGTGGCACCCATACGGATTTTGCGGTCTATCAGAATGGCCTGCCGATTCCTGCGCAGCTTGAGAAAGAGGACAGCACGATCCCCATTGATTGGCGGAAGAAGATCATTTTTGAGGCAGAATTGGCTCCATTTGCTGTGACAACGGTGCTGTGCAGACCCACGATTCGAGAATGTAAGCCTGTGGTTCGGCAGCCGGCTGGCGATAATATCTGCCTGTCTGGCGGCGATATTGCGCTACAGATCAGTAAGAAAACAGGCTGGATCGGCTCGATGCATCGCGCCGGAGTGTCCGTACTGCGAGAAAACTCAGCAAAATTGCTGGTGATCCAAGGCAGTGAAGATCCTTGGGGCATGACGGTGTCCTCTTATCGAGATGTGGTTGGCGCTTTTGAGTTGGCGGATCCTCAACTGGCGGGTAGCATTGCCGGGTTGAAGCATCCGATCGAATCGGTGCGGATCATCGAGCAGGGCGCTGTTCGCACCGTTGTGGAAGCCATCTTTACCTACGATCGTTCTGCGGCAATCGTCCACTATCGCTTTGCGCATTCTACCGGGCAATTGGAGATCGCTGTGACCCTGCATTGGATGCAGCCGGATAAAATGGTCAAGTTGTCGCTGTATCCTGCATTCACGGATGCAGTTTGCCATGCGCAGGATCTCTTTGGCAAGAAACAGACACCGGCCAATGGCGAGGAAACGGTTGGGCAGCAATGGATCTTGCTGGAAGACCGGCAGCAGGCTGTGGCGGTGATCAATACCGGCCTGTATGCCCATGATTTCGATGGGGAAGAACTGCGGTTGACGCTGCTTCATGCCCCTGCTTACTGTGCCCATCCGGTGGATGATCGAATCGTATTGCCTCAGGACCGTTATCTGCCCCGCATCGATATGGGGGAACATACTTTGATGGTAAAGATTTTCGCCGGGGAGCCTCAGATCTTGCAGCAAGCGGTAGATGCCATTGCACAGCAGGAAAATGAGCCACCTTTCGCACTTTCCTTCTTCCCGGCGGGCCATGTTTCTGCTGACGAAAGTGCTATTACTCTGGACAATTGCCGAATCCTGCTGTCTGCGGTGACGGAAGCCAGACAGGGTACGTTGCTACGTCTTTTTAATACGGCGGATCAGGCACAAACGGTCAAGCTGACCGTTCCCGGTATGCACGTAGTGGCTCAATTGACCTTCACACCGTATGAGATCAAGACGTTGCGGATCCGTTGCGGAGAGCTCAAAGAAGTGTTGCTAGACGGCAGCGATCTGCCATAAAGGGGGACTCAACCATGCAAGAACCGATCAATACCCCGGTGCCCGGGGAATATGAACTGCTACAGGATAGGAACTTCCATCGTGGATTTACGGTGCTGAATATGGGCGGTGCGGAAAAGGAAAGCACAAAAACCGGCATTTTTTCCTGCATATGCCCCCAAGATGAGCCTGTTTGGAGTGTGGCGCAATGGGAGACCCGCTATGATTTCAGGGATTCGGCACAGACCTGTCGTTCCTGCCCGAAAGCGGGGGTGTTTTGCTTCGATTCCCGGGACAAGATCTTTACTGTGGATACCAACACAGCGACATTGTCCATGGAACTGAACGCCGCTCGGGTCTTTGAAACACCTCGCCGGGAAGGACAGGGTTGGCCGCATCTTCTGATCGAGGGGCCTACCGTTTGCCCGCAAGTCCCTTTTGCCAACCAATTGGGCGCTGCGGATGCATTGCGGCTCTCTTTTTCCCAGAGGCTTACCATGTTCACGGACCACATGGGCGCTACCGCAGACCCCACGCTCCACGCCGGATCTTTCTACATTTACCTGTATATCAAGGGTCAAAACAAAAATGGCGAAGTAGAAATGACGTGGTTCGGCCTGACATTGTTTGATAATCGTTTCCATTTTGATGTGGAGCGGGGAAGTCGGGATACTGGCAAGGCGGATGCTTCCGGACTGTTCATCTATCAGGTGCCGATCCGGGCTTTCCGGCAGGTTCCGGTAGAAGTGGGTGAGACTTGGCTGGAGGTGGACATTGATGTACTACCCTATGTCCGGCGAGCCTTAGAACTTGCCCAACAGCGAGGCTATATGCAGGGCGTGCGTATGGAGGAAGTATTTATCGACGGCATGAATATGGGATGGGAAATGCCGGGCACCTATGATGGATGTATGCAGATCCGGGATCTGAGTCTGAAGATGCGGTTTGGTGAACAGAAAGGGGATAGGCAACAGTGAAACGTTACGAAGAACTGGTTATGACCTACATCGAAAACAGTTGGCCCCAATTGTTGCGAGAGCCGCAAGGGATCTTGCGCTATCCCATGATCGTTCCCGGCGCTTGCTATGCCTACTCGCTGTGGGATTGGGATTCTTGGCTGACGGATCTGGCCATTACTCCCATCGTCAAAAAGCAAGGCAGATTGGCGGAATTCTGGACTTATCAAATCGGTTGCATTTTGAATTTCTGCGACCATATGGATGCGGATACGGGATGGATGCCCATCATGATCGACCCGGAGGGATACCTACCGAAAAAAGAAGCGGCCGGTGATACCAATAGTGCCAAGCCGGTTTTGGTGCAACATGCATTGTTTATAGCGCAGACCCATGGTAAGTGGGAATGGCTGAGGACGGTCTATCCCAAATTTGAAAAGTATCTGCAATACTATCGCAGAAATTGTCGGCATGAAAGTGGATTGTTCTATTTCGTAGACGATACCTGCATCGGCGTGGATAATGACCCTTGCACCTACTTCCGCCCCAAGCGCAGCAGTGCTTCTGTTTTTCTAAATTGCCTGATGTACCGCGAGTTGTTAGCCATGGCGGAAGTATCTCAGGTGCTAGGCCTTAGCGGACAACGCTATACGGAAGAAGCCGAGCAACTAAAGAGAAGCATCCGAACCCAATGCTATGACGAGCGGAATGGGTTTTATTATAGCGTGGATATTGACCTGTTGCCAATAGATCCCCACCAATGGCTCCACAGCGGCTGTCCCCGGAACTGGACGACTATCCAACGGAAGATCGATGTTTGGTCCGGCTTCTTGGCTCTGTGGGCAGGGATCGCAGATGCGGCGCAGGCTGAACGTATGGTGCGGGAAAACTTAATGGACGAGCGCACCTTCTGTGCGCCATGGGGCGTGCGGACGCTGTCAAAATGCGAGAAGATGTATCAGATCGTGCCAAGTGGCAATCCTTCCTGCTGGTTAGGCCCGATCTGGGGTATTTCCAATTATATGGTCTTTCAGGGACTGGTTCGCTACGGCTATCGGAAGGAAGCAATCGCCTTGGCGGACAAGACCATCCGGATGTTCGGGCGCGATATTGAAGGCTGCGGCGAAATGCACGAATACTATGATCCGGAGACTGGTGAAGGAGTATTGAATCAGGGTTTCCAGAGTTGGAATCTGCTGTGCTATGACATGATTGTCTGGAAACGCTCCGAACACTAGAGAAGATGCATGAAATACTCCGAAATTAACAAAGCTCCAAAATGAGATTTGTGAAGTTTTGACCGTGATCTTTGCATAAATAGGAAACAGGATATCCCGGATGGGATATCCTGTTTCCTTTGAATCATGAATTGGTGTCATCGATGGGGTGCAGTACCTTGCATTTATTGCGCCCTTATTCTCTCTTCACGCCAAGTCAGCAAAATCTCTAAGTTTTCTCATAGCAACTACATCATGCTTCTTGGAAAACATATGCGCACCGCCTTCGATAATATGCAGACTCACTCTCATATCCTCACGCATCGTTTCTGGCGTGGTGCTTCTGTAAACCTCCGCTGCGCGTTTCGCATAAGCGATATCTACGATTTTGTCCGCCGTTCCATGGA
>CAZOVE010000032.1:0-20324 GCA_964583135.1 uncultured Oscillospiraceae bacterium | reverse complement strand
CACCTATACCATCCATAGCCATCGCAGTACAATAGAGCTGATATGCGCCGTCCCGGGGAAAAACCGAGATCTTACCCATGGCAATGACCTTCATACCGTTCTCCGGCCGGAAACGTAGCCGCTGAGCATTCCCCTTGAACATGACACATTTGAGGGCACCGCCCTCGTCCTTCAGGGTAAAGTAGTGATGTCCGGAGGGATAGAGCTTATAATTACTGATCTCTCCCTTTACCGCTACATTGGCCAGTCTTGGATCCGCATCCATTTGGGTGCGGATATATTCGTTGATTTGCGTGATGGTCAGAATCTGCTGTTGCATATCATCCCTCCATCAGCCGATGGGCCAGTATTGCAACACCCATGGCATTGTCTGTGGAATAGCAGGGTTCACAAAATACAGGATGCAGGTCAGAAGTACGCTCTCGCAAAAGGCCATTAGAGGCAACTCCACCAGAAAATACCACTTCCAGCCCCGGGTAGACCTTCAACGCATTTTCCGTGGCCTGATGAACAGCAGAAGCAACACAGCGAAGCGCATATGCGGCGGTTTCGACCGGATCATTGTGCTGGCGATGATACTGCTCGACCTTATTCTGCACTCCGGACAGGGAAAACTCCAGTTGTGGACACTTCACACGAAACACCGATTGATCCATCGCCTCCCGGCTCAGTATATCCAAATGCTTGCCTGCAGGAAACGGTAGGCCAAGCATGACGCCTGTACGGTCAATGAGTTGCCCTGCAGATATATCTGCGGTGCCACCAATACGGGTACAATGCACATTTTTCCCCTCCGGCTCTACCAAAAGCAATTCTGTTGTACCACCGGATAGATGCCATGCCAGATGTGACCGATCCATCAGATCCATCCGTCCAGCGCTCCAAAGGGATGCGGCCACATGACCCTGTTGATGAGATACTTCGACTAGCTCTACATTCAGAAAATCGCTGAGTAGCTTGGCATGGGAGTAGCCAACCATGAAACAGGGCATATAGCTGCCCTCCACGGCACGAGGCCGTGTTGATACCCCAACCGCCCGAACATTATTCGGCAGAGTATGGGAAAACAGCCTGCCGGAAAGCACCGGCAGGCTTTTGGTATGATGAAATACCGCATCGGATTGACGCAGGCCCAACTGTCCCTCTTTCACGGGAAGTAATTGGGAGCAATTGATACCGTCCACACCATCGTAATATGCAACGGAAGTGGTATAATTGCTGGTGTCAAAGCCTATCACGCTCATTGTGCGCTCTCCACCGGCAGACTACGGGCAAAGCTACCAAGAATACCGTTCACAAATGCGCCGGTATCATCGCCATCGTACTTCTTGGCAATGCGAACCGCTTCCGCAATGGCTACACCGGTAGGAACATCTTCCACAAAGAGGATCTCATAAATCGCAAGCTGCAGAACGCAACGCGTCAACCGAGAGATCCGAACGACATCCCAACCGATCGAAAACTCACGGATCTTTTCGTTCAACTCCTCAATACGGTTAACAACACCGGTCACCACACCGTCCAAATAGCGTACCTGAGCATTACTGGGACGATCCTGATAGACTTCGTGTTCCTGTGACAGATTCTTGTAGTATTCCTTCTGCAACCGTTCTCCCAGAAGCCGCGCAGGCTCGTCACCGGTAAAGGACTGGGAATAGATCAAATGAACGGCCAGTTCTCTGGCATCTCCTCGATTCATATTCTACCTCTTACTGACGGCTGATGCCGCAGACGTTGACATTGACCACCTCGGGCTTCACGCCGGTCATGTTTGCAATCGCAACAGAAATAGCATCCTGCGCATTCTTCGCCACTTCAATAACCGGCAGACCATAGACCACCACCACATTGCAGTCAACAGACAGAGCATTGTTGGCAGAAATGGCGATCTTCAGGCCCTTGCTCCAATTCTTCAGAGACAGCATATCCGCACCCAGCTTCGCAGTCAGACCGACGATTCCTTCCACGTCCTTCAAAGAATTGATCACAATTGCGGCAATCACATCATCCGAAATCATAACAGTTCCATTTTCCTGCGGTTGGGTAATGTACTGCTTATTTTCAGCCATTTAAAGTTCCTCCAAAACATAGTTTTGTTTATTATACCACCGCAGAGAAAAAAATACAATACTAATTTGCGAAAAAACGATCCTTTTGCCATCGAACAGAAACAGCAAAAAACCGGAGCGGATGCTCCGGTTTTCATCACTGCACTTCTACCACATAAATATCTGCCATTGAAAACTCCGTCTGGGTCATCACAATGTCAGCGATCAATGCCACATCCGTCTGTTGCAGACCGCCCTCAGGAGATGCCACCGCAATGCTGATGCCTTCTTCAGAGATGTATGCCACACAATCAGCATAGCCTTTTGCAATGACAAGGCTCTCGATCTGGGCTTCAGACAGCGCCATCTGCACGATCTCTTCCAATTGCTGCGCCGATGTCGAATCCGCACCGTCGGTATACGACATAGCCTCCTGCAACAAATTCAGAGCATTGTCGCGGGCCTGTTGTCTGGACAACCGTACTGCAGCAAAATAATCGGATACGGTGTCCGTCACATTTTCCACAATGCCGTCAACCTCCAACATCAGCGTATCATCGTTCATCACCTTTTCGGCATCCAAGACATCGTTTAGGTCTGCGACATCTTCCGTATTGGAATAGATCCAGTTCATATAGATGCCTGCGCAGACCACCAGTAGCACCGCCGCAGCCAACATATTCTTTTTCCAGTTCTTCACACTATGTTCTTTCATAAATGATCCTCCCATCATTTCATTTTCAACACTGTAATTCGATCAGCATTCAGCCCGGTTACGTTGGATACCGCCTCTACGATTTGCAGTTGGATCGTCGGACGGTCTCCGCCTTGACAGACCACAATGGCACCTAAATATACAGGCGCCTCCACATACTCCACCAACGCACTCTGCCCACGGTCGACTCCTGTAATGACCACAGTGCCATCGTCATCGATGTGATAGACCGTGTGCTCGCTACTACGCACCGTGAGCATCACCTTCACCTTGCCAACCCCTTGAATCTGAGCGAGAATTTCGGACAGTTCCTCGGCAATTGACAGGGATTGAGTCGTTCCTATGGTCGGCTCAGACGTTTCCTCCTCTGTACCCGATGTTGGCAGCAGCATTAGGATCACCCCGATCAGCAAAATAAGCACCACATAGCGGTATTTACTTAGGATATTGATAGCTTTCTTCAGGAACGATTCCATGTTTGCGCCTCCGTTGAGATACCAAAGTAATCCTGAATGTATTCCTGCAACACTGCTTTTGCGTAAGGGGAAACGTCCCCTTTGATTTTCACCGCCACGGGCTGTACCGGCATGTCGTCAGACAGGGTCACCTCCACTTCCAGACAGGCACCAAGCGACGTGGCTTTGTCCAAAATATATGTCCCGACCCTGCCGGATATGATACTTCTTAGCTCCATTGTGGCGGCTTTTTCTCCCTCGGAAGCGATCTGTTGTGCACGATCTCGGATATCCCCAACAGAAAATGTATCTTCATTCAGTCGCAACTGCACCCACGGCGCCACTACAGATAACGCCATAAAAACCGCGGCCAGTAGTCCGACCGCACTGCCAAGAGAGGCCTGCAGAGGCAACTTTTTCACCAGTGCGCACAGGAGGGCTGCAGCCGTTACCCCCAGCAGATAATCACCGATCGCGCTCATTAAGTAACCCCCTTCATGAAACAAACGACACTGATCAATTGCATAATGCAGACTGAACCTGTCATGCCCAACAGCAGCCCCATAGCAGAGCTAAAAGATTTGATAAGGTCGTTGATCGGCTTGACATCGAACATCTCGCACAGAGCAGCTGTCAGCTTCAAAAGCAGATACATCACACCTATATGCAGAAAAGGTGAAATACAGATGGCGATAATTGCTAGCAAGCCATAGACCCCGACCGTGCTTCGCATCAACCCAGCCCCAACAATCACCGCCTCTGAAGCATCGGACAAAATACTGCCTACCACCGGAATCATCCCGCTCATACTCAGCTTTGTAGCTTTCAAGGTCGCAGCATCCGCCGCACCGCTGACCACACCGGTAATACTGATGTAGCCGGTAAAAATGTAGAGCACCAATTTCAAGCACCATGTCACCAACCACTTGACAAAATCCTGCAATGCCCCTAGCATTCGCTCTGCCGTTGCCGCAGCCATCACCGCTAAGGTCAAGAATACGTATACCAGTGGTACCAAGATCGTTGCGATTCCGCCGGACAAAACAGCATCAAAAACCGTTGTGCCGACATACAAAGCCGTTGAGGACGTGATCGCGCCAGAGGATGCCATAGCCGCAGTCATCACTGGCAGTAAGAGTTTTCCGTAGTTACTCAACTCGCTCACCGTATCAGCCGCAGAAGAGATCATACTATCTGCATTTTGTAGCAACAGAACCGATACAGCCAAGATGCCTGCAAGATGTGCGGTCTGCCCTATCTTACCCGGTATATTCTTGAGCAGAGACAGGAGCATCACAAGTGCAAATAGAGCTACGCAGATGCGGGCCGCTGCATAAATTTGCGGTAGCAACGAAGATACTGCAGCAGTGATCACCGTCCACAGATCACTGCCAAAATCCGATCGTTCCAACGGCAACAAGTACGCTGCTTCGCCTGTAACTTCCGGCGCCGTATACTCCATTGCATAAGCCGGCTGCAGCGTGATGCATATAACGATCAACAATAGGATGATTTTGTTCATATTGCCCCCGTCATCTGTTGTACTAACTCCAATAATGCACGCATCAACGGTATGGACAGCCACAAGATCACAACCGATGCGAACCACTCCACAGCCTTGCCCATGGCACCGTTACCGGAGTCGGCACAGATCATCGATGCCTGCTGTGCAATCAGTCCGATCCCGACTGCCTTCAAAACGATTGCAAATTGCGCTCCGTCGGAATTTGCCACCGATTTTAAGGTCTCTATCCATTCTACGACCGGCTTGAGGTACGCACAGGCTGCTAGCAAAACCATGCAGCTTACACCGACGCTCAGCAATATAGACAATTCCTTATTTTGCCGGCTCAGTACGCCACTGATCACCACCGCCACAAGTACCCCCGCCAGAGTCTGAAATACCGTATCCATTAAAACTGAAACAAGGTTTTGACCAAGTCAAATAGTACAGCGATCCGCTGCGCTACCACCATCAAAACCACCACCAACCCCGCCAGTGTGGTCATTGTCGCCTGTTCTTCCCGACCGGAGCGGGTCAAAACCTGATTCAGAATAGAAACAATAATACCAATGGCGCCAATCTTAAATATCAGATCAATTTCCATAGTTACAATAATAAAATGGCCAAGGCAAAGCCAGCACACAGACCCAAAGTCTGATAACTTCGCACTCTTTGGTCTTGATTTTCATAATGTTTCTTCCATAATGCTTGACAGCGAGCCTTAACGGCTCCCAATTGCCGTAGTTGACCGTCTAAATCCAACTGGCCCAAGGAATTCCCCAGTTCGACAAGCAATTCTCGTACCGGCTCACAGAACAGAGGAAACTGCGTAAGAACGGTCTGTACGCAGTCGGAAGCATCCGCAAATATACAAAGTTTCAACTGCTGCGCTACGGTTGCACTAAACCGGGAAATCGGCCCACTTGTGTGGCTTGCGGCACTTTGAAACAGTTGTGGTAGCGAGGACGCTTGCCATTGTAGCTCACATTCCATCCACTCCAGCAGCTTTTCAAGCTGCTGCAACAGCAATCCTTTCTTGCGATCATTGGCAGCAAGATGAAAACCAAAAGCACCACAGCCAACAGCAATGCACAACGCACCCCATAAGCGCATCAAGACACCTCCTTAATCAGTTGCCAAGACTTGTCCCTGTGCAATACAAGAAAGGAGTGAAACAGCCCCGTCTGCCACAAAGGACGATACACCGGACTGCTTTGCAGATCTTCCTTGCATTTGGCATGGGCAGTAGCCAGCAATCCGACGCCACACCATGCAGCCTTTTCCAAAGCTGTACAATCATCCTGGGCTGTGATCTCGTCTACTGCAATGAATTCCGGGCCCATGGTCCGCAACAACATTTCGATTCCTACGGATTTTGTACAGTTGGTGAGAATATCCGAATGCAACCCGGCATCAAATCCTACGGGAAATAGTTCTTTTCGTTCATCCACCACGCCCACGGTGTGACGTCGCGCCAACTGTCGGATCAAATCACGCATCAGTGTTGTTTTCCCGCTACCCGGTGGACCTAATATCAATAAATTGCCAGAAAAATCTATCGATTTCGCAATATCCGGAAAATCTCTGGCAATGCGGATATTGAGGGACGTAACCGTCCGTAGTCCTTTCACAGAACCACCATCCATCACAGCTTCACCGCAAATACCGATTCGATGACCTCCCGGTGCAGTCAGAAAGCCTTTTGCAATGGTTGCAGCCGCCCATGGTGAATATTGACTAGCCGCATTCATCACGAACCGCAGATCCTCTTCGCAGAGTGGCTCGGCAAGTCGAATGTATCCCATCGCAGTTCGTAATTGTCCCTCCTTCCCCAAACGTAAGCGCAGTTCTTGAGGGAAGTCCGTTTTATACTTGTCCATTTCCGACCGTAGCTTCTTAGGTAGGATCGACAGTAGCGCATCCCATGCACAAATCATTTGCATCAACTCCTATCCAAGACTATGCGCCCCATGGGACAAACTTTCCATGGGGCGCATAAAAAATGCCGGCAGTATAGACTGCCGGCACTCGCTTACCGCTTGTTTTTCTTGTAGAGGATGTTTAGGCCCTTCAAAAGCAGTTCCTTTTCCAAAATGACGGTATGTTTACACAGCGGTGTGATGAATTGCGCCAAACCGCCGGTGGCAATGATGGTGGATTTGTGTCCCAATTCTTCCTCGATCCGGTCAATCACGCCATCAAGCATGGCTGCTGTACCATACATCATGCCACTACGGATGCAATCGACCGTATTGCGCCCGATAACATTTTGGGGTTGATCCAAGCTGATACCGGGAAGCTGCGCAGCACGACTGGTCAGTGCGTCCAAAGAAATCATAACACCCGGGAAGATCACACCACCCAAGTACAGGTTGTCCGGCTCCACCACTTCAATGGTGGTGGCGGTACCCATATCCATCAGGATCAACGGTGCTTTATATTCTGCCAAGGCCGCAACAGCAATAACAATACGGTCACTGCCCACCTGTCCGGGTACATCAACCAGAATATTCAGACCCGTTTTCAGTCCCGGACCTACCACCATGGGCTGTTTTCCGATCACCTTGATCACACCTGTACGAACAGAGTTAAAAACCGGTGGCACGACAGAAGAAATAATACAATCTTCAATATCGCTGACACGAAATCCGAAAGCCTCAACCATATTCTTGATTTCCACGCCGTATTGATCCGAGGTCTTGATCCGGTCAGTAGCAATACGGGCCTTAAACAGGATCTCATCATTGGCAATACATCCGATGACAATGTTGGTATTGCCAATATCGATAGCAAGCAGCATAACAACCACACTCCCCATTTTTTCTTTATTATATCGCATTCCCATAGAAATACAAGCTTTACACCGGCGAAATTTTGGGATATAATGAGGAAAATGCTTTGGGAGGAATTCTCATGCTGAACGGAAAGACCGTCCTATTGGGCGTTACCGGCGGTATTGCCGCCTACAAAGCTGCTGCTCTTGCATCCGCTCTTGTAAAGCAGCATGCTGCCGTTGAAGTCGTCATGACCAAAAATGCAACCGAGTTTATAACACCGCTGAGCTTCGAACAGCTCACTGGGCGGCGCACCATGGTAGATACCTTTGATCGTCATTTTTCTCATCAGGTCGAACATATCTCCCTCGCACAACGCACGGATTTAGTAATTATCGCGCCGGCCACTGCCAATATTTGTGCAAAACTGGCTCACGGCATTGCGGACGATATGCTGACCACAACTGTGCTGGCCTGCCGCTGTCCAAAACTCATTGCACCGGCTATGAACACGAATATGTACGAAAATCCCGTCACACAGGACAACTTGAATCTATTGCGTGGCTATGGATGGGAGGTCATTGAACCCGCCTCCGGTCGTTTGGCCTGCGGTGCGGTGGGTGTTGGCAAAATGCCGGAACCAGAGCAGATCCTGCAGCATATTCTACAGCAAATCGCCCTACCACATGATTTGGTAGGCAAGACCATTCTGGTCACCGCAGGACCCACGCAGGAATCCTTGGATCCTGTCAGATTCCTGACCAATCATTCCACCGGAAAAATGGGATATGCAATCGCAAAAATGGCAATGCTTCGGGGCGCCAATGTGATTTTGATAAGCGGACCAACCTCGATCGCACCGCCACCGTTTATACAGGTCGTTTCCGTTACAAGTGCGCAAGAAATGTTTGAAGCGGTGCAAACCTATGCACCTATGGCCGATTATGTTTTTAAGGCTGCTGCCGTGGCGGACTACACGCCGGTACAGTGTATGCAGCACAAGATTAAAAAACAGGGCGATGACCTGTCATTGCCGTTGCAACGGACACAGGATATTTTGGCATGGCTTGGACAGCATCGTCGGGATGGGCAGATCCTTTGCGGTTTCTCTATGGAAACCGAGAATCTGGTAGAAAACAGTCGAGTAAAGCTGGTGAAAAAGGGCATTGACATGATCTGTGCGAACAGTCTATGCCAAAGCGGTGCGGGTTTCGGCACCGATACCAACATCATCACCCTCATTACTCGTGGCGAAACCGTTCAACTGCCTCTTCAGAGCAAGGAGGCTGCTGCGGATGCCATCCTTGATGCAGCTTTGCGTCTGGCGAAATAAAAACAACAGGCACGGAATCTATCATTGATTCCGTGCCTGTTTTATTTAGATCAACGCAGTAGCCAGTGCATCGATTTGCTCTGTGCTATCCTGGCTGAGGGCTGACAAGATCCGCACCTGAGGCTCGACAAAAGTCAACTCCTTACCGCCTTCAAGCATCTTGCGCATCACTTTGCCAGCAACCGGTGCCCATGAGCCATTCTCCATCAAGCCGATCGTGCGATTTTGGTAATTGCGCTCAGTCAAGTGGTGGATATACTCCTTCATAAACGGGAAGACATCACCGTTGTAGGTTGTCGTTGCAAGAACCAACTTGCCGTAACGGAAAGCATCCTCCACCGCTTCAGCCATATCGGTACGAGCCAGATCGTGTACCGTCACTTTGGTGCAGCCCTTTTCCAGTAGTTTCTGCTCCAGAAGTTCTACTGCAGCCTTCGTATGCCCGTAGACGGAGGTATAGGCAATAACAACACCTTCACTTTCAATGCGATAGGAAGACCAAATGTCATACAGATTGATATAATAGCCAAGATTTTCCGTCAAAATCGGTCCATGCAGGGGCGCAATGATCTGAATATCCAGACCAGCAGCTTTCTTCAGCAAAGCCTGCACCTGAGGGCCGTACTTACCCACAATACCAATATAGTATCGCCGCGCTTCACAAGCCCAGTCTTCCTGTACATCCAGAGCGCCGAATTTTCCGAAGCCGTCAGCAGAGAACAGCACCTTATCGCAGGAATCATAAGATACAATGACCTCGGGCCAATGAACCATGGGAGCCGTAACAAAAGTCAGGGTGTGTTTACCCAAGCACAAGGTATCCCCCTCGCCTACTACCATACGGCGGTCAGCATAGTCCGTGCCAAAGAAATTCTTCATCATGGCAAAGGCCTTGGCCGAAGAAACGACAACGACATTCGGATAGTATTGCAGGAAATGTGCAATATTTGCAGAGTGATCCGGCTCCATATGGTGTACGACCAAATAGTCCGGCTGACGCCCCTGCAGTGTCTTTTGAAGGTTGTGCATCCACTCTTGGGTAAAGTTGCGGTCGACAGTGTCCATAACAGCAACCTTTTCGTCCAAAATGACGTAGGAATTATAGGCCATACCGTTTGGAACCACGTACTGCCCCTCAAACAAATCCACATTGTGATCGTTTACTCCAATATAGCGGATGTCCGGTGTAATATTCATAAATGTCTCCTTCTGTGTTCTTAATTAAAGCGATCGCCTTCCGGGAATGTTGCGTAGGAATAGCACATCAATCGATTGCATCCGGCACACCGCTGTCGAAAGGAATATCGTCGATGGCCATTTGAGTCGGCGCACCTGAATTCATCGCCTGCCACTGCTCCTTGGTAATGAGAATGGTTCTGGGCTTGCTGCCCTGGAAAGGACCAACAATTCCCTTTTCTTCCATTTCATCCACGATACGGGCTGCTCGCGCATAACCCAACTTCAGCCGTCGCTGCAACATGGAAACAGAGGCTTGACCAGTTTCCAAAATGACTTCCACGGCTGCCGGAAGCATTTCGTCACCACACATTTCCGCATCATTGGGTTCTGGATCCGTAGCGGAAGTCTTGGATGTGCCAGTACGGGCGGCCTTCTTTTCAATCTCTTCCATGATCTTAGGATCATAGTTGGGATTGTAGTTTTCCTTCACGTAAGTAGCCACTGCTTCCACTTCTTCATCGCTAACAAAGCAGCCCTGCACACGAAGGGGTTTACCTGCGCCAATCGGAGCATAGAGCATATCGCCACGCCCAACCAGTTTTTCCGCACCTTGCGTATCCAGAATGATGCGAGATTCCATGGCGGAAGCAACTGCAAAGGCAATACGCGAGGGGATATTCGCCTTCATTAGGCCAGTAATTACATCGGCAGAGGGACGCTGCGTTGCAATGATCAGATGGATGCCGGCCGCACGACCCATCTGGGCAATACGGCAAATGGATTCTTCTACTTCTTTGGCAGCCACCAACATCAGGTCGGCCAACTCGTCGATGATGACCACGATCTGAGGCAGTTTGATACCCTCGTCGCTCTCCATAATGGAGTTGTAGGATTCCAAGTCGCGCACGCCTGCCTCAGACATTGCCTGATAACGACGCATCATTTCCGTCACCGCCCACTGCAGGGAACCGGCCGCTTTTTCTGCTTTGGTGATGACAGGAATCAGCAGATGCGGAATGCCATTGTAAATGCCTAGCTCCACCATCTTAGGATCGATCATGATCAGTTTCACATCTTCAGGACTGGCTTTATACAGCAAAGACATGATGATCGAGTTCATACATACCGACTTACCGGAGCCCGTCGTACCGGCAATGAGCATATGTGGCAGTTTTGCAATATTACCGACAATGCAGTTACCGTTGATATCCTTGCCCACAGCAAACGAGGAGGGAGATTTAGCCCGCTTGAATTCATTTGTGTCAATGACTTCACGGAGGGTAACTGTCGTTACAGACCGATTGGGGACTTCGATACCAACCACGCTAATCTTGCCGGGAACGGCTGCTATGCGCACACCGGAGGCACCCAAATTCAGGGCAATATCATCGGCGCACGAGGTCAGTTTGTTCAGTCGTACGCCTTTATCCAACTCAACTTCATACCGTGTCACACTGGGTCCACGGGTCACATTGATGATATGGGCATCGATCTTAAAGCTAGCAAGGGCTTCATTCAACCGACGTGTATTTTCTCGCATTTCCGTCGTACCATCGGCTGCGGCATGGGGTGGCACCGCAAGCAACTCCACAGGGGGATAACAGTAGGCAACCTTTGGGGTTGCTTCTGCCTGTGCAATTTCCTGCGCCACTTCTGCAGCAGATTTAGCGGTATCCTTACCGGTCACCTTTTCAACATTGGGGGCAGGCACAGGTTGAGGCTCAGTAGCAACAGGCTCTTCCAGCACGGGTGCATCCTGCAACGGCTCATCCGCTTTCAGAGGTGGCATCTGCGTAGGAACGACCTCTTGTTTTGAATGGGCGGCAGGTGTCATCACAGGTGTATTTGCGGAAATGATATCTACGGAGGGATCATCCGCCACCGCCTTTTCTGCAGCCGCAACGGGACTTTCGATATCGGAATCAATCTGGCGCAGCATTTCGTCTGCACTGGATTTCTTTCCGGAACCATGACGTTCTCGTTCCGGTGCGGGTGTCACAGTAGCCGTTGCTTGTGCAGTCGCCTCCTCTCGTTGGGCTCTGCGCTGCCTCTGCTGTTGCTTGTGGGCAATGTGCTTGTGCGCAAGATGATTGACCACAACTGCGGCAGGTTCTTCACAGACAGAATACTCTTCGTCATCTTCCCAGTCCGCCCGGGGACGATTCTGCACGGCGCGAATGATACTCGGAATGGTGATATTGAGGGATGCCGACAGCGTCAGTATAGCTGTGAGTATCAAGCCGATACGTGTGATCCAAGTACCAAAAAGAGAACGAATCAGCACCGTAAATCCACCACACAACAAGCCGGCCGTACTGCCCTCAATGCCACCGGCATACAGCGCACTCACCACCGCAAAGCCGGACGGGAGATTCGAATCCATAAAAGACTGAGACAGACAGCCGCAACTAAGGATAAAGGTCAGCAGACACACACTGCGCATGATCACCGGCTTTTTCCCGCTGAAGGCCTGAATAATGAATAAGTACAGCAAACTCGGCAGTGCCACGCAAAACGCCGTCTGACCAATAAGACCATGCAAAAATTCCATCAGGGCCAAGGTGATCGTCCCCTCCGGCTGCAAAAAAGTTACCAGAAAAATCAAAAACATGGCCAAACTAATGGCAGCGGTAATAAAGCGAACCGGAATTCTCGTAGGCTGCTCCTGTTCCTTCGGCTTTCCATTTGTCTTTTTGTTGTTAGGCGATTTAGTTGACTTACTGGATTTAGACGGCGCTTTCGAACTTTTTGAGCCAGATTTTGAGGCACTGTTCTTTTGAGCGGCCGCCCGTTGTGCCTGAGTTTGCTTTTTCTTCTCTTCCGCCATGAAAATCCCTCCTTAAATCAGATATATTATTAATGCAAATAGTGCCGCACCCCAGCAATAATAGGCAAAGCTACTGAATCCGGTTTTCACTGCAAGAAAACGCATCATAACAACTCCAAGATAACTTGCTACAAAAGAGGAAACCGCCACGATAGCACAGCACAAAATGGATACGGTAGCAACTGTAGCGGTAACGGCTTGAAATGCACTAATGATCATCAAAATCAGCAGTACCGGTATACTGGACAACAATGCCAGCTCCATGCCATATCGACGATCAGCGCCACGCATCTGGGCAACAGACAATGTCATACCCATGCGGGAAATGCCGGGAATAATACCTGCACCGGCAGCCAGACCGATCAGCATGGTATCCAGACCAGACAAAGATTGGGCCGTTTTATTGGCGCTGGGCATATGCTGGGGAATATACAAAATAATACCGTTGATTCCCAAAAGGATCGCCAATACCCAAAGTCGTTGGTATAGATCGCACACCAATCCATAAGTTAGAAACGGCAACAAGGCAAACAGCACCGTCATGCGCAACACCTTGCTTTCCATCAAAGTAGCGAAATCTGGCTGACGACGTCTGCGCTTTTTCGGTGTAGCGGCAATCTTACGTTCTCGGCGCAGCCGCAGCAATGCCGGTGTGCAACATACAAGCAACGCCACCAAGGTTCCCAAATGAGCGCAAAAGCGTAGCCATAGATGATCGTTGCAACCCGTTAAGCGCAGCAAAAGCGTCTGATGCGCAACGGAAGAGACCGGCAACAATTCACTAAAACCGGAAATCAGGCCGTAAACGAAGCATTCCAGCCAAGTCATATCCAAGACGATCTCCTCCATACTCATACAATGTCAACTTATAATAACATATCTCTCCCCAAATTTCCACCCTCAATTATAAAAAAATCACCTTTTTGCTTCGTCGATCATCTCATGCAAGGCACCAAGTGCATCGTTCAGGCCGCCAAGTTGATCAATCAATCCTGATGCAACCGCCTCTTTGCCATAAAGAATGGTGCCTACATCTGTAGCCATCTCCCCGGTTGCCATCATATAGCGCATAAACGCTTCGTGCCCAATACCGGAGTTTTCTGTTACAAAATGGGCAATCTGCTCCTGAATCCGCTGAAAATAGCGAAACGTCTGGGGAGCCCCCACCACTAGGCCAGTCATTCGCACCGGATGGACCGTCATGCTGGCGGTTGGAGTGATGAAGGAACGCTTTGTACACACCGCCAACGGAATTCCGATAGAGTGTCCACCTCCCAACACCAGCGACACGGTGGGTTTTTTCATTCCTGCCACCATTTCTGCAATGGCTAGCCCCGCCTCAATGTCACCGCCTACAGTATTGAGTAAAAGCAACAGGCCGTCGATCTCGTCACTTTCTTCAATACCAGCTAGCAAAGGCAATACGTGCTCATATTTGGTAGTTTTGACCGTTTCCGGCGCAACCTGATGGCCCTCCACCTGACCGATAATGGTAAGCGTATAAATATTCCCCTTCTTCGATTTTGTCAGATCTGATCCGAACTCCACGATCTGGGATTGTTCCTGCTTTTTTAGTTCCGCCTCGTTGTTTTCCATGGGTTACCTCCTGTTTTATTATAGGATAACCCAAAAAGCATTACTTTTATGCGCAAATGAATGCTTGACGGAACGCAAATGCTGTCGTATAATAACTGACGGTGATTTTATGGCAACAAAAACAAATGCTGTTCGTGCCGTAGAACAAGCAGGAATCCCCTGCCGGGAAGCATTCTATGATTACGACGAAAACGACCTTAATGGCTGTCACGCTGCCGATTCGTTGGGTATGCCCCGCGAGCAAGTATTCAAGACATTGGTCGGTCGTGGAGAGCGCACGGGCATTCACGTTTTTTGTATCAGCGTTTGCTACGAATTGGATCTAAAAAAGGCAGCACGCGCCGCCGGCGACAAAAATATGTCGCTGATCCCTGTCAAGGAGCTGTTGCCCTTGACTGGCTATGTACGTGGCGGTTGCAGTCCGGTTGCCATGAAGAGAAAGTATCCCACCCATATCGACGAAACCTGCATCCTGTTCGACGAAATCGGCGTATCGGCCGGTGCAAGAGGGCATCAGATGATTCTCTCACCCGATGCGCTTGCAAAATTGATCGATGCAGATATCGTAGATCTGGTACAATCATGAAAGGAAGAAATCGTTATGCGTTACACCTATAAGACCAGTGGCACTTGCTCCCGTGAGATCTGCTTTGAGATCGAAGACGGCAAGATCCAGAGCGTTGAATTTCTGGGTGGCTGCAACGGCAACCTCAAGGGCATCAGCTCTCTGGTAGTCGGCATGGACGTGGACGAGGTCATCGCCCGTCTGGAAGGTACTACCTGCGGTAGCAAATCTACATCCTGCCCCGATCAGTTGGCCCGCGCATTGAAGGAATCCAAGGCTTAATTACGGACAAGATCCCACAGATGCTTACGTCTGTGGGATCTCTTTTTCTTCTTTACAAATGTGGCGATAATAGACGAATCCCATGACGCTGATGAGGAGTGTGACCACCAACATGATTGTCGATAGCAGATAGTTCTCCTCCCCTGCCGCTGCGCCAGTAAGGGTAGACGTCACCAACGACGGGATTCTGCCCACAATAACGATGAGAAGCCATTCAGACAACGTCAACTTCGTCAAGCCTGCAAAATAACTGAGCATATCTTTTGGTGTTCCGGGGATCACCATCAAGATTCCGAACAGGACTTTTGTCTTTTTCGGATTTTTCAAAAATTGGATCTCATCTATTTTTTCTTTGGAAAAGAACACTTCAACCAGCTTCACACCAAGCTTGCGAACAAGCAGAAAGACCAAGCAACTGCCCAATAAGAAACCAAGCATGGTAAGCAGGCTGCCTTCCCAAAAACCGAAGATGTAGCCAGCGGCAAGCTCGATGGGCTCACCGGGGATAAATGCAACCAAGACCTGCAGCACAACAATACCCACGAAAGCCGCTTTTCCCAAAAAGCCGATGGAATCGATCCAGTTTTCAAAGGCCTGCGGATCGTTTGCCATCTGAATCAGGGGTCTGCCCACCACCACGGTCACCAAAACCATAAAACCGATGAAGATCAGCACTGCTACGATACTGATGATTTTTTTATGTTTCTCTGTCATCTTTCTCACCCCTATGGGAAATTCTATCACAAATTCTGGAAACAAATATGAATTTTATCCAAATTTTTGCCCACAACTCTTCCCATGAGCTGTGGGCAATTTGATTAACTCTTCAAGGTCCCCAGCATTCGTTTCATGATTCGCTTCCACATTTTACGCAAAAATCCGGGTTCATTGGCAGGAGAGACAATATCCTCTTCCACTAACGGTTCTTCCAGAACCCAAGGAAGATCAAAGGGTCCTATACTGAGAACAAACAGCGGTTCCGGACAATCCGTATTAATCATAGAGATCGAACGTTCTTCCGGATCGATACGGACACCATCAATCATCAGCGATGCGGTGCCGATTTTCGTGATCCGACCGCAGACAGCATACAGGCACAAAACATTTGTCGCCGTAAAAGGCATCAGCTCATCCGGCGCTTCGATATCCAGACCAAACCGTGCCAAAAGAGGACGCAACTGAGGATAAGCTACATCAACGGCAGCATAGAAATTGCGGCAGTAGGCGCAGTCGCAATGGCTCGCTGCTTCTTGTGCGGAGTATGCCATGGTGGCGGTCATGTCCACCTCAAATTCCCAGTTGTCCACGAGAACAAGCATGAATTACTCCTTTGCTGCTACGAGAATGTACTTCACCAGTTCGTCACGACCATTTCCTTTTTCCGCAGAGAACGGAATGATCGGCGTACCTTCCGGCAATTCCAAATCTTCCCGAATCGTACGTAAATTGGGCTCCAGTTCACTCTTTTTCAACTTATCCATCTTATTGGCCACTACCACAAACGGGCAACCGCTGTCAATGAACCAACGAGCCATGGTGATATCGTTATTCGTAGGCGGATGTCGGTAGTCCACGATCAGGACACCTAAATCAATACGTCCGGCAGCAAAGTAATCCTCCATCAGCTTTCCCCAACGAGCCTTTTCGCTTTCAGAGACCTTCGCAAAGCCATACCCGGGCAGATCTACAAAATAACATTTTCCATCGATGGTGAAATAGTTGACGTGGATGGTCTTGCCGGGTTTGTCCCCCACCCGGGCAAAATTCTTACGCTGTAAGAGACGGTTGATCACCGAGGACTTACCCACATTGGATTTTCCTGCAAAGGCGATCTCAGGCAGATGGCGAGAGGGAAAATCCTTCGGTGCTGCCGCAGAAATTAGAAATTGTACATTTTGAAAATTCATAGCCTATCCTCACTGCCGCATCGTCTTCCGACTGGGTTTATTCACAGACAGCTCTCCCAAAACAGGTTGCATCGGTGCGCCCGGCATATTCAGAGCCACTTCCAGCACGGTATCCACCGTTTCCGCCAGCACAAAATTCAACGCACTACGTACAGTCTGGTCAATTTCTGCAAGATCCTTTTCATTGGCCTTAGGGATAATCACGGTATGCACACCGTAGCGCAACGCAGCCATGGTCTTTTCCTTCAGACCGCCGATGGGAAGCACACGACCACGAATAGAGATCTCACCAGTCATAGCCACATCCCGACGAACTCGCAAACCGGTCAACGCAGAGACAATCGCCGTACAAACCGTCACACCGGCAGAAGGACCATCCTTAGGCACTGCCCCCTCCGGGAAATGCACATGAATATCCTTTGTCTTGTAGAAATCTTCTGCAATGCCCAGATTATCGACATTGGAACGGATGTAGCTCATGGCCGCATGGACAGATTCCTTCATCACAGCGCCTAGATTACCCGTCAACTCCAGTTTCCCAGTACCTTCCATGACATTGACTTCCACTTCCAGCACTTCTCCACCCACCGCAGTCCAAGCCAAGCCAGTTACTAGCCCAACCTGATCCGTGCCGGGTAAACGATCCGGCAAATAGCGGCGAATACCAAGGTATTCCTCCAGATTGCCACCGTTAACAGTAATGCGCTTGACTTCGCCCTGCAGTAACACCATCGCCGCCTTTCGGCAGATCTCACCAAAGCAACGTTCCAGATTCCGCACACCGGATTCTCTGGTATAACAGGTAATAATTTCACGAATCGCATCGTCGGTGATCCGAAGCTGGGATCTGCGCAAACCGTGCTTTGTGATCTGCTTAGGAATCAGATGATTGCGGGCGATCATCCGCTTTTCCTCGTCGGTATAGGAACTAAGCTCAATAACCTCCATACGATCCAGAAGCGGTCTGGGAACCGTATCGAGGGTGTTGGCCGTAGTGATGAACATGACATCACTTAAATCGAAGGGAATCTCCAAATAGTGATCACGGTATGAATGATTCTGCTCGGCATCTAGCACCTCTAGCAGTGCGGCACTGGGGTCACCGCGGTGATCCGAACCCATTTTGTCGATCTCGTCGAGCAGTAGCACCGGATTACGGCTACCTGCTTGCTGCACGGCATTCATAATACGCCCCGGCATTGCACCAATGTAGGTCTTGCGATGGCCACGAATGTCTGCTTCGTCCCGGACGCCACCCAACGAAATTCTCGCCAGGTTGCGATTAAGGCTACGGGCAATGGAATATGCGATGGAGGTTTTACCCACACCGGGAGGGCCGACAAGACACAAGATTTGCGGCGGCATATGAGGCGCCATCTGCCGTACGGCAATGGTCTCGAGTATCCGCTGCTTCACCTTTTCCAGACCGAAATGTTCCTTTTCCAGAATGGCGCGAGCAGCTTCCACATCAATGCGTTCCTTTGTGGTGATATTCCATGGCAATTCCAAAACCACATCCAGATAGTTGCGAAGAACAGCCCCTTCCGAAGATCCAAAAGGTTGCTTCTTTAAGCGGAGCAGATCTTTCAAGAGTTTTTCCTGAATTTCCGCTGGCAATCCCAAGGCAAGGATCTGCGTTTCCAGTCTCGTCTGTTCCGAAGCATCATCCTCTCCTAATTCTTCGTAGATCACTTTCAGCTGTTCCCGAAGAAAATAGTCTTTCTGGGCCTGCTCAATATTGGCGCGGGTCTTTTCATGAATGGAGGATTCCAGTTGTGCCATCTCCATTTCCTGCCGCAGCAGTCGGACCACGCTTTCCAGACGTCGCACAGGATTCATCTGGGTCAGCAGCTTCACTTTATCCAAAAAATCAAAACCGGAATTCTGGGCAATGGAATCAGCCACAAAGCCGGTGTCCTCCGAGGTCATCAAGCGCATCTGAACCGCCTGCCCCGGATGTTCCACCATCTCCAAATAATTGGCGTACAAAGCCGTCGCTTCGCGCCGCAAGGCACGGGAGCGTAGGGTGTCACCCAATTCAGTGTCCGGGACGGACATGATGGTACCGGCCAGATAGGACTCCGTCTGAGACATTTCCTGAATAATGGCACGACTCACACCGGTCACCAAGACCCGAATGGTCTCCCCCTTCGGACGCAACACCTGCTTGACTTTGACCATCGTGCCGATGGAATACAAGTCCTCCAGACCGGGATCATCCACGCTGATATCCCGCTGTGGGATCAGCAGCAGATTTTGTTCATTTTCCAGCGCCGTTTCCAAAGCCAGAATGGATTTTTTGCGTCCTACTTCAAAATGAACCGTCTGGTTCGGGAAAACGACAAGGCCCCGAAGAGCCAAGATCGGCGTTAAGCCGGAAACAATAGTATCGCTCATAGGTACTCTCCTTTTTCAGGATGCACAAGAAGGGGGTATACCTACCCCCTTCCCTAAACTGTGTTATTGCGCCGAGGGCAACTGCCTAGGATGAACCGGATCACGAATGATCACAGGCACACCGTCGGACAAGCAATCGGCTGTAATAATGACCTTCTTGATGGTGAGGTCTGAAGGGATGGTAAACATGATCTTCTGCATAATGCTCTCCATCACAGAGCGCAGACCACGTGCGCCAATCTTGCGCTCCTGCGCCTTCTTGGCCACCAACTTCAGTGCTTCATCCTCGATCTGCAACTCAACACCGTCCAAGGCAAGCAAAGCAATATACTGACGGGTCAATGCATTCTTTGGTTCCACCAAGATGCGAACCAAATCATCCACCGTCAGGCTTTGCAGGCTGGTGATGACCGGCATGCGGCCCACCAACTCCGGAATGATGCCAAATTTCAGCAAATCATCCGGCTCAACCTGTGCCAACAGTTTTCCCACGTCTCGCTCTTTCTTGCTTTCCACACTGGCGCCAAAACCAATAGAAGACTTCTCTGTGCGACTTTCGATGATCTTATCCAAGCCATCAAAAGCGCCACCGCAAATAAAGAGGATGTTGGTGGTATCAATGGGGATCATCTCCTGATGGGGGTGTTTACGACCACCCTGAGGAGGAACATTGGCAACGGTACCTTCCAGAATCTTCAGCAGTGCCTGCTGAACTCCTTCGCCGGAAACATCACGAGTAATG
>CAZOVE010000031.1:0-20328 GCA_964583135.1 uncultured Oscillospiraceae bacterium | reverse complement strand
TGTTTCATCATTCACATATCTCCTGATACATTCTTGCTGACAATTGCTAGTATACTGTCTGTATGAAACTGTGTCAAGCTACTGTGCAGCAGCGACATCTCTACGCTTTATCTCCTGCATAAACACACCGGTAGAGTTGCTTTTTTGTTCTCTACCGCCAAGAGAAAGCAAATATATACAGCCGTTTTTTCGTTATTCCCCAAGATTAAAGTATATTCCAAAGCATCAACTCAAGTTCAATTCTAATTTAACAATCGTTGAATACAGGGGCTTCCTTACAACGGACACCCCTTGGCGTAATAGCATTCTATTTCGTGCGAAGCGTGACTGTAAAGTGGCATTAAGTAAATTTACATAATACCGACCAGAATCCAATCGATCAGAACGCAGTGATAGATGCTTTTTTAGTCTTCATTTCAAAATCTCCTTCATGGACGAAATTCATTGAATAGAAGAAGTGGTAGCACAGAGCAACTCACTCTGTACTGCCACAAACAAAGGTTTATTTCACATCTTTTAGAAAACAACAAACCCGAACGTTTCACCAATAAGTAAAAATGTTCGGGTTTGAATGCTTTGGTGCGGGCAACAGGACTCGAACCTGCACGCTCTCGCAGTGGAACCTAAATCCACCGAGTCTACCAATTCCACCATGCCCGCATATTCTTTTGTGCCTCTGATTTTTACACGGAGAGGTATCCGAGGTGGAGCGTTTCGCTTAACCCACGGTTTATAAAAACAGGGGAACCTGTCTTTACCTCTTATAGGGGGCGATAATGATCGCCCGCAGGCAGTTGCCAACCGCCCCTACTCTCCTTCGTCAATTATGACTGCGTGGGCGAGAATATGCTTTATGTTGTTAATGCGCTCCAGACACTTATCCCGCTCGGTTATGGCAAAGTCATATTCCGCATTTTCCGACAAATTGCCGAGGATTTTTGCAGCTTCCAACATTTTCTCAATTTCTTTCCACCGGAAGGTCTGCAGATAATACAGTTCCTGCTACATGGCCGCAGCTGTATCTGCGCGAAGTCTGCATTTTTTATCCATAGACAAATTGATCCTCTCGTTTGCAAATCCGTCAGTATCAGCAAAAAACCTTCCCAGCGGTTGCCGCATATAGGGATCATTTCCACCCTTGGTGAACATTCTACCACGCAATCGTTGAAAAGTCAAATAAAATTGGTGATTTGCCGTATTGACCCACGGGGAGAACTATGGTATATTGTGTAAAAGAGGAATCGCTCTTTTGCGGTTCCTTTTTGTATATCTTTTCCGGCTTTCGAGGTGCCATTATGAAAAAGGTTCTGACCTATCTGGTCATTGTCTGCATCGCCCTGTTGGCGGCAGTCAACTATGAGCTATTCGTTTTTCCCAATTCCTTTGCGCCCTCCGGACTCAATGGTCTTTGCACCATGATCCAGCATATCGCCGGCATCAGCGTGGGTTATCTAAGCCTGCTCATCAACATCCCATTGGCGCTTTTGGTGTATTTCAAAGTGAGTAAACCTTTGGCGTTGCGCTCGATGGTATACGTTGTCACCTTTTCTATGGCCCTTTTGGTGTTGGATCACGTCGACCTGAGCCGCTTCGCCTACGAAACCGACAACGGCACAAGCATGATCTTGGGACCCTTGGTTGCCGGTGTCATTGCCGGCGCCTGTAACTCCATGCTCTACCGTGCCAGCGCTTACTCCGGTGGGACCGACTTTGTTGCAGCACTGATCCACAAAGCCAATCCGGAACAAAGTGTGATCTACCTGATCATGGGCTTGAATATGGTGGTTGCGGCTCTGTCTTTCTTCGTCTACGAGTACCAGATGGAGCCGGTGATCTTGTGTATCCTGTATACTTTCACCTCCAGCACCGTATCGGATAAGGTCATTAAAAACGGCCGCAGCGCCGTCCGATTTGAGATCGTCACGGAGCATCCCGAAGAAATCAGTCGGGACATCATCCATAAGCTCCGTCACAGCGCAACTTTGATCCCTGCGAAAGGGATGTACTTAGGCAAAGAGACCAGCATTTTGATCTGCGTGGTCAATCGCACTCAGGTGGCCGCCATGAACACCATCATCCGCAGTTACCCCAATACCTTCGCCGCTATGAGTCAGGTAGGGCAGGTGATGGGCAACTTCAAGCACCTGACCACCAGCGGTGAATACGAAAAAGAACTGTTGGATCAGGGTGATACCGAAGCAGTATAAAATTCCATCGGCGCAGCCGATACCAATATTTCCATTCTAAATTCACAATTTTCTATTACTGAACAGGAGGAGATACCAATGGCCCACTATATGTCCGAACCCAGCCGCACTTTCAGCGAATATCTTCTGATCCCCGGTTACACCAGCGAAGAGTGTACACCCGATCGTGTGTCCCTGCGCACACCCCTGACCAAGTATCGTAAGGGTCAGGAGGAGCCCGCCATCTCTTTGAATATCCCTCTGACTTCTGCCATTATGCAATCGGTATCCAATGATACGTTGGCCATTGCGCTAGCCAAAGAAGGTGGACTGAGCTTTATTTACGGCTCCCAGTCCATCGAGGATCAAGCCGCTATGGTCGCTCGGGTCAAGGGCTATAAGGCAGGCTTCGTCGTGTCTGCTTCCAACCTGACACCGGAGCATACCCTCGCTGACGTACTGGCACTGAAGGCAAAGAATGGGTTCTCTACCGTGGCCATTACCGAAGACGGCACCGCCACCGGTAAACTATTAGGCATCGTCACCAGCCGTGATTACCGTGTCAGCCGTATGAATCCTTCCGACAAGGTCGCCTCCTTTATGACCCCCCGGGAAAAGCTGATCACCGCCCCCGCTTCCACCACACTGAAGGAAGCCAACGACATCATCTGGGATCATAAGCTCAACGCCCTGCCGGTGGTGGACGAGCAGGATCACCTGATGTACTTCGTCTTCCGCAAGGATTACGCCTCCCATAAGGAAAATCCGCTGGAGCTGCTGGATGAGAAGAAGCGTTTTCTGGTAGGCGCCGGCATCAACACCCGTGACTATGCGCAGCGCGTGCCTGCCTTGTTGGCCGCCGGTGCGGATGTTCTGTGCATCGATTCCTCCGAGGGCTACACCTGCTGGCAAAGCAAGACCATCGCATGGATCCGGGAAACCTACGGCGAGACCGTGAAGATCGGTGCCGGTAACGTTGTCGACCGGGACGGCTTCCTGTTCTTAGCCCGGGCCGGCGCTGATTTTGTGAAGGTCGGCATCGGCGGCGGCTCCATCTGCATTACCCGTGAGACCAAGGGCATCGGCCGTGGTCAGGCGACGGCGCTGATCGAGGTGGCAGCAGCTCGGGACGAATACTTCGCCGAGACCGGTATCTATGTGCCCATCTGCTCCGACGGCGGCATCGTCCACGATTATCATATGACCCTAGCGCTGGCAATGGGCGCCGATTTCCTGATGCTGGGTCGGTATTTTGCTCGCTTTGACGAATCTCCCACCCCCAGAGTCATGGTCGGTGGCGCTTACATGAAAGAATATTGGGGCGAAGGTTCCAATCGTGCCCGCAACTGGCAGCGCTATGATTTGGGCGGCGCCTCCAAGCTGACCTTCGAAGAGGGCGTGGACAGCTACGTCACCTACGCCGGCAGCCTCCATGATAATGTGGAAGCCTCCCTGTACAAGGTCAAGAGCACCATGTGTAACTGCGGCGTTATCACCATTCCTGACCTGCAGCGTGATGCCAAGCTAACGCTGGTTTCCGCCACCTCCATCATCGAAGGCGGCGCGCACGACGTGACCTTGCGCTCCACCTCCACCCATAATAGCTAAATCTGTTTTTTATGTCATTGAGAACGCCTCGCATCCTCTTTGGGGCAAAACGGCGCATCCTCTGACAACCGCTCAAAAGTAAAAAATAAGACCTTGTGTAGCACACAATTTCGTGCTACATAAGGTCTTTTTTTCATACACTTTTTCGCTGACCTTGTACGATCCAGTTTCCCCTGCTTACCCCCACTTCGTGAAAAGAGCAGACCCAGACTGGACTTCGTAAACCTCTGGGCATTTCCCATTCCTATCCCATATCTATCCCATTATTTTCCCATTCGTTTCCCATCATTTCACTTTATATCACCAATAATCTCAATTTTTCAGAATAAATCCTTATCATTCCCCTTAAAAGGAAAAGGAGAGGAAAGAGAAGAAAAAAGGAGATCTCGCCTTATCTTTTGCAATCTGGCTTAGTCATGGAGTGCTGCCCTGAACCATGGAAGTGCCAGGGAGAAAAAGAGAAATGCGAGGGAGAGAAAGAGGACGGGCAGCGGAAGAAAGAGGGAGAAGAAGAGAACGGGAGAGAGAATGAGGGGATTTGCCCCTTGGAGAATATTTGACTTTTGCAAGAACATTTTTATCAGCAAACACTCCCTCGCATCCCATTTTGAACAATTTTGCGCAGCCTCATCGATTTTTCGGTGGGGCTGCTTTTTTATGTTCTAACGCCGGGGCGCCGAGCCGATTTGTTCTGCAAATGATATTTTGGTTTGTTCATTGACAGCAGATCCATAACCATAATTGGGATTTATCGTGCTCGTCGTAGAGGCAGCGCCAAGTATCCGTGAATAGAAGGCGTTTTGTCGGAATTGGAGGGAAAAAACGGGAGTGTGTCCGCATATAATATACAAAATTCCGCACCTTGCACACGTTTTTCTTGACATATATATGGCATTACTGTATAATTGCACCATTCAAAAATTACCATTGTCTCCAAAAAGAGGCAGAAAGGCAGGCATTTATGAAGAAGAGAATCCTATCCATGGTCCTGGTCTTTGCGATGCTCCTGAGCTGCGTTCCCAACGTGTTCGCATCCGGCAGCAGCGGCTGGACCGCCACCAACGGCCCCGTTGGCCTGACAGAGCAGGTCGGCAGCGTGGAGACCGGCTTTGCCGCCGGCGCCAACGCCCTGACCAAGTACGAGAGTTCGGGCTTGCTACCCTTCTCGGAAAACAAGAACTACACGGCTTACGCCGCGGAGGATATGGTCACCTTCATCGTGGTGATGGAGGATGCGCCTCTGCTGGAAAGCTACAGCACTGACGAGATCGCCCAGCAGACGGGCGCCGTCAAGCGGTACGAAACAAAGCAGAATACCACGCTGGATGCCGCCAAGGCGGATGTGACCGCTGCCTTCGGCCAACAGGAAGGTTTTGCCATGGGCTTTACCTACACCGTGGCCACCACCGGTTTCTCTGTCACCACCCAGTTCGGCAATAAGGCCGCTCTGGAAGCAATGGACGGCGTTAAGAGCGTTTATGTCGCTCCCACGTTTGCCCTGCCCGAAGACGGCATGGAGGATGTGGCTTCCCCCTATACCAACAATGCCTCCACCATGATCGGTTCGAATATCCTCAATTCCGCCGGCTATACCGGCAAGGGTATGCGGATCGCCATTCTGGATACCGGTATTCTGGTGGATCACCCCAATTTCGCCGCGCTTCCGGATTCCGCTCTGGTGGATCCCATGACCCGCGAATCCGTTGAGAAGGTCTGGAATACCCTTAATGCCAGCGAAATGACCACTATGCTGAACGTTTCCTACGTCAACAGCAAGATCCCCTACGTCTTCAACTATGCTGCCGGCGACTTTAATGTTTCCAATACCTATGCCGGTTCTGACCACGGCACCCACGTTGCCGGTATTGCCGCCGCCAATAAGGTGGACGGCTCCAATGTGGTGGGCGTGGCTCCTGATGCCCAGTTGGTGGTCATGCAGGTGTTCCAGAGCGGCGGCGGTGCCAGTTGGGATACCATTATGGCTGCACTGGAAGACTGTGTCCGTCTGGAAGTGGATGTCGCCAACCTGTCTTTGGGTGCTGCGGCAGGCTTCTCCGATCCTGTTGATGACATGCTGGAGACTCTGAGCCTGTTCATGGAGTCCGATATTCAGGTCGTGATCGCTTCCGGCAACGATACCAACAACGCTTACATGAACGCATGGGGTCTGGATATGTCTCTGCTAGAGAACCCCGACACCGGTCTGACCGGTACTCCCGGTACCTATTCCGCTGCTCTGAGCGTTGCGTCCATCGACAACGACGGCTATGAGCAGATGTACATCACCGTCGACGGCACGGATCTTGGCTTCCAGGACAGCGCCGCCACTTCGGAGACCTCCTTTATCAATAACTTCCGCAAGCAGACACTGCAATACGTGGTCGTTCCCGGCGTTGGTGCCGAGGAAGACTACGAAGGTCTGGATGTGACCGGAAAGGTGGCGCTTATCTCCCGCGGCACCCTCTCCTTCCCTGAAAAGCAGGCCATTGCCCAGAGCATGGGCGCCATTGGCTGCGTCATTTACAACAATGACGTTGGTATCTTCCTGATGCAGATCAACGACGGCGCCGGCAATATCCCCGCCGTCAGTATTTCCAAGACCGCCGGCCAGTACATGATCACGCAAGCCGGCGAGGATGGTGTGGGCTCCTTCACCGTCTGTGACGCCGATATGAAGATCTTCAAGATCGATCAGACCGTCAGCTCCTTCTCCTCTTGGGGCGTTACCCCCGACCTGAAGCTGAAGCCTGAGATCGCCGGTGTCGGCGGCAGTATCTACGCCACTGTGGATCCTGCCATTTCCGGCTCTTACTACGGCTACATGAGCGGTACTTCCATGGCGACTCCCCAGATCACCGGTGCTATGGCTGTTCTGATCCAGTATCTGGACGAGACCTATCCCGATCTGACCGGCGCCCAACAGCGTCAGGTGGCTGCCAATATCCTGATGAGCACTGCCAACCCCGTAATGGCCTCTGAAACTCTGGAATATTCCCCCAGAGCGCAGGGCGCAGGCCTTGCGGATCTGGTGAAGGCCACTACAACCCCTGCCTATCTGTCCAACCCCACGGCATCCGAAGGCCGCCCCAAGGTGGAGTTTGGCGACGATCCTGAAAAGACCGGCGTATACACCTTCTCCTTCGTCATCAACAACCTGTCCGGCAAGGATCTGACCTATACCTTCGACAGCTCCGTGCTTACCGAGTCTGTCTATGCCGGCTACTTCATCGCCGGCACGCCCTACGGTCTGGAGGCCAAGGTGGAACTGCCCGATTCCGTCAATGTTCCTGCCAACGGTTCTGTCACCGTGGAAGCGACCCTGACCCTGACGGAAAACGACAAGGCATATCTGGCCCAGTTCCCCAACGGCATTTATGTGGAAGGCTATCTGTATGCTACCCCCGAGACCAGTGCCGAGGGCGAGCAGGCCGTTACTCTGACCATGCCCATGGTGGGCTTCTACGGCGACTGGTCCGATGCGGACATCTTCGATTCCCACTCTCTGCAGAATGAGGATTACTACAGCCTGTATCCCACCGTTGCCTTCACTTACCTGTCCCAGTTGGGCACCAATCCCTATTTCCGTAACGGCGCTTCCGGCGACCAGTACAATGCGTTCTCCTACGCCAATCCTCTGGCGGAAGTGGACTTCGCCATGTTGCGTAACGCAAAGCGGCTGGAGATCACCGTTACCAACTCCGTCACCGGCGAGCAGTACCACTATCTGGACGGCGTCTACATGACCAAGACTTACTACAGCAGCAGCTACGGTATGGTCGTACCTACCATGTTGATGGTGGAGTACGGCGAGATCTGGGACGGCAAGGATGCCAATGGCAAGCTGCTACCCGACGGCACCACGGTTACTTACAAGTTCGAGGCTTGGCTGGATGACGGCGACGACATTTGCGACGACAGTTGGTCCTTCAATGCGACGCTGGATACTGTGGCACCTGAGCTTACGAATGTCGATGCGCTGCAAGATGCCCTGCGGATCGACGAGACCACCGGCCGCAGCTACCTGTCTCTGGATATTCTGGAGAATCAGCACATTGCTGCTCTGATCTTCCTGAGTTCCAGCGGTGCTGTCATGGGTAAGTATGAGCTGGCCAATGTGCCCGGCGAGACCCTCAGCGGCGAATACGAGATCACCGGCTTCGGCAGCGAGTTCACCATCGTGGTGGCGGACTACGCCTGCAACGAAAGCGAATATGATGTGATCCTGGATCTGGGCGAGCAGAACAATGCCGTTGCGAAGCCTGCGCAACTAGATAAGGACCGCCTCTACGGCAACGAGACCTTCGACGGCGCAGCTGTTGAGGGCGGCTGGTTCTCCGCCAACAAGGTCGATTTCTCCGACCCCAAGAACGAAACCTTCGATTCCTCCAACCGTTATTACTCCGCCGAATACGTCAACGGCTATATCATCGCCCAGAGTGCCACCACCGGCCATCTGGAGCTGGTCACGCCCACCGGCAGTTACTGGAGCACCCAGGTGCTGGCTGAGAATCGGGGCAATGTGGGTGATTACGGTGTTTGGGTCCTGTACGATATGGCGTTGGATCACTCCGGCACACTGGCTGCCTCCTACGGTGTCAACTGGGAGACCGATGCCACCGATGCCCTGCTGGCAGTCGGCTGGCTGTATCAGGGCGATCAGAACAACGACGGCAAGGACGATGGCTATAATGCCCTGTTCAACATCAAGTTCACCAACTACGGCAGTGTCAACGTTCAGACCATCGCCCGCATCGGCGGTACCGATGGTGCGGAGCTGCTGACTCTGGGCATCACTACTGAGGGCGCTGTCTACGGCATCGGCACCAACGGCATCCTCTACAGCGTAGGCACTTCCACCGAGTGGGATTCCTCCATCGGCGATTATGTGATCAACTGCACCGAGATCGGCGTCACCGATTTCGTTAATTATCCCGGCTACGGCGGCACCAACGTCATCCAGTCCATGGGCTACGATCACAATACCGGCACCATGTACTGGTATGCCCATAGTCAGGTGCCCAACGGCTACTACTACGACAATATCAATGTTACCTACACCGTGGATCTGGCGACCGGTCAGTGTACCGAAGTGGGTACCTATGGTCCCGGCGGTCAAACCTGTCTGTTCGTTCCCAACGATCTGGAATCCGATCTGTTCACCATGGGCGCAGATCCCACCAATATGCAGATCGATCCCAACCAGAAGACTATGGTAGAGGGTCAGAAGGATCGCTTGAAGATCAAGTGGACGCCTTGGAATGCCGAGCCTTCCGATGTGACCTGGTCTTCCGGCGATGAGAACATCGTCACCGTTGACCAGTACGGCTTCGTCACTGCTGTGGCGGAAGGCACTGCCTACGTCTACGCCAGCGCAGAAATGATGCTGGACGGCTACTGGGAGGTCGTTAACGGCAGTTGGATCTGGCACGATCCCGCTCCCGGCACCAAGACTGTGGAATGCATGATCACCGTCGTGGCTTCTGAGGACGAGCTGTACGGCTACGTCGTGGAAGACTTCGGCAATCCTTCCAATAACCTGAGTTGGTTTACTTACTCCGATCAGGATCCTCATGACATTACCTTCATCGGCAAGCAGTATCTGACCGGCACCGACACGGAAGGCAACGAATATTCCGAAGAGCCTCTGTGGGCCGGCGGTACTTACTACAACGGCTACATCTACTCTGTCGCTTTCGACAGTTGGGTCGAGGATAATGTGGTCTACTCCGGCACCAAGCTGTACCGCAGCAAGGTCACCAAGGGTGCCACCGCCGCAGAAACTACCATTGGCGCACCTGAGTACATCGGTGCGGCAGAGGGTATGCTCATCAGCGCTCTGGCCTTTGACTACAACACCGGCCGTATGTACTGCGTGGAGAACCAGTATGTAGGCGGTCTGGGCATCATCGATCTGGACACCGGCAAGGTGGATATGCTGGGTCATCCCAACGGCGACCTCAGCGGCGGCGTGTACATCCCCGGCCTGTGTGTCACCCGGGACGGCACCATCGTCATCTCCGATGCCGTTGCCAATCTGTATACCATCGATCCCGACACCCTGACCACCAAGATGATCTATCAGGGCAGCGGCAGCCCCTACACCGCCTTCTTCGAGTCCATGACTTATGACTACAACACCGACGCCATCTACTGGAATATGTGCGACGGCAACGGCGAATCCCCCCTGTACATGGTTCTGATGCCCGAAAACGAGTGGGCGATGGCTACACTGGTGGATCTGGGAGACGTTTCTTCCAAGTACGGTACCCAGCAGACCATTCTCTTCGCTATTCCCGACGAGGAGCCGCAGACCAATGTGCTGCCTGTGGAATCCATCACCATCACCAACGGCGATTCCGTAGTGGGCCTGGAAGGCGGCAGCCTGAAGCTGGATGCCGTCACTGTTCCCGCCCGTCCCACTGTTCAGACCAAGACCTGGACCTCTTCCGATGAGTCCGTGGTCACCGTGGACAGCTATGGCAACCTGACCTATGTGGGCGTCGGCACCGCAACCGTTACTGTTTCCATTACCAATAAGGACGAGGCTACCTATGGCGGCCCCTTCACCGACACCGTTACCGTCAATGTTCTGGAGGCCGCGGGCGAATTCGTGGCATTCCTGAACTCCGATGAAAACGGCGGCACCGGCTATTATGATTTCTGGCTCCGGGGCAATGACTACGATCTGCGCCACACCGCTGCGGAAGAAAGCATGATCGCCATCTACTCCCTGCGCACCGGTGCTTACTATGACGGCTACTTCTATGCTTACAACGACAAGTGCCAGTTCCTGCGCATCAATGCGGAG
This sequence comes from uncultured Oscillospiraceae bacterium, assembly GCA_964583135.1. Lineage (GTDB taxonomy): Bacteria > Bacillota > Clostridia > Oscillospirales > Oscillospiraceae > Faecousia. The sequence continues at coordinate 9,726 of CAZOVE010000031.1, read as the reverse complement.
AATCCTTCCGACTACAAGATCCTTGGCACTGTCAATCTGGATACTTCGGCTTATCAGGTATCCGCAATGGCTATGGACTATACCACCGGCACTATGTACGGCCTGACCCTGCCCAGCAATTACAACTTCAGCACTTGGTCTAGTGAGGAGCATCCCGGCCAGTTGGTCACCGTCGACCTGAATACCGGCGCTGTGACCGAAGTGGCGACGCTGGACTTCGCAACGCCCGTCTTCGCACTGGCTTGTGATGCGAATGGCCAGCTATACGCCGCCGGCGGCAGCTTCGACTACTACGCAACCTCCACCAATATCTACAAGCTGGATAAGGCAACCGGCGCCCTGACCGCCTACACCACTATCGACGGCGCAGGCATCTATACCGGTGCTACCTACTACGGCGGTGTCCAGTACAACACCCAGATGACCTATGACTTCGGTACTGACCGCCTGTACCTGTACGCCACCACCGACCATGCTTACGCCTACAGCAATTCCTACGGTATGTACATGATCCAGTTGGGCGACGAGCCTGCCGTGGCAGCGATTGGCGGCATCAGCCTCGACCTGCGGAGCAGCATCAAGTACGGCGATGTCTATCTGGGTCTGCTGGCCTTCATTCCCGAAGCGGACGAGGTCCCCGTGGCTCAAGTCAACGGCATCGTGCTCAATACAAATGCTGCCCGTGTTCCTGTGGGCGATACCTTGCAGTTGACTGCGCAGGTCAGACCCTCCAATGCTCTGGATCAGAGTGTTTCGTATGCTTCCTCCGATCCCAGCGTGGCAACTGTGGATGAAAACGGTCTGATCACCGGCGTTTCCGTTGGCACCGCCATCATCACCGTCACCAGCAACGAAACCGGTGTCACCGCCACCTGCGTCATCACCGTCATCCAGCTAGATGGCCCCCAGAGCATTGCCTACACCGTGTCCGCCAAGAAGGATGCCCTGATCGCCTTTAATCCTGCGCTGCCCGGACAGACCGCGTCTGTGGTCTGCACCCTCAGCGGCGGCAGCACCGTGGCGGCTATGACCTACGGCGACAACTGCCTGTACTATCTGGTCAACAGCAACTGGACTTACATGCTGTACCGCTTCGACTTTACCACCAAGCAGAGCGTCCCCATGGGTCAACTGTATCTGTTCAATGAGCCTACCGGCCTTGCTTACGACAAGGACAACAATCTGTTCTATGCCACCGGTGGCTTCTATCTGTTCCAGTTCGACGGTTCCAATCTGGATCCTGCCGGCTTCAACTACTATTCCAACTACATGATGGACAGCGACTACTGCACCCTGACCGGTGTTTCCGTGGTGGATGGCGCCGTCTACACCTTCGGTAACGACTACTATACCTCCGCACCGAAGATGATGAAGTACTCCGACAAGTACCTCAGCGACCGCACCGTCGTGTTGGAAGGCTTCGATATGACCTTCGTCGCCGGTGCCACCGATATCGCCTATGAGTCCAACTCCGGCCTGTTCTACATGACCGATGCCGGCCACAATATCTACGCCATGGATATGTCCGGCAATGTGGGTAATGTGGGCATTCTGGGCGACGGCATCGATATGTACGGCTTGGCCATCGACTCCACCGGCAAGTACACCGTCACCTTCAACGACGGTGTGGATGGCGAGGAGGTCTTCGCCGATACCAACGCCTATCTGGTGCCCGGCGCTTCTGTCCTCAGCGGTTACGCAGGCAAGCCTGTCCGCACCGGCTATACCTTCGCCGGCTGGGTGGATGCCAACGGCGACGCCGTCACCGACGAAACGCTGGCGGAAGGCAACGCAACCTACTACGCCACATGGACCGCCAACCAGTACACCATCACCCTGATCGCATTCAATGGTACGCCTGACACCACCGTCACCGTTACCTACGGAACACCTGTGGGCGACCAACTGGCTGATCCCGTCAAGCCCGGCTACACCTTCAACGGCTGGTTCATGGCAGACGCTGTCACCCAGTATACTGCAGAAACGGTCTACGCTGTGGCCGGAAACATCACCCTCTACGCCACATGGACCGCCAACCGGTACACCGTGGTTCTGGATCCCAACGGCGGCACCATGGATGCGGAGATGACCATGACTGTCACCTTCGACAAGGCCATCGGTCAGTTGCCGGTGCCCACCAAGGAAGGTTACACCTTCATTGGTTGGCTGGATGCCGAGGGCAACAAGGTTCTGGCTGAGACCGTCTACACCGTGGCCGGCGATAGCACTCTGACCGCTCAGTGGGCAGCAAATGCCTACACCATCACGCTGGATCCCGGCACAGATGCCACCGTGGATCCCGCTACGGTCAACGTGGTCTACGGCGAGGCTGTCAACACCCTGCCCGTTCCCGTGAAGGCCGGCTACACCTTTGAAGGCTGGTACGATGCCGACGGTAACCTCTACACCGCAGAAACCGTCTACAGCGTCACCGGTGACATCACCCTGACTGCCACATGGACCGTGGCCGATCCCATCCCCGATACCCGGGATACCACGCCTGTGCGGCTGATCCTGATGCTGATGATGGTTTCCATCACCGCAATGGCTGTTCTTCTCCTGCAGAATGAGAAGTTCAGAAAAGTCAGATAAGTCCTATAAAAACGTCCGGCACCGTCTTTTCTGACGGTGCCGGATCGCACTTTTCTGCGCCACATTCAACCATGCGGGAGGCGTTGAATTGGGATTTATCTTAGAAAATACGGGATTGCCATGCCAGTCTGCAGGCCGGTGCGCAATGACCTGCTTCTTTTTTGCAGATATCAGCCTTGTATCCCTTTACATAAGTTTGCCCAGCCTCTGCCATCCGCTCAAAAGAAAAAATAAGACCTTGTGTAGCTCAGAACCCTAAGCTACATGAGGTCTTTTTTATGATATAGCCTTGTGCAGTCCGGTATAAATGCTAAAGATTCTCTGCCACATTTTCAATGATAACATCATCTGTCTTATGTCGCCGCCGGGCATACTCCAATAGATTTCTGGTATTGCCGGTATGCTTTACATAGCAGATGATCGAATCTGCCGTGTCTACCATGTACTCATTCGCCTTGACGATCGCATATTGCCGAAGTGTTCCCTCTATTGGTGGGTAATAAGAATTGTCAAACCCCTCCGTCAGGTCTACAGCCCTTTCGCTCGGATGGTAGGCCAGCAGCAGAAGCAGCGAAACATCCTTGTGCCGCCGCTTAAAGGCTTTGACCGCGGCCGCCGCGTAACCATCAAAGCTACCACGGTTGCCGACTATGAATGTTCTGATCCCATATTCTTGATAATGCCGCTCTATCGCCGCATCAAGGCTGGCAATCACTTCATATGGTGTTGTTGCGTGTCCAAACAGAAAACAAATCTTATTGTCCATCTACCCATCTCCTAAATTAAAGTAATACATTGAACCAAAAGTGCATTTGCATTTTTGGGATATTATAACATATTCAAATTGCACATACAATACAAGTGGCTGAAAAAAGGAGGCTGCTTTGTATGATCGATTATACCAGTATTGGACAAAAAGTGAAGCAAATTCGGCTGAATAAGGGCGTTACGCAGGAGCAGCTTGCCGAAGCGGTTGGCGTGGGCGTTACGCATATCTCTCATCTGGAAACCGGATCAGGAACGGTATCGCTGAAGGTGTTTCTGGCGATCGTGAATTATCTGGAATGTTCTGCCGATGAGATCCTCTGCAAAGAGATCAACGCCGCAAGACCGATCGTTGACAATTGGCTTGCCGAGTTGGTCGCCGATTGCGACCCAACGGAGATCAAGATCATATCCGATACCGTGGCAACACTGAAGCGATCGTTGCGTAAAAATAGAACAATGGATTAACGATGATCCTATCAGACAAAAACAGACATCAATCAAGGTCAAAAGCACGTTGCATTTTATCTGCAACGTGCTTTTTGATCGGCATCAATCGTTATTCTGCGCTTCCACCACACAGTCGATGGTCAGCACCACCGCCAACGCCACGATCTCATCCGCACCGGCAGCAATGTCCAGCTCGTAACTATCGCCCCAAGTCATCCACTCTTTGGTAATATTGACCACATACCGACCATTTTGGGTGATCTGATAGTCATGCTCAAAGAAATGCCCCTGCACTTCCCAGCCCAGGCCGTCCACCCGGTATTTGGGCGTGAAAAAGGAGAATTCTTTCCGCACCTGAGCAATTTCCCGGCCATTGACATAGACGCAATAGCAGGGCATCCACGAAAACAGCTCCTGCTTGATGAAGGCAACCTCCTGATTGTGGCGGTCGTAGACGTGCAGTTTCTTACCCCAAGAGAAAACTTCGCCCTCCACGTAGTATTTTTCGTTGCCTGCTTCATCCCAGACGATAAATTGATCGCCCCAAGTGAAAACTTTTTCCTTGATGTACAGTTTCATCCGGATTTCCTCCCTCCAAATATTTGTTTCTTGCGCTCCGATACCCCCCACCGGAGCGCAAGAGCCGTGCTTTTCTTAGTTTGCGCCGATGAGCAGCTTCGCCAATTCGGAGTCGGCATCGAGGATGACGGTCTTTTCATCGCCGGTCAGGGATGCCTTCAGCGCATCCAGAGCCAGAATGAATTCATAGAAATCCTTCTTATCCTGCGTATTGTAGGCCGCAGCCAACATACGCATATACTCCGCTTCGCCCTCGGCTTCCAGCTTCGCCGCCTCAGCCTGCGCATCGGAGATGAGGATATTGACGGTCTTATCCACCTCGTTGCGGATGAGCGTTGCCTCCTTGTTGCCTTCGGCGGTGTACTTTTCCGCCATCTGGTTGCGCTCGGAGATCATTCGGGTATAGACGGCATTCAGATTACTATCCGGAAGATCAAACTGCTTGATCTTCACGTCTTCCACACGGATACCGTAGGTAGCCGCCTGTGCATCCACCGTAGCGGAAATGCTCTCGTAGATATCATTACGCTCTGCACCATCGTTCATATTGATGATGTCCGCCTGCGCCAGCGTACCCATAGAGGTCTTCAGCGCATTGTAGGTAATAGCATTGAGTCGTTCCTCTGCCTTTGCGGTCGTGCCCAAAGCCCGATAAAACTGCTGCGGATCGGAAATATGCCAGAGGATATAGCAGTCTACGGTCATATTCTGCTTGTCAGAGGTCAGCACTTCACTGGGCGGGATGTCATAGAACTGGGTCGCCTTGGAAAAATACTTCACATCATCCACAAAGGGCAACTTCACGTGGATACCAGCGGTATCTTCGGTGTCCACGATCTCCGAGAAGCGGAAAATGCAGGCATACTGATTTTCTTCCACGGTGTAGAAGCAGTCTGCGGAAACGATCAGTACCAGCACCACAAACAGTGCCAAAATGATCCAAAATTTCTTCTTCATTTTAGTTCCCTCCAACCAAAGATTCCAGCGGCAGCAACATCTCAATGCCGTCACCGGAGCCGGTGTTGATATACAGCTTCACACCGGGCAAAATTTCAGAAATGGCTTCATAGTACATCCGGGATCTGGTAATTTCCGGATTTTGTGCATATTCGGCGTACATTGCCTCAAACATCGCCACCGCTTGGATGGCTTCATTGATACGCTTCTGCTTCAGATACTGGGCATTTTGCAGAAGCTGGTCCACCTGCGCCTCCGCATTGGGGATCTGGGCATTCTGGTAGGCCTTGGCATCGTTGACCACAGCCTCTGCTTGCTGCTTCGCTGTCTCCACCGCCTTAAAGGCCTCGATGACCTCCTTCGTGGGCGGTTCCGAGTCCTGAATGCGCACATCGATGAGGCTCAAGCCGATGTCATATTCCACCAGTATCTGGCTGACCAGATCCTTGACCTGCATCTGAATGTTCTCCTTACCGTCGGTAAGCACGCTGTCGACGCTGGACGAGCCCACCACATTGCGGATCTGGCTCTGGATCAAGTTGCGCAGGATCTGCTCCGGCTCATTGGAGGAATACAGGTACTTCACCGGATCGGAGATCTTATACTCCACAAAGAAATCCACGTTCACGATATTGTAGTCGCCGGTGATCATAGTCGCTTCGCTGGTTTTAGTGACGGAGTTGCCGTATTCATCGGTGTAGTAGCCCAGTTCGATCTTCTGATATACGTTCACATCCACCTTTTGGACCTTCTGGATGCCAAAAGGCAGCTTAAAATGCAAGCCTGCGTCGGTAATATCGGTGACAGCGCCGAAGGTCGTCACAACCGCCTGCTGCTTATCGTCGACGGTGTAGAAGCAGGTCAGAACACCCACCAGCAGCACCAGCAGCACCGCCGCAATGATGATCGTCTTGCGGATCTTTTTCCCATCCACCGGCTTTTTGCCGGAAGAATAGTTGTAAAAGCCTTGATTATTCTGCATAATTGTTCTCCTTGTTCAAATGATTCTTCGTGTTTTTTCCTTTACAATTGCGTCATCATGCGTTCCGCCTGATAGCGAAGCTGGGCAGACACCCAAGCGGTGAGCATAATGCGCAACACCTGCACCAGTTTTTGCCGAGCGCCGGGCACCGGCTCGTCGTAATCCTCGGTGACTTCTTGCAACGCATCGTCCCAATTCTGGGTACCGCCGATGTAGCGCGCCTTTGCTGCCAACTGCACAAACATGAAATACAGCCGGCTGTCATCGATCAGATCGTCGCCCTCATTGTCCAGCGCGCCGTTGATATACTCCAGTAGCCGGCAAATTTCCTCCATGGGCATGGCCGCCTTGAGCATATTGATGTTTAGGATCCGACACAATTGCCGCAGGGAATAGCGCTTACGCTCCGGCTTAGCCAAAAAACCCCGCTTGACCCAATTTTGCACGGTGTAGGTTTCAAGACCTGTAATCGTGGCCACTTGACCGAGGGAAATGCCACCACCAAAAAACATCGCCGTAAATTGATCGGCTACGTAGGGGGCTTCATCACGGACTCCGGTGAGGACTGTTCCGGGAATGGTCCACTGCATCTTGATCACGCTCCTTTCTTGTGGTGAGATAATATTATCATATGGTTATGTGATTGTCAATAGGGATTTTATAATTATTTTTGACACGGGGCAAAGACATCGAATCAGAACTCCTTTTTTTGAAATAAATCATTTTTCCTCTTTACTGTTATCTGAATTTGTAGTACAATAGACAAAAGTATGTGTGTCTGGAGGTGGCGTGATGAACTGCATGAAATGCGGCTGTGAAATGAAGGAATCCGGCGTTTTCTGCCCGAATTGTCTGGAGGAAATGGGTAAATATCCGGTCAAGCCCGATATTAAGGTCCACATTCCTTACCGTCCTGCCACAGTCGCCACCCGAAAGAAAGCAAAGCGACACGCCCATATCAAGCCGGAAGATCAGATTCGGCATCTTAAAAAGGTACGCAATTGGCTTGTTGTCCTTCTGGTGCTGTTGCTCGTGGCCTTCGCCGCCAGCGCACTTTTGAATCTGTACCTGATGGGCAGCGATATTGGTCTGGATCTGGGGCAATTTGACATTCTGCCATAAATTTGTGGGATGTTTCACGTGAAACATGATAAGGAGAAGCCATCATGGGTAAACTGATCGCCGTGGTCAACCAGAAGGGCGGTGTCGGCAAGACTACCACCGCCGTGAATCTCACCGCAGCCCTGACGGAATTGGGTTTGAAGGTGCTGTTGTGTGACTTTGATCCTCAGGCCAACGCCACTTCCGGCCTTGGCGTGGATAAAAGAAAAGTAAGATACGATGTTTACGACGTGGTCATCGATCAGGTAGACATTCGGGAAGCCATCGTTCACACTAAATTTGGCGATGTCGTCCCAAGTTCTGCGGATCTGGCAGGTGCTGCCGTGGAACTACTGAATCTGCCGGATCCAAATCAGCGTCTGCGAGCCGCTCTGGATACCATCCGCTGGGATTATGACCTGATCTTCATCGACTGTCCGCCCAGTTTGGAGATGTTGACTCTGAACGCCCTTGCGGCAGCCGACAGTATTCTGGTGCCGGTGCAGTGCGAATACTATGCATTGGAGGGTCTGAGCGACCTGATGAGTACCCTGCGAGCCGTAAAAAAGCGCATCAATCCCGCCTTGGAGATTTTCGGCGTAGTGCTGACCATGTTCGATGGTCGCACCAATTTTTCCACCCAAGTGGCGCAAGAAGTGCGCCGTCATTTTCCCGGAAAGGTCTTTGCCAATGTCATTCCACGGAATATCCGTCTGGCGGAGGCACCCAGCCATGGCCTGCCGGTGACAGCCTACGATCGTGGCAGTCGTGGCAGTCTGGCCTACAAGGCCATTGCGGAAGAGATCAAGAAGAAACTCTGATGGGCGACGGATACTCGTCCTGATACAAACCATATTGAGGTGATACAATGGCATCGAACAAGGGTCTCGGAAAAGGTCTGGGCGCATTGCTGGGTGATTTTGATCAACCCTCGGTGCAGGACGGCCCTTACAAACTCCTACCCATCCACAAAGTAGAGCCCAACCCCGACCAACCCCGTCAGGATTTTGACGAAGAAGAGTTGCAGGCGCTGTCCGACTCCATCGCAGAGCACGGCATCATTCAGCCCCTGACGGTTCGGGAGCTTCCTTCCGGTTATTACCAGATCATCGCCGGTGAACGCCGCTGGCGCGCTGCAAGAATGGCCAATTTACGGGAAATTCCCGTAGTCATCATCGAAGCCGACGACAAGAAAGCCATGGAGCTGGCTCTGATCGAAAATCTGCAGCGGCAGGACTTAAATCCGGTGGAAGAAGCGCTGGGCTATCAAAGTCTGATGACGGATCACGGCCTGAAGCAAGAGGAAGTTGCCCAACGGGTAGGAAAATCCCGTAGTGCCGTGGCAAATTCTCTGCGCCTGCTACAATTACCGGAAACATTGCAGGAAAAGGTGCGCAGCGGCGCATTGACCGCCGGTCATGCTCGAGCGATCTTAAGCATCCGCAGCGAGAAAAAGCAATTGGAGGCCGCCCAAAAGATCATAGCACTGGGATTGTCAGTCCGGCAAGCGGAGCTGCTGTGCAAAAATATGAGCCGTGAGCCTGTGAAACAGGAAGAGCCCATCACCTTGGCCGTTAATTACGTGGCCGAGTGTGAAAAGAGCCTTTCCAAACAACTCGGTCGTGGCGTCAAGATCGTCAACGGCAAGCGCAAAGGTCACTTTGAGCTGGAATTCTACGGGCAGGACGATCTGCAGGTTCTGCTAGACGCACTCATGAAGCTGGGTAAATAAGATAGATCCCGAAAATTCCGGGAACATCACATTATAAATTTTGTTTCTCAATAAGGAGAGGTAATTATGCTGGATATTAAGCGAATCAAAGAGAACCCCGAAGCTGTCAAGGCGGCGCTACGGGCTAAGGAAGTGGATTGCGACGCCATCATCGACCGCATTTTGGAGCTGGACGAGCAGCGGCGCAAGCTCATCGCCTCCACCGAGGAGCGCAAGGCTCGCCAGAACAAGGTTTCTAAGGAAATTCCCATCCTGAAAAAGCAAGGTCAGGATGTAGCCCCCATTTTTGCGGAAATGGCGCAGCTCAAGGCCGACATTGCTGCCGATGCAGCTACGCTGGATGCCGTACTTGCCGAGTATCGCACCCTGATGCTGAGCCTGCCCAACCTGCCCGACGACGACCTGCTGCCCGGCGGCAAGGAGAATAACCAGCCCCTGCGCTATGTGGGCAAGAAGCCGGAATTCGACTTCACGCCGAAGCATCATGTGGATCTGTGTGAGGGCTTGGGTCTGATCGACTATACCCGTGGCGTCAAGCTGGCCGGTGCCCCTTGACAAGCTATGGAAA
>CAZOVE010000030.1:0-20727 GCA_964583135.1 uncultured Oscillospiraceae bacterium | reverse complement strand
CGCCACCTTGCCAAGGTGGAGGTAGCGAGTTCGAGCCTCGTCACCCGCTCCAAATGAATCAGGAACGCAGCGCGTTCCTGATTTGCATATGGTACCGTAGCCAAGTGGTAAGGCCCCGGTCTGCAAAACCGTTATTCGCCAGTTCAAATCTGGCCGGTACCTCCAAAACTCCGATGCAACAGCATCGGAGTTTTTTGTTTTGATGCGGCAATTCGCCGGAATAGGTGAATAATACTTGTTTTTTTGGCAAAATGTGATATGATTTATATCTATACAAACTGAACGGTATGTTGTTTCTGTGGTCAATTGGGATGACTATGAATTGGGATCTTATGTTGAAGAGCTCAAAAAGATCGTTATCGTATCCAATTACGATGACCTATGGGAATGTGGTAACGGATGTTCCCTACGTGGATGTGACCCCACAAGCGTGATTATTTGCTTTATACTCTGACGGTGGAGTATAGCAATTGAAATACAGGGAGGAATTGTGATGAAGAAGTACACTTGGATCGTGGCCTTTTTGTTTTGTTTGACTTTGTTTGCACGGATCGTACCGGATGTACAGGCAGCTCAGGTGTGGTCCGGTGGCACCTCGCAGCCGTCCAAGCTGGTTTCGGTGGATGGTGTATATTACTATGAGATTTCCACCGCTGAGGAACTGGCCTATATTGCTAAGGCTGGCGGAGAATGGCTTGGGTATAACTATCGTCTGGCAAATGATATTGTTCTAAACGATACCACCTTGGAGTACGATTCTTTGGGGAATCTGAAGACGAATGCTTCGAAGCTGAATCAATGGACACCAATCCGGAACTTTGTGGGAATCTTTGATGGAAATGGCTTCACGATTTACGGTGTCTATGTGAATGGTGGAAACCGTGTCGGTCTGTTTGGTGAATGCAGCGGCAGTATTGTTAATCTATCCCTGAAAAATTCCTATATTCAGGGCGTAGATGAAGTTGGCGGTATCTGCGGTTGGTTTGATGGCATCGGCATGAAGATCTCCAAGTGCTACTTTGAGGGTGCGGTAGTCGGTCGGTCTCGTGTTGGTGGTATTTTGGGTGGCAATAGTTGCTCCTATATTGCGGACTGTGGCAATTTTGGTGATATTTTCGGAACAGGTGATTATGTTTGTGGTGTGGTCGGCAGCTACTATGCTTATGAGTTGGAACGCTGCTTTAACGAAGGAAACGTGCAGTCAACCGGTAATTACGTGGCAGGCATTGCCGGTGGATCGGACATCTACGGTATTGGTGACTGTATCAACCGTGGTAACATTACCGGAAATCAATATGTCGCAGGTATTTGCGCCTATCAGACGAATGCAACTGTATCTCGCAGCGCAAACACCGGTACGATCACCGGAAATAAATATGTTGGCGGTATCAGCGGTTATTCTGTTTACGGTCATGTAACAAGTTGGGTATCTGTACTGACCGACTGCTACAATACTGCGCCTGTCAATGGCGGTAGTTATGTGGGTGGAATCACCGGGTATGTGGAATATGCAAATCTACACAATTGCCAGAATCTGGGCAATGTCACCGGAAAGGATCGGGTCGGTGCGATCGTGGGTCACAGCGAGTCGATCTGGGGTAAAGGCAACGTGGAGAATTGTCACTATCTGCAGGATGCCACCGTCAATGTGGGGCTCTGTGGTTTTGGCAATGCAGACGATGCCGACGGCATCGTCCATGCGCAGTCAGCCGAATTTTTCTGCGTGGAGGGCGAGACGGTTCACGTTGCTGGCCATACTTACAATTCCGGATGGCCATGTCAGGCCACCTGCGATGTTTGCGGTCAACCGGGTACCGGTGAGCATAGTTTCGACCAGATGCGTTCCGATGAAACTGGCCACTGGTACGCCTGTGCTTGCGGTCAAATCAGCCCCGAGGGTGTCCAAGGTCACAGTGGTGGTGGCGCAAGCTGTACCACCATGGCACAATGTGATATTTGCCACGATCTCTACGGGGCTTATGCACAGCACCAATATACTGAGTCTGGGATTTCCCTTGGTCCATCCTGCCATATCTACGCGTGCAGTCTGTGCGGTACGTGGAGCGATGAGATAAGCCATGAGTTTCAGGAAGATGCCTCCGGTGGCTTTACCTGCACCGCCTGCGGCTACCACACGTTAACTTTGGAACATGACCATTTGTACGACGATTTGTGGTACAGCGATACAAATACCCATTGGCGTGTCTGCCAAATTTGTGGTGATGGCGGAAAACTGTATGAATCAGGTCACACGGATACAGATAACAATGGTGTGTGTGATGTTTGCGACAAGGGCGTGGCGAAGGGAACAGCGGCCGTTTCCGGCACAAATGTTGCAATACCCTTTGCCGGCGGTGCTGTGGTAGGTTCCGGACTGACATTTTTGGGTACTTGGCTCTACAACAAGAAAAAGAAAAACGAACAAAAACAATAAAAATGTATCGATACCTCTTTACAGAATGAAAAATATCGTGTATACTGACTACAGCAGGTAGCTCAAAGCCTGCCAATCAGAATTTTGGAGGTAAGTTTTATGGCCAATCGTTTTGTTTCTAATGCTATTTCCTACCACGGCAAGGGTGCAATTGCGGAGATTCCCGCTCTGGTCGCTGCCAAGGGTTTTCAGAAGGCGTTCATCGCTACCGACCCCGATTTGTTGAAGTTTGGCGTCACCAAGAAGGTCACGGACGTTCTGGATGCTGCCGGTATGGCTTATGAAATCTATTCCGACATTAAGCCCAATCCCACCATTGAAAATGTTCAATCCGGTGTTGCTGCTTACAAGGCTTCCGGTGCTGACTACATGATCACCGTTGGCGGAGGCTCCTCTATGGACACCGGTAAGGCCATCGGCATCATCATCAACAACCCCGAGTTTGCCGATGTGCGCAGCTTGGAGGGCGTTGCTCCCACCAAGAACCGTACTGTCTACACCATCGCCGTTCCTACCACCGCAGGTACTGCCGCAGAAGCTACGATCAACTATGTTATCACCGATGTGGAGCGTAAGCGCAAGTTCGTCTGTGTGGATGTCAATGATATTCCCGACATCGCCATTGTTGACCCCGACATGATGTCTACCATGCCCAAGGGCTTGACTGCTGCCACCGGTATGGATGCCCTGACCCACGCTATCGAAGGCTACACCACAAAGGCTGCGTGGGCTTTGCCTGATTGTCTGAATCTGGAGGCCATCCGCCTGATCGCCAAGTCTCTGCGTGGTGCCGTCAACAATGAGGCGGAAGGGCGCGAAGGTATGGCTCTGGGTCAGTTTGTCACCGGCATGGCATTCTCCAACGTTGGTTTGGGCATTGCCCACTCCGTTGCCCATACGCTGGGTGCTGTGTATGATACGCCCCACGGCGTTGCTTGCGCCATGATGCTGCCCATTGTCATGGCTTACAATGCCGATGTTACTGGTGAAAAATATAAGGCCATTGCCGAGGCTATGGGTGTGGATACCACTGGCATGGATGTTCAGACCTACCGCAAGGCTGCTGTGGATGCCGTCCGCCAGCTCAGCGTCGATGTTGGTATTCCCACCAAGCTGCCCGCCATTAAGGAAGAGGATTTGGAATTCTTGGCGCAGTCCGCTTACGCCGATGCCTGCGCACCCGGTAATCCCAAGGAGGCCTCCGTCGAGGATATCAAGACCCTGATCCGTCAACTCATGTAATAATCCGATGATCCCTATAAAAGCCGGAAGGTCACTTGACCTTCCGGCTTTTAACGGCAAAACGATAAGATTACAATAGCCGGATTCCTGCTTGCTCGCAGGCGGCGATGGTCTCCTCATCCCAGAGGCTGGATTGCACTTCACCGATATGGGCACAGCCCATCATCAGCAAGCACAATCGGGACTGTCCGATGCCGCCGCCGATGGTCAGCGGAAGCTCATCACGCAAAAGCATTTGATGAAAGGGCAGTGCTCTGCGATCCTCGCAACCAGATAGCGTTAACTGGCGATCCAACGCTTGGGCATCCACCCGGATCCCCATGGAGGAGATCTCCAAAGCACGATCAAGCACAGTGTCCCAGAAGAATAGGTCACAGTTGAGCTGCCAGTCATCATAGTCCGGGGCACGATGGTCATGGGGTTTACCGGAGCGTAGCGCACCGCCGATTTGCAGGATACAAGCGGTAGGATGTTGTCGCACATAGGCGTTCTCGCGCTCTGCACCGGTCATATCGGGATACAGATCCTCTAGCTCCTGCGCGGTGATGAAGGCAACATCCCGGCTTAGCTGGGTGCGTAGCTGTGGAAAGCGCACCTGAAGGCGATCATTGGTGTTACAGATCGCCATCACTATGGCGCGCACGATCAGCTTCAAAAAATCCAAATTGCGGTTTTCTTGTGTAATGATCTTTTCCCAATCCCATTGGTCTACATAGATGGAGTGGATATTATCCAGCGTTTCATCACGACGAATGGCATTCATATCGGTGTACAGGCCACCGCCGACATGAAAGTGATACCGCTGCAGCGCCAAGCGTTTCCACTTTGCCAGAGAATGCACCACCTGCGCATCCGCACCGATGGCTGGCACATCAAAGCCAACTGGCCGCTCCACGCCGCTCAAATTGTCATTCAAACCGGAGTTTTCCGTAACGAACAGGGGTGCTGACACACGCTTCAGGTGCAGAGCCTCCGAGAATTCCTGCTGAAATGTGGTTTTGATGTAAGCAATGGCACGCTGTGTATCGTAAGCATCCAATGCAGGCTGATAGCCCTGCGGAATGTAAATATGATTCATAAATATCCCTCGCTGTTTTTTGTCCATTCTAACTGATTCTGGCGGCTGTGTCAAATGCATATCCGTTTTCATTGATCCGTTCGGAAAATTCATTACAATCAAGTGGTCAAAATGCGTCAGATTGTAGCACGGTCAACAAAGGGAACCGCTCACCAAGGCTCGTTTTCATTCCGACTCGCGAAATCCAGAAATTTTGGTGGACAAATCTTGAAAAAAACGGTATACTGATAGCAGAATCTAATGAAGGAGTGCATTGCTGTGAAAAACCTCTGTTTAGGTATCGAGCTGGGCTCTACCAGGATCAAGGCTGTTGCCATCAATGAAAGCCATATCCCTGTTTCCTCCGGCGATTATACGTGGAGGAGCTCCTACGAAAACGGTGTTTGGACCTATGATCTGACGCAAGTCTGGACCGGCCTTAAGGCTGCTCTTTCCGGCGTGGAAAATCGGGAATCAATTCGTGCCATGGGTATCAGTGCAATGATGCATGGATACCTTGCTTTTGACAAGGATTGGAATCTTCTGGTGCCCTTCCGCACATGGCAGAATACCATTACCGGTCAGGCGGCGCAGGAGCTGACGGCGTTGTTTGGGTTCAATGTGCCCCAGCGTTGGAGTATTGCCCATCTATATCAGGCGATCTTAAACAATGAGGATCACTTGTCACAGATCGCACACATTACGACGCTGTCGGGCTATGTACACTATATGCTCACCGGCATCAATGCCATCGGAGTGGGTGAGGCCTCCGGTATGTTTCCTATTGACTCCGAAACACTGTGTTACGACTCCACCATGCTAGAAAAGTTCGACCATTTGGTGGCTGGAAGGAATCTGCCTTGGACACATGTTTCCGATATTCTGCCCGGTGTGTTGGTGGCTGGGGATAACGCAGGTAGCCTCACCGAAGAAGGCGCTGCGATGCTGGATCATCTGCTTTGTGCGGGTATTCCCTTTGCGCCGGCCGAGGGTGATGCCGGTACCGGTATGACCGCTACCAATGCTGTGGCGCCCAGAACTGGTAATGTGTCGGCGGGAACCTCCATTTTCTCCATGGTTGTGTTGGAGAAACCTTTGAGCAAAGTATATGAAGAGATCGATTTGGTGACCACACCCACGGGCAAGGCGGTGGCTATGGTACATTGTAACAATTGCACCAATGATTCCAACGCTTGGGTGGGCATTTTGCAGGAAGCCGCAGAGCTGTTGGGTGCAACGCCTTCCACCGGTGAAGTCTACACAAAGCTGTATCAAAAGGCGCTGGAAGGAGATGCAGATTGTGGCGGTGTCTTGGTGTGTAACTATATGGCAGGCGAGGGGATCACGCATTTGGATGAAGGCCGCCCCATGGTGGTTCGTCGTCCGGACAGTAAGTTTACGCTGGCAAATTTCTTCCGCGCGACACTGTATGCCACCATGTCTACGCTCAAGTTGGGTATGGATATTCTTGCACAGGAGCATGCCGCAATCGATTCGTTGACCGGGCACGGTGGCCTGTTTAAGACACCGGTCGTGGGCCAGAAATTCATGGCTGCTGCCTGCAATACTTCGGTGACTTGCATGGAGACTGCCGGCGAAGGCGGCCCCTACGGCATGGCACTGTTGGCGGCATTCATGGCCAATAAGGTTCCCGGTCAGACGTTGGAGGACTACCTCAATGCATATGTCTTTGCCGATGCCAAGAGCGTGACGCTAGAGCCTGACCCTGCAGATGTTGCGGGCTTTAACGCCTATATCGAGCAGTATAAAGATTTGCTGGAAGTAGAGTATAAGGCTGTGGAAGTGATCTGATCTTGTATTGCACATCGATGTCTCTGTTTCCATAAAATTCATAGAAAAAGCGACCGTTGGGTCGCTTTTTTCTTGCAATATCGATAACACTCTGATATAATAAGAACAAATTAGAAAGGGGGACCATATTTTGCATTATTATCTGGCAATCGATATTGGCGCATCTTCCGGACGACACATTGTAGGCTGGTTGGAAGACGGTGTTTTGCAGACAAAAGAAACCTATCGCTTTCCCAATGGTGTCCACATGGAAGACGGACATCTGGTGTGGGATATGAAGGCACTGTTTGAATCCGTTAAGGCCGGTATTAAAGCCTCTTTGCAGGAGTTTCCGGTCATTGAAAGTTTGTCCATCGATACTTGGGGTGTGGACTATGTGCTTCTGAAGGAAGATGAGGAAGTCTGGCCATGCTATGCCTACCGCGACAGCCGCACCGAGGCGGTGATCCCTCAAGTACATGAGAAAATTTCGTTTTCGACTCTGTATCGGCATACCGGCTGTCAATTCCAGCCCTTTAATTCCGTTTATCAGTTGTACGATGACAAGCTACAGGGTAGATTGGAAGATGTTACCGATTTCCTCATGGTGCCGGAGTATTTGCTTTATAAGCTCACTGGTGTGAAGGCGAAGGAGTACACCAATGCCACCACTATGGGTATGGTTTGCGCAGAAACCGGCGAATTTGATGAAACCATTATTGCGGCATTGGGTTATCCGAAGCATTTATTCCCGAAGCTGTGTCAGCCCGGCACTTTTGTGGGCTTGCTGAAACCAGAGATCGCCGAAGAGGTTGGTGGCAATTGCCGGGTCATTCTTTGTGCCACCCATGATACCGGTTCTGCAGTAGAAGGTATCCCTATGGAAAGCAATGAGCCCTACATTTCCTCCGGTACATGGTCTTTGTTGGGCGTCAAAACTCTGAAGCCCATCACCGATGCCGGTAGCGAAAATGCAAATTACTCCAATGAAGGCGGCGTGGGGTATAACCGTTACCAAAAAAACATCATGGGTATGTGGCTAGTCAATGAACTGCGCCGTTGCTTGTGCCCCGATATGGGATTTCCTGAGATTGTCAAGGCTGCGGAGGAAAGTAGCTGCGATGTACTTGTTGATGCCAACGCACCGCAGTTCTTGGCTCCGGAGAGCATGAAGGAAGCCTTTGATGAGGCAGTTTCTGGTCTGGAAACCGTAGGCGACTATTTTCGCTGTGCCTACCGTAGCTTGGCCATCAGCTATCGAGATGCCATCCGTGAGCTGGAAGAAAACACCGGCACCACATACGAATGCCTGTACATCGTCGGCGGCGGCGCAAAGAATCAGTTCCTCAACCGCTTGACGCAGGAAACGACCGGAAAGAAAGTCATTGCGTTGCCCATTGAGGCAACTGCCCTGGGTAATCTGAAAATTCAAATGGAGGTTCACAAATGAGTTACATTGAAGCAAGAGCCAAGTATGCAGCATTGGGTGTCGACACTGATGCTGCCATTGCTCGCCTGAAAGTTGCACCTGTCGCACTGCATTGCTGGCAGGGCGATGACGTCCGTGGCTTTGACACGGATCCCAACAAGCCCCTGACTGGCGGTATTCAGACCACCGGTAACTATCCCGGTCGTGCCCGCACCCCGGAAGAACTGATGGCAGACATTGACATGGTTCTGAAGCTCTGCCCCGGTACCAAGAAGATGAATCTGCATGCCTGTTATGCGATCTTTGAGGACGGTGAGTGGGCAGACCGCGACAAGCTGGAACCGAAACACTTCAAAAAGTGGGTGGATTTCTGTAAGGAGCGTGGTCTGGGCTGCGATTTCAACCCCACGTTCTTCTCCCATCCGATGTGCGATCCTCTGACCCTGTCTAGCCCTAACGAGGCCACTCGTCAGTTCTGGATCGACCATGGCAAGGCTTGTATCCGTATCTCCCAGTATTTGGCGGAAGAACTGGGTCAGCCCTGCGTTATGAACATCTGGACCGGTGATGGCTTTAAGGATATTCCTGCCGACCGTATTGGCCCCCGTCAGCGCTATCGGGAATCGATCGATGCCATTTTGTCTGAACCCTACGATTTCACCATGGTCAAGCCCTGCATCGAGAGCAAGGTCTTCGGTATTGGCGTGGAGAGCTATACCGTCGGCTCTGCGGAATTTAGCCTCAGTTACGCTGCCATGAATTCCGATAAGTGCATTCCCTTGATGGATAACGGCCATTACCATCCCACCGAGGTGGTGTCCGATAAGATTCCTGCCTTGTTGGCTTTCTTCCCGGAGATCGCCTTGCATATCACTCGTGGTGTTCGCTGGGATTCTGACCATGTGGTATTGCTCGATGATGAAACCAGAGAACTATGCAAGGAGATCGTCCGCTGCGGTGGTTTGGAGGGTAAGGTCAATATGGCGCTGGACTATTTTGATGCGTCCATCAACCGTATTGCCGCATGGACCGTTGGACTGCGTAATGTCCAGAAGGCGCTGCTGATGGCACTTCTGACTCCGGATTATACCGAATTGCAGAATGCCAACAACTGGACGGAACTGTTGGTACGGGCCGAGGAACTGAAGACGCTGCCCTTTGGTGAAGTTTGGGCGGAGTATTGCCGCGTCTGCGGTGTTCCCGGTGACGGCGAATGGTTGGCGCTGGTGCAGGAATATGAAAAGAACGTGCTAGTCAAGCGCGTGTAACAGGGGAGAACAGAACATGTATACTGCCGAACTCGCCGCCTTGGCGGCAATGTCCAATCAATATGGTGCCGACGCGGCCTTTGTTTTGGCTGGTGGTGGCAATACATCCTTCAAAAGTGACCAAAATCTGTGGGTCAAAGGCTCTGGTACCAGTCTGGCTACCATCAAGCCACAGGATTTTGTCGTACTGGAACGTGCAAAGTTGAATCTGATGTGGTCCGCGCAATATCCTGCCGATGAGAAAGCGCGGGAAGCCGCAGTGTTGGCAGATATGATGGCAGCCCGCATTGAGGGCGAAACTCGCCGTCCATCCGTGGAGACACTGCTTCATAATTTGTTCCCACAGCGCTACATTCTTCATGTCCATCCGGCGATGGTCAACGGCTTGACCTGCTCGATCAAAGGTGAGGCTGCGATGAAGTGCCTGATGCCCCACGCCGTTTGGGTCGATGCTTGCAAGCCCGGCTATATTCTGGCGTTGGAATGCAAGACCGTCATGGACGCATATAAAGCCCAAACCGGTCGGGATGTGAATCTGCTGTTCCTACAGAATCACGGTATTTTCTTTGCCGGTGATACTGTGGAAGAGGTGGATGCGCTAGCGAAGGATACGATGGCCATTTTGCGTGATGCCATCCGTCGTGAACCGGATATAACGGTGCCGGATGTGGATGAGACTAAAGTCAACATCGTGAAAGCACAATTGCAGACCCTTTATGGCACCGGAAGCCATGTCTGCTTTATGACCAATCATGAGATTTTGGGTTATGATCCGACTACCAAGAGCCTGTCCCCGGATCACATCGTATATGCCAAAGCCAAGCAACTGGCGGTTTGTGAAAAATGCGATTTAGCGGAAGCTTTCGCTACCTTCGAAACGGAAAATGGCTATAAGCCCAAGATCGTATTCTTCAAGGGGTTGGGAATGTTTGCCTGTGGTATGAGCGAAAATGAAGCCAATACCGCAGCTTCCGTCATGTGGGATGCCATTCAGGTGGTTTGCTATACCAAGCCTTTCGGCGGCGTGCAGCCTATGCCGGATTTCTTGATCGACTTCATCGTGAACTGGGAAGTGGAGAGCTACCGCTCTAAGGTTAGCTTGTCGAATCCTTAAAAGAAAGCGGACCGGTTCGCTGGTCCGCTTTTTCTGGCGGTTTTTCTTGCAATTATCATTTTTTGCAGTATAATAACCTCATCAACAGGAAAGGGTGAGTTTGGTGAAGCACGTTCTCGTCGTTGTCGATATGCAAAAAGACTTTATCGATGGTGCGCTTGGCACGCCGGAGGCGGTTGCGGTCGTTCCGAAAGTGGTCGAAAAGATCGCAAATTTTGAAGGAACCATTTTTGTGACTTATGATACTCACGATGAAGACTATCTGATCAGTAATGAAGGGCGTCATTTGCCGATGAAGCATTGCATTAAGGGTACACCCGGCTGGGAACTGGACGCGCGTATTGCGTCTGTTTTGGAGCAGAAGCCACATACTAAGGTGGAAAAGCCCACCTTCGGTTCGGTGGAGTTGCCGGAATTGGTGGAGTGTGCCATGGGTCCCGGTCAGTTTACTCTGGAACTGGTAGGTCTGTGTACGGATATTTGTGTAGTGTCCAATGCGCTACTTCTCAAAGCCTATTTCCCGGAAATGCAGATCTTTGTGGATGGGGATTGTTGCGCCGGCGTCACGCCGGAAAGTCACGCCGCTGCGCTGACTACCATGAAAATGTGTCAGATCAACGTTAAAGGGGGAGCTTGATATGTTCAATGCAGAAAAAGTGAAAGATGCATGCGTAGAGTGGATTCGCAAGTTCTTTGAAGAAAACGGCCCCGGATGTAATGCAGTTTTGGGCATCTCCGGTGGTAAGGATTCTTCCGTAGCGGCAGCCCTGTGCGTGGAAGCGCTGGGCAAGGATCGTGTGATCGGCGTGTTGATGCCAAACGGTGACCAATTTGATATCGATATGTCCTATCTTTTGTGTGAGCATCTAGGTATTCGGTATCATGTGGTGAATATTAAAGATGCCGTTCAGGGCTTAACAAATGCCATTCCCATGGAATTGACGCCCCAAAGCAAGACCAATCTGCCTCCCAGAATTCGTATGGCTGCCCTCTATGCCGTGAGTCAATGCTGCAATGGCCGTGTGGTCAACACCTGCAATCTCAGTGAGGATTGGGTGGGTTACTCCACCCGTTACGGTGATGCGGCTGGCGATTTCAGTCCGATGAGCCACCTCACCGTTCATGAAGTGAAGGAAATAGGTCGTGTTTTGGGCCTGCCTGCCGTGCTGGTGGACAAAGTTCCGATCGACGGCCTGTGCGGGAAAACGGATGAAGACAATCTGGGTTTTACCTATGCGGAGTTGGATCGTTATATCCGCACCGGTCAGATTGACGATTTGGATCATAAGGCCCGTATCGATCGCTTGCACCGCATGAACCTGTTCAAATTACAGCTCATGCCTTGCTTTGTTCCTAACTTGGATGAATAAGATAACCGTCCCGATGAGATCCATCGGGACGGTTTTTGTATACTTGCATTCAATTATCAAACGATCGAAGAAAACGTCTTACCATCCGGCGGTTTTTCAAGACGATGGTTTCGACACCGGTTGCTTCGTTTAGGAGACGGTAGTTGTTTTCGCGGTTTCGTGAATTATAATTCCATATCCACTTGACAAAGCTCCAGTCCAAACGCTCCGGCATATTTTGTGGCATATCCGGTCTGGATTTACCATGGTAGCGTAACAACCGCTGTGCCAGTCCCCATAGGCAGGTCACCCGATGAAAATCCAGATAGATGATCGTGTCGCAGCGCGCAATACGCTGGGGGAGGGTGCGGTCAAAATTTCCGTCCATGATCCATTGCGGCTTGTCTAGTTCCATTGCCAACTTCGCGTCAAATTCGTCTCTGGGAATATGCTCCCAGTCACCCTTCCAAAACAATTGATCCAGATGGACTACCGGTAGTGACAATTGTGTACCCAGTTGTCGGGCAAGGGTGGATTTTCCGGCGCCACCACAGCCGATGATGATAATTCTATTCATACATGACCTCATTCCAACACAATTGTCTGCAGAGGATCTTGCAGTAACCATGCGTTGTCCATCTGCGTAATGTGGCGTGCCGCTGCAATGCGATAGCCAAATCGATCATCTTGTTCAAAGGGTAGATGAAAGAAGATGTACTTGCTTTGCGGCAAATGGGATCGTAAAAATGCTTGTCCGTTGCGAAGCGTGAGCCAAGGGAAATCCAGAAGTGCCAATTGAATCGGTGTGTTGGCGATGGCTTGGGCGAGTTTCTCGCTGTTGACGGCGCAGTCACCTGGTAGCAAAATGTTGTAATCCTGATTACTGATGATGAGCCCGTAATGTACAACATCCCGGTATTGCTGTCCTTCGTGCGGAAGTTTTAGAAACCGTAGCGTTAGTGTATCGTCCTGTAAGCACCATTCTTCCCCGCTAAAGCAGCCGTATTTTCCTTCCGGCGCTAAAACCTTGGCGTTGGGCCAAAGATTTAGTGCGGTATCGGTGAGGGATTCACAGTAGTGATCTGGATGACAGTGGGTGTAGCAGATGTAATCCGGGCTCTGAAAGGCCGGTGAGGTCAGCATCTGTTTTTGCAGCGGAATCGATAGGGTTGAAAAGGGTTTGCAGCGTGTATTGTGCAGCGCATCGACCCATATTCGTTTTCCACCGATCTCAATTGACACACCGGCATTGGCGCTGAGTGTGACGCAGACGCTCATGCTTTTTGATCTCGCTTCCGGGCCAGATAAATATCTAGCTTTTCCTTCATGTTTTCCGGCATTTTGCGTGCCACCGGGCAGTGCATTGCGTTTGCCATCCGCTGCGTGAAGGCGATGACAAAGCCGATGTCTGCTTCCATCTGCTCACCCTTCATCACAGCCGCAGTGTCATAACTGTTATGGATGGTTGCGGTGTTGTTCGGAGCGATGCGAGCAAAGCTTACCGCAGGAATCCCCCTGTCGGCAAAGGGGGTAGAGTCTGAGGAGTAAACATCCTGTCGAACAGCGATGGGCCAGCCAAGTTCACTTCCCAGATACTTGATATAATGGGTCAGGGAATCTTCGGTAGTGCAGCAGGCGATAAATTTACCCATGATGCAACCGATCATATCCAAGTTGATATTGAGTACAATGCTACCTAAGTCGGTCTCATGATCGGAGCAATAGGCCTTTGAACCCAGAAGACCCCGTTCTTCGCTGCCGCACCATACGAATCGCAAACCATAGCGATGTGGATGAGTGGCAAAATGCTCTGCCACACCCAAAATGCCAACGCTGCCGGACATGTTATCATAAGCACCCTGAGAAAGAGAAGTGGAGTCATAGTGGGCCGTCAGAACGATCCACTCATCTACTTCTCCCGGTAGATCCAGCACCACATTGTGAGACTTTCCGGTGTATTCCTCTTGTTTTAGAACGATTCGAGCCATGGTGGTATTTTTTTCAACCAGTTCAATGGCAGATTTTGCATTAATATTCACGCCGGGGATCTTGTTTCCCTTGCTGACGTAGGAGCGCAGTTCCCTCTGGTCAATATCACAGTCGGCATAGTTGGCGTTGCCGTCGTAAGTAATGAAGCCCACTGCGCCGTTCTCCAACAGATCTTGGTACATCCAGTAGCCTAGATAACCATCGATCATCACAATTTTTCCTTTGCACAAGGATAAACTGTAGGGATCGGTGTTGCGCAGATAATAAAAAGGTGCCTCCACTGCACTGCTGCCTGCATTGAAATAGCCCTTGCATTCTATCGGTGCGCCGTCCACGATCAGCGTGGCTTCATGCATCGTAGCCATATCCACATCAAATTCTTCCAACCGCGCCTGTAAACCCATTTGTGCGCAAAGATGTTGCAGATACTGCGCGGCCTTCAGCTCTTCTGGACTGCCACCCATGCGGACATAGGCTGTGTCCTCAAATATTTTCATGATCATGGTTGAATCCATAACAAAAAACCTCCTTGTTTTTCTATATACTATCCCAAAAGGTTACAAATTGCAACCCTCAATTGGTCAACCGGATCACGCCGCAGGCAATCTTTCGACCGGAATCACCGGCCGGCTGTGTTGTGAAATCATCTCGTTGACTGTGGATGACTACTGTGCGACCGATGATATCACTAAGCTCAAAGCGGTCAGTCAATACTGCCATATAGGCCCGGGCGTTGCAACTGAGCAGCGGCGGCAGATCTCCGGCGTGTTCCGGGTGCTTGCGCCCTTGCGGGTCAAAATGCCCCAATGTATCAGAAAAGTTCTCCCCACAACAACTGCCGCCGGTGTGAATGTGAAAACCGTGAAAGCCGTCCGAAAGCCCGAAAATCTCCGCTGTGACCATGACACCGGGGTATTGCGGAAAAAACCGGATACATCCCCGAATTCTGTCTGCGTGTATACAAGCAATTGCGGTTTGCATTTGATCACCTCGTGACAGTTTATGGTGAGCATTGCCATTATGTGTCTTCTGCGGTCAAAATACAAAAATGTCCGGGCTCAGCCCGGACATTGATCACAGAAGTCGGTACTTCCAGATACCATCTTCCATAAAATAGTAGAATTCGCTTAATTCATCACTTTCCATGATCTGAACCATTGCCGTCATGTCAATAGACAGTGGGTAATGCGGCAAGTCGTTTCTGTCGATCCAAAAGACTTCTCCCTCGTGAGAAGATTTCAACACTCCGGAAAAGTGACTTGCTTTATAAAAGAGTACCACATACCGGGCGCCATCTTCGGTTTGAAACTGCTTTGTCCCACATAGCACCGGATTTTCAATGGTTAAGCCTGTTTCTTCGTACACCTCACGGATGACAGAGTCAACAAAGGATTCGCCATGATGCACATGACCGCCGGGAAAGCAGATGCCGGGCCAGTCGGGCTTCTTCCGATCCTGTACTAGGATCTTGTGTCCGTTGGTGACCATACACATATTCGTAAAGATCGCATATTCCATCATTTTACCCTCATTAGGATCTCGTGTTTGATCACATCCACAAATTTGTCCAACTCAGCCTGCGTCGTATCTCGACAAATAGATATACGGAAGGAACTGTCGATCACCTCCGGGCGCAATTTCATTGCCTCCAAGGTGTGACTGCGATGTCCCTTCGCACAGGCGCTGCCTGCGGAAACATAGATTTGCGAATCCTGTAAAATGTTAATGGTATTCTGGGTCGGCACACCGGGGATGGCCAAATTCAGAATATGGGGTGCTTCATGTGAGCCGTTGATGACGATGCCACTCATCGTGGAAAGTTTCTCTAAAAGATTGCAAATCAACGACTTTTCCTGTATTGTGTCCTGCCGGAAGGTAGCTGCACCGACCGCAGCGGCAGCTGAAAAACCAAAAATCGCCGGTGTAGCCTCTGTGCCGCTGCGCAGACCGCTTTCCTGACCGCCACCCAGCAGAAGCGCAGGGAAGGATTTGATCCGGGGGGAAATGTAAAGTGCGCCTGCACCCTTTGGACCGTGGATCTTGTGAGATGAAACGCTGATGAGATCTGCTCCCAACGTTTTTGCCGCAAAGGGCACCTTCAAAAAACCCTGAACAGCATCCGTGTGAAAGAACGCATCCGGGCAAATTTTGTGTGTCAGCTTTGCCATCTGGGCAATGGGCATGACGGAGCCGACTTCGTTATTGACCATCATCACGGAAACGAGAATCGTGTCCTTGCGAAGGGCGTCTTTTAAGGTGGCCGCTGAAATGTTCCCCAGGCTGTCCGGCTGCAGATAGGTCACTTCAAATCCATGTTGCTCCAGTTCTTTCATGCAGTTGAGGACAGCAGGATGCTCGATTGCTGTGGTGATGATGTGTTTCCCCCGCTTGCCGAGTCGTTGAATCGTACCGCGAATGGCCCAATTGTCGGCCTCCGTGCCGCCGGAGGTAAAGAATATGCGATCTGTTTCCGCACCCATGGCAGCAGCCACGGTATGCCGGGCGGTGCGCAACGCACGAGCGCAGTCGATACCGAAATCATATAATGCGCTGGGATTGGCCCAAGAAGTCGCAGTGGCATTTAAGATGGCCTCCACAGCTTCCGGACAGGGTTTTGTGGTGGCAGAGTTGTCTAGATAGATCATGCGTGTTTCCTCGTCCATTTACCTGATTATTTTCCCACACAAAATCGCTCAAAGATTCGTGCGGTAATATCTTCCCGTACCGTTGCGCCGGTGACTTCACCCATGGCCTCCATGGCTTCCTCAACGTCGATCAGAACCATATCCGGAGTCAAACCCAATCGCAGACCACGGAGACTGCGTTGTATGGCCTCGTGTGCGCACCGAATGGCATCAAATTGCCGCGCATTGGTGAGGATGGAACCGTCGCAGGGCATTTCGCCGCCAAACAGTACATCCACGACATCCGCCAATTGCGCCAGCCCGTCGCCGGTATTGGCGCAGATCTCAATAACATTCATAAACGGTAGGTCGCAAGGTTCGACCACCTGCCCCAAATCGGTCTTATTTATCAATGCAACGGCGTTTTCACGATTGCAACACATATCGATGATGGCTTCATCTTCTTGCGTTAATGGCTCGGAGCCATCGCAGACAAAAATCACCATATCCGCTTTTTCCACAGCTTGCCGACTTCGTTCCACGCCCATGGCTTCAATTCGGTCGTTGGTTTCCCGAATGCCGGCCGTATCGATCAGTCGCAACTTCACACCACCCACCATCACCGTTTCCTCAACGGTGTCTCTGGTCGTTCCGGCAACTTCGGTTACGATGACCCGTTCATAACCGGCCAATGCGTTGAGCAAACTGCTCTTCCCGACATTGGGCTTGCCAACAATAGCCGCAGCAACACCTTGACGCAGGATCTTGCCTTGACCATAGGTTTGCAGAAGGTTGTGCAAGGCCTTTGCGTCGGCACAAAGGCTGCTTTCGTAGGCAGCAAGACCAAAATCTTCAATATCCTCATCCGGATAATCCAACACCGCATGAAAATGGCTGCAAAGGTTGGTCAGATCTTCATAAATTGGTGCCAATTTCTTTTGCAGAACGCCTTCCACCTGACCGGCAGCATTGGCGGCAGCTTCTGCTGAGTCTGCCTCGATCAGGTCGATCACAGCTTCCGCCTGTGTTAGATCCAGTTTGCCATTTAGGAAAGCACGCTTTGTGAACTCGCCGCGTTGGGCAGGTCGGGCACCGGCAATGTATAGCGCTTCCAATCCGGCTGCCAGCACAGCAGGGGAGCCGTGGCAGTGAAATTCCACGGTATCTTCGCCGGTGTAGCTGTGAGGCCTCCGGGAAACGATGGCGCAGCAGGAGTCGATCACCCGACCGGCCTTATCGTGGAGCTGACCCAACGTGAGCTTTCTGTCCGGTACATCGGACAGATTTTTGCTATTTAATGTAAAAATTTTGCTGGCGATTTCAATGCAATCGTCACCGGTGAGCCGGATGATACCGATGGCGGAGACCACATTGCCCGTGGATACCGCTGCAATGGTGTGTGACATAATATACTCCTCATTTGCGTGATTAGGATCGGCGCTATCAACGATCCTGCTCGTTATACTTCTATAGATGGCGTGTCGTCAGAAAAAGACACGTGGGCGATATGAAAGATCCCCCTTTGGAAACTGACAGTGACTTTTACATTGTTTGCAAGCCGTACTTCTGCAACATTGGTAAAAGAAAAGGGCTCGATCCGACCTTTTTCCGCACCATCCACATAGACGATTTCATGTAGCATACCTCTGTAAATGGTGATTTGGTGCAGATCTTTTTGGATGGTTGCAAATCGGCACATCATTAGGTCTATCAACCAAAACACACCAATGCAAAAAGCGCCAAGGAATCCCAAAAGGATGAATGGGACATAATTGTCGTTATAATTTACCTCTTCCCATCCGGGGATAAAATAGAAACCTTCGTGCAGGATGACCTCTTTGGTGCTTTCCCGAAGATACCAGAAAAGAATACCGACCGCCAACAAGACTCCCGTGAGTACACCCTCTATCAAGCGCCGGTATCTGTCTTTCTTCCGTAGTTGTTTTTCAAATTCATCCCGATGCATAAGTGGGACCTCCTCAAAATGATTTGCTTGGTAATCATCGGCTATGGTAGCTCCCTTCGATGAGGTCAAAGGGAGTGGGCTGTCGTTTGGTGTTCAGCAGTCTGTGTTCAAAAATGCCAACGGATCACCATCACTTGCCACAAAATGCATCAGCATATACGCACAAGGAAGCGCTACATTTTCCTCCGCTAAGATTCGACAGCATTCTGCTCTATCAGCAAGGATGACTTGGATCTCCTCGGAGTCTTCCTGATTGGCGTTGGTGGGTTCGCCGCTGCAGTAGCCCAAAACGGTGCCGCAGCTTTCATCGGTCATGCCAACAGTCATAAAAAATGGTTTCGTTATAGCAACTGGAGTAAACTGTAAGCCGGTTTCCTCGTACATTTCACGGATGCCTGACTGAATCAGATCTTCGCCATCTTCAATAAGACCTGCAGGGAATTCGTATATGAATCCCCCAATGGGGTAACGGTATTGCCGGATCAAAACAACTTTGTCTTTCTGCGGCCCATATACACCGTACAAGATTACGCCATCCGGTGCATTGTGTTTCGTAACTGCTTTGAGGGTTTCTGGATCGCTGTTGCGCGACACCATATAATAGGGAGCGCTACTTCCGTCTCGGTGAATCGCCTCGATCTCATAGAAGCTTAAAAAGCGATTGCCGATCTTTTTCTCGATTTTTCCGATGCCGCTCATGGTATCACCCCATAAACCATAATAAACAACTATATCATCCAAAGCCGGAAAAAGCAATGAAAAATCGCATAATTCGCAATATGACTGGCAAACTAACCGGGAGGTGGGCATGATGCAGATTTATTCCGGAGAACTAACAGACAATAATATTCGTACTCTATTTGCTGAAGCCGCAGATTTTAATTTGCGCATCCTTCATTGTGAGAAACACACGTTATATTGCTACTGCATCGACGGTCTGACTTCCAGCAATACGATCTCAGAATATGTTGTAAAACCCATTATGGAGCAGTTACGAGGAGCCACCATGCAGGAACTGTATTGCAATGCGCTGCATGGAGTAGTGGTGAATACGGTTGCCAAGGTATGTGTCGATTTGAATGATGCAGCCATGTTGCTGGTCAACGGTTTCTGCGTTGTGCTGTTTCCGGAGCAGGGAGCTATTGCATTCGAGGCCAAGACAGGAGAGAAGCGAAGCCTGTCCGGTCCAGAATTGGAGCATACTTCTAAAGGACCGAAGGATGCCTTTGTGGAGACTAACCGCACCAATACCTCTCTGGTGCGCAGACATCTTCGCACACCCAAATTGCGCATTTTTGAAACAAAAGTGGGCAGAAGAAGTCTAACAAATGTCTCACTTCTTTGGATCGATGAACTGACCGATCCGGAATATGTAGAACGAATGAAAACTCGACTGAATTCTATTGAAATTGACGGTATGATCTCACCATCGGCGGTGGAGGAATATATTACGGGTTCTCGTGCAACAGCTTTTCCGCTGCTCCAGTACACCGAGCGGACAGATCGTTTCTGTAACGGCTTGCTGCAGGGGAGAGTGGGGCTGTTCGTCGATGGTCTTCCGCTGGGATATTTGGCACCGGTGGATATTGGATATTTGATGAATTCACCGGAAGACTACGGGCGAGACTACATTTCCGCCTCGTGGGTGCGGATTCTTCGATATGGGGCTCTATTGGTTAGTCTGCTGCTCCCTGCCTTGTATGTTGCAATGACAGTATATCATTGGGAACTGCTTCCGAACGCCATTGCACAGGTGATCCGGCAGGGCAGGGAAGGTGTACCCTTTTCTCCGATCTGGGAGGTGCTGGGGTTGCTCATCGCATTTGAGTTGCTACAGGAATCGGGGATCCACCTGCCACAAAGTGTGGGACAATCGGTGTCAATCATTGGTGGCATTGTAGTAGGGACGGTTGGCGTAGAAGCAGGCATGATTTCGTCGGTAGCACTGATTTGCGTCAGTATTGCAGGTGTCTGTGGGTTCGTGTTGCCCAACAGGGATCTGGCAGGTGCAGTACGGATCTGGCGACAAATTTTGACACTTGCCGCTGCGTTTGGTGGTTTGATTGGCATGGGTCTGGGAACAAGTCTTTTGTTGATCCATTTGATTAGTCTACGCAGTTTAGGCGCACGTTACATTGTACCATTTGAGCCGAGCATACTCCGTCAACGACTCTCTGGTGAAAAACGTCGCAAAAAAGCTGCACCCGGAAGCGATGAAAGAAAGAATTAATTGTAAAAAAGCAAAAAAGGGCTTGACAAAAGGGGGAAGAGGTGATAGTATAAGCGAGCTGTCCAGAGAGTGGCTAGCAGCAAAAAGAACGCGGAATAAATTTGAAAAAAGATGAAAAAAGTTCTTGACAAATGGAACACTGCGTGATAGAATGAGCAAGCTAACTGCGAGAGCGGCAGCACCTGTACCTTGTAAATTGAATAATGTGAGACGAACAAGAAACACCTTGGACAA
>CAZOVE010000029.1:0-21601 GCA_964583135.1 uncultured Oscillospiraceae bacterium | reverse complement strand
CCGAGCAGTGCGCAAGCTACTACGATGAGATTATGGAGTTCTCCGATTCCACCTACGAGGGCAACCTGGTAACTCTTGGCTGCGTGGATCTGGATGAGCCTGCATCCATTAACCTCTATGCCTCCACCTTTGAGAGCAAGGCTGTGATCGAAGCTGCCATTGCTTCCTACAATGAGGGTGTAGATGAATTGCAGAAGATCCAGTATACTGATTATGTTGGTATTATGATGTCCTCTGTGACCGCTATCATCAACGCTGTTACCTACGTACTGATCGCCTTTGTGGCAATTTCTTTGATCGTCTCTTCCATTATGATTGCTGTGATCACGCTGATCTCTGTTCAGGAACGGACGAAAGAAATTGGTGTGCTTCGTGCAATTGGTGCATCTAAGAAGAACGTTTCCAGTATGTTCAGTGCGGAAACGATCATTATCGGCTTCGCGTCCGGTGCATTGGGTGTGCTGATCACAAAGCTTCTATGTATTCCTATCAATGCAGTTATACAGAACTTGACAGGAATCAAGAGCCTTGAGGCATTCCTGCCGTGGGATGTGGCGCTGCTTCTGACTTGCATCAGCATCGTTCTGAATATTCTTGCAGGTGTGATCCCATCCCGCAGCGCGGCGAAGAAGGATCCTGTTGTTGCGCTGAGAACGGAATAAGCAAAAACAATGTAAAAAATGCCAGTTTCAAGAGTCGCTTCTTGGAACTGGCATTTTTACTGTTTGGTTATGTGTTTGCTTCCTGTACGCAAAATCAATATACAGAACTGAGGCGTTGTCTCGCTATAACAATAGCAACAATCCATCCTTTGTACCCAGTGCAGTTACTGCGTCTTTATCCACGAAAACAGATACTTCATCTTAGACGGCGCGGCAATGCCGGTTTCAGAGAGTTTCACAAAGGAGCCTGTCAGCCCCTTGTCAGCGACGGCTAAATGGAAATGACAGGCGCAGATGCCCACATCCAGCCTTTGCAGATCGTAGGCGTGCTTTGCTCTGGGATTGGCTTCCCGGTAAAAGTGAAAGACCTCGTCCTTCATAACGACCCGCCACGGCTGACGATTGACAGCGGAAGGTGCAAGTCGGAGCATCTCCAGTGGGAAAGCGTATTCACCGGCACTTTCTTCGGTCAACGGTGTGGAAAAGTCGTTTTCAAAAAACAATTCAGACCAAGGCTTGCGCTGATCCGATTTTCCTCCTTTGCGGAACAAGGTGTCCACCAACGTAGGCTTTTTTGCAGGATAGCCGATCGGGGAAACGATTGGGAATAGCTGTCCATTTTGAATGTTCACAGCGCCGGAAAACTGCTCCCGATTAAAGGTGCCGGCCAGCCAGCAGGTACCCAACCCTATAGCGGTGGCGGTCAGCACCAGCTTTTCAAAAGTATATCCCACTGCCTCCATCGCGGTTTCGGTGTTCTCGACAGTGATGCCAATGAAGGAGTTGGCTCCGTGGATCACGCCATAGGTGCCCAGCTTTTCCGTGTTGGTGCCCGGTTTGGTTTCCAAAAGACACATTTGAAGCTTTGCCGGAAAAGGTGTATCCTCCCGGCACAATTCATCCATACACGCTTGAATGGCCGCTTTGTCCGCCGGAGATAAGGGCCGGTTTTCGTAGGTGCGGATACTTTTCCTGCGCCTTATGGTTTCTTCAATATGAAACACTGTAATCCTCCGTTCTCTCTTCAGGCCAAATCGGCAAAATTTCTTAGTTTCGCCATCGCAACCACATCGTGCTTCTTGGAAAACATATGCGCACCGCCTTCGATTATATGGAGGCTCACCCTCATACCATCGTCCATCGCTTCCGGCGCGGCAGCTCTGTAAATATCAGCTGCACGTTTTGCGTAGGTGATATCCACGATCTTGTCAGCTGTTCCGTGGACGATGCATACTTTCCCGGTATATGCTTTGATCTCCGCAAAGGAGTCCATATGCATAACATCTGTTGCATAGCGTTTTCCCACCTTCATAGGGCCGCAACGTACGGTTTCCGGCACGTTATTGGGGTCGAATTTTGTGGACATCATCCGTCCTGCCCGGATATCATCGGGAATGCACAGCGCAGGATAGAACAGACACAATTTCTCCACCGGATATTGGTTTTTCGCGGCAACCAGCGCGGAAACAAAACCACCCTGACTGCAGCCCATAAGGAAGATCCGATCCCGGTTGACATAGGGCAAGGTACGCAAATGATCGATGACTGCCTCCAGGTCCTGCACTTCGGTCAGCACAGACATATCAGTAGTCTTGCCATCACTTTTGCTTCGCATGACTGAGCCGCCGTTAAAGTCGAAACAGTATGCTGCATATCCCATCTCCGCAAGCATAATTGCATAATGTCTTACCGTATCCTGCCATGCCATAAACCCATGGCATACAATAGCAATGGGCAGATCATTACCTTCCGGACGGTATTCCGTTCCCCGGATGGTCAGCCCGTCCCTTTGGCATTCAAATGTACCCGACTGGATGCCTTCTTTTAGTTTTGGTTTTCTGAAAAAATCAAACATACTGCCCCTCGCCTTTCATCCCCTAGCCGCCCGGATTGATTTTCCCTTGTTCCACCGGTAAATGCAGTGGTTTTATATCAAAGTGTTCTGTACAGAATATCCGGTTGACCATATTTATCATTCTGTTCTTCCGCTGCTTTAGCTATGTCCTGATTGTATTATATATTATAGCTAATCAAAAGTATAGAGAAAGAATGGGTAAATGTTGTTTATTTGACCAGAAAAGATCGACTGCAGATGAATTCAGGGGATTTTGTATTATCCGTTA
Organism: uncultured Oscillospiraceae bacterium; assembly: GCA_964583135.1. Classification (GTDB taxonomy): domain Bacteria; phylum Bacillota; class Clostridia; order Oscillospirales; family Oscillospiraceae; genus Faecousia. Next base: position 18,816 of record CAZOVE010000029.1, on the reverse strand, counting down.
GCGGTATACACCGGAGGCGGCAACAGTCCACCGGACTGGCAGGCAATTTGCCAAGGATGGTTTCCCTTGTTGCAGCGCACCAAAGCCTCCCCTGTGTAAGGGGAGGTGAGCCGCCGAACGGCGGCTCGGAGGGGTTGTCAATCCCTCCGTCAGCTTCCTTTGCACAAGGGAGCCTTTCTCAGTTATCCTACACAGCACAACACCACCGGCTTTTACCGGTGGTGAGTAAGTGCGCTCTTTATTTATATCTTTTCTTATTGTTTGTTTCCCCTAAGAGATAGTCAATACTGGTATTATAGAACCGTGCAAGTTTAATCAGTATCGAAGTTGGTATGTCGTTTTCTCCTGTTTCGTATTTTGAATACCCAGTCTGTGACATACCTAGCATTGATGCAACCTGTGTTTGGTTTAAGTCACGATCTTCACGCAAGTCCCGGATGCGTGGATACATAGTACCCCTCCTTGTTATAGAACTTGCTATATTTTATGATAACCTAAATCAGGTTATTGACTTTTAACCTGTTTTAGGTTAAACTATCAATGCGGGGAGAACCGTACAAAAAGAAAGGATGGATATAGAATGGGTATTATTATTGCAATAATTGTTATTTGGATTCTTGTGAATGTTGTTAAGGCATTGCTAAGTGTCAAGAATGAGCCTGATATGGATGCGGCAGGAAATATGCGCTGTAAAGGCTGTGGCGGTTCGAATTTTAAGTATTGGACAAATAAAGATGGCTCCACTACTTATGAATGTCACCGCTGTGGCAAGCGATGGACGCGCTATTAAACAAGCACAAAACTCTATTATGTAATCAACCCCATGACAGAATTCTGTCATGGGGTTCTATTTCTAATTATGAAAACGTTCCTTTGCAAAACACACCCTGTTGCATTGAATCGTTCGAGTCCCTTCCTCCACACAATATTAAAAGGGTTATTCCAAGTGGGATAAGAAGAACAGTGTTGTTGTTCCCCATCTTCAGGCTGTGTTCAGTCAAAATTTTACCTAAATTGAGTGTTTTGAATAAGCTGTATATATTCCGTTGTGGCGGTGATGAGTTTGTCTACGGGGAGATAGTCACCAAGTCTAACTATTGTAGTAAACCAAGGTGTTTTACAGCAGGTCGCATAAGTTTTGTTCGCCCTGATATCAGAGCAATACCAAGGCGGATATTTGCCTTGAGCTGCAAGCAGCGGCACACAATTTGCAAAAACGAGGAAATTTTTTGTTTCTTCTATTGATATTTCACAAATGCTGCTGTATAATGTGCTTAAACATTTAACTTAAACATTTAAGTGAATGTTAGCCCCTTCTATTTATGCCAAGGTGTACACAGGGTTCGCATTGGTGTTATAATAGAAAGGGATTCCATCAATGCCGCTTATGGCACAATCATAAACTATGAGGAGGAATTTACAATGAAAAAATCTACCACCCTGTTACTTGTGCTCTGCATGGTTCTGTCCGTGTTCGCTTTGGCCGGATGTCAGACCAAGGCCCCTGTCACTAAGCACAAGGTAACCTTCTACGACGGCGATACCGTTCTGAAGGAAGTGGAAGTTGAGGACGGCAAAACCGTCGAAAACTACACTCCCACTAAGGAAGGCGGCTATGAGTTTGTTGCCTGGTATTCCACTCCCTCCAAGAACCATAAATTTGATTTCACCAAGCCCATCACGGAAGACACCAGCGTTTTTGCAGGTTTCACTCTGTTTGAAGCAGATACCCGTGATTTCTATGTGGTCGGCTCCGGCACCAGCACCCTGCTGATGAGCAGCAACTGGGGCAAGAATATTACCGATGCCCACAAGATGACCAAGGATCCCAACAAGAACGAGTACACCATCACTTTGGATCTGCTGGCAGGTGACGAATTCCAGTTCGCCATCAACTCCTCATGGGAGAACAAGCGTGGCTTTGGCTATCTGACCACTCTGACTCTGGAAGATGGTACTGCAGTATTCAGCGGCCAGGGCAGCGTCTATGACGAGTCCACTAAGGGTGCCAACATCAAGGTCGAACTGTCCGGTAACTACACCATCACCTTGACCACCCACCCCGCTGACGATTACTACAACACTAGTGCACCTACTTACACCGAAGCTACCAAGGAAGTCTATAATCTCAGCACCTATGACACTATCACTTGGGTCAGAAACGGCGATCCTCTCGTTGAGGAAGTTTCTCTGACTGAGTTCTACATCAAGGGTGCCAGCATCACCGGCTGGAAGGATATGATCAACCCCGCAACCAAGATGGTTGCCAACGGCGACATCCACACTCTGTCCATATATCTGAACACGGATGAAGAGTTCCTGTTCTGCTCCCAGGTCACTGTGGGCACCAATCCTCCCTCTGCAGGTTCCGTGTTTGTGAAGTCCAACTGCCTGGACACCGCTGCACAGGCCTTTGTCGGCGGTTATGTTGAGACCGGCACCAATATGAAGGCCCTGGAATCCGGCCTGTACACCTTTACTTACAACGCCTCTACCAATGTGCTGAGCGTTGAATTTGACGGCGCCAAGACTCTGGAAGCCCGGGATTATTATCTGGACGGCACCTATGGCGGTGGCAACTGGGGCGATTATCAGACCAACCAAGCTGACCATCTGTTTGCTGCAGGCGACAACAACACTTATGTTATGAACAATGTTGCTCTGGCTGCCGGCGAAGAACTGATCATTCGTTCCTACCCCGCAGGCACTCAGAACCCTGGTTGGAGCGGCTATGTGGATCTGACCTATGCCTACCTGGCCACCAACGATGCATTCGAGGCTAACGGCAATAACATTAAGGTTAAGACTGCCGGCAATTACGATATCGTGATCGACAACTACTCCAAGATCGTCACCATCATCGCTCATACGGATTCCGCCGATATTCTGGACATCTACATCAAGGGTGCCGGCATCAACGACTGGGCACACAACTTCAGCGCTGACTATGTGTTCACTATGTCCGCTGATCAGAAGACCTACGAGTATCTGCTGACAGTCAATGGCAACATTGAGTTCGGTATGGAAAAGCACCCCAAGGGCGAGACCACCGGTTACGGCGATTGGCTGGGTCTGGCTGCCATCGGCACCAGCGGTGATGCCAACGAGCTGTTCAACCCCGGCAGCGGCGGTAACTTCAAGTGCTCCACTCCCGGTAGCTATCGCGTAGTTTATGACATTGCCACCGGCAAGATCGATTTCTATGCCGTAGTTGAGGAACAGGGTGATGCCTTTGTTAAGGGCAGCGCCATCGAGTCCTGGGGCAACAAGCCCGCCAGCGGCAAGATGACCGCCGTAAATGGCAAGTTCGAGATCGTTCTGACTATGGCCGCTAACGACGAAATCATGATTCAGTATTTTGCCGTGGGCGATACCTCCCAGTGGGGCGAAGCTTTCGTGGCATCCAATGTTGCAGAAGGCGCTGCAAATGTAAACTTTGATCTGTCCGGCCATAATATCAAGTGCATGACCGCCGGCACTTACAAGATCACCTTTGATCCCGCAGCAAAGGCCATTACCATCGAAGCCCAATAATATCCAACAAAGCGAGGCTGAGCCGAAATGATGTGCAGTTCCAAAAGCGTTTCACTTTTGGGTTCGCTTCAAATCGGCTCAGCCTTGTAGTTTATTATGCAATTACACCGTTACATAGTGGGCGCTATCTTCCGTGATGTCTCTGTTGACCGCTTTCTTGACACAATCCATAACAGCCATAAGTTTATTTTCCTGTAGCTGTCTAAGCACCAGGATCTTATCAGCCGTTAAGAACTTTTCAAGACAATAATCGGTAACAACCGCGTTGCGGGGATTAAGGTCTCGAAGTTCAGATATGTGTTTGACAAATACGGTGTTGGGAATATGCTTTTTGATCTCCTCTTTCAGCGCCTCGTCGTTGGGCGTGATGGCCACATATGTGAAATCAGGTCCATAATGTGCTGCGGCCAATTCCGCAACGGCCTTGTAGTTATTGGTGACCTGGAAGAAAACCGGATCATACAGCAATGTATCCACGCAGATCAATGGAACGAAATTCTCCTTTGCCAGAGCCCGGAAATCCTCCGGTTTTAGCGACAGGCATACGCAGGCGGTAGCAGGCACACGCTGTGCCCGCTTATCTGCGGAAAGCGTGACAGTATACCCCTCACTGATACAGTAGGGGGTGAAACGCTGCAGAAAGCAGATATTTTCCAGATCCTGCAGGGATGTGGTCCTGTTATGGGTCCGCAGAATGATATCCTTGGCTCTTTCTGTTTTGATTGCTACAGCATGGGGATTGGGTGCATATCCCAAAATGTTAATGGCGTGGAAAATCTTATTTTTGGTTTCCTCCGGTATCCTTTGTCCCTCTTTGCCATTGATCACATAAGAAACTGTGGCGATAGACACACCGGCCATGCTGGCAACATCTTTAATTGTAGGTTTTTTGTTATTTCTTATCATAGCAACTTTATTTTACCACATAAATACGCTGTGTCAAGGTTAGCCTGAGCAAATCAGACGCTCGCTCAGGCGGGTTCGGATCATATTGCTCAGGCTTAGGAGGTTTTATGAACAAACAAGCTGTTTTTCATAGTTCAGACAGCAAGTATTGCTATGCAATAGACGAAAAAACGATAGAGGTTTTTCTGCGCACATCGGCAGAAGATCTCTTTGATGAGGTTTCCATTGTATATGGCAACAAATACGATTATTACATTAAGCAAATCAAGTATCCCATGACGGTAGCCTTTTGTGATGGGACTTTTCAATATTATTACGCAAAGCTCAAATTGGAAGATGTCCGGTTTGTGTATGTGTTTGAACTGGCGGAAAAAGAAAAAACATCCTGGTTTTGTGAGGATGGCGTTGTAGAGGAGTACGATTTCGCTCTGGCCTATTTCAATTCCTTCCAGCTTCCGTATATCAACAGATCGGATATTATGCCCAAGGTGGATTGGTTGACCAATGCGGTGTTCTATGAGATTTTTATAGACCGCTTTTTCAGTGCAGATCCCGAAAAGGATACCTCCTATGTGAATATGGTATGGGATGAGATTCCCAACCCCAAAAGCTTTGCAGGCGGCGATCTGCGGGGTATTATTGAGAAAATAGACTATATCAAATCCTTGGGTGTAAACGCGCTGTATCTGACCCCCATTTTCACTTCCATATCCAATCACAAGTACGACATTTCCGATTACTACCATATCGACAAACAATTCGGAACGAACGAGACTTTCAAAAAACTGGTGGAGGTTTGCCATCAGAATGGCATCTATGTGGTACTGGATGCGGTGTTCAATCACTGCAGCGAGAATCTGATGCAGTTCCAAGATGTGCTCCAAAAGGGGAAAGCATCCCCCTATTACGATTGGTTCCTGATCGATGGCGACCAGGCGGACACCACGCTTGGCAACTACGAGTATTTCGGTGTGTGTAAGTATATGCCAAAGCTCAATACTTCCTGTCCGGCCGCTGCGGATTTCCTTATCGGAATTGCAAAGCACTGGATTGAAGAATACGATATTGACGGCTGGCGACTGGATGTATCGGACGAAGTGTCCCACAGCTTCTGGAGAAGATTCCGGCAGGAGGTTAAGGCAATTAAGCCTGACGCGGCGATCATTGGCGAGAACTGGCACGACGCTCATATTTACCTACAGGGCGATCAGTATGACAGTATTATGAATTACGCTATCACCAAAGCTATGATGGACTATTTCCAGAAGGAATGCCTGGATGGCCGTGGTCTTGCCCACCGGATGTCGTCGCTGTATCTGCGTAATACATCCATTGTCAATCATATGATGATGAACCTGCTGGACAGCCATGATACCCACCGTTTCTTCACATTGGTGGACAAAAATGTGGACAAGCTGATCTGTGCTTTGGCTTTGCTGTTCGTTCACCCCGGTTCTGTCTGCGTTTTCTACGGAACGGAAGTTCCTATGGAGGGCGGCTACGATCCGGATTGCCGCAGAGCTATGGATTGGTCGGTCGAGAATGAACCTTCCACAGTTGGCAAGATCATATCCACCCTGGCGCAGTTCAAGAAGTTTGATGCCATCAAGTGCGGGGATGTTCGTTACCATTGGAGCGGAAATGCTTTCGTTATGGAAAGAACTTATAAAGACGCTATGATTCGCTTCACGATGATCCGGGAGGGGCAGTACGAGGTAACCCCCGGCAAAGTGCTTCTGTCCCACAACATGCAAGGAAATAAGATCATCGGTTGCGGCTTTATGATTGAGGAGGTGCGCTTATGAAGAAAATGACAGCGGCAATTGCCATCCATCTGGTTTTGATATTGCTGCTCAACATTGTGGCGGGTAGTCTCAGCGGCACCAAGGGAACCGAAGGCTCGGTGAAGTTCACCGGAGAGTTGGAGCGCAATGTGACCATCCGCATCCTAGAAAATGATACCGCCGTTAAGCAGGGCTATATGAAGAGATTGTTGGATGCCTTTAACGAAGCCTATGCGGAATACGGTATTGTAGCCGTGGATGCCAATATGGATGAATACTCCGACTTAGAAAATGACGGTCCTTATGGCTACGGTCCGGATGTGCTCTACCAGGCAAATGACCGCTTGATGCGGTATGTAGACGGAAAGCACATCCAGCCGATTCCTGTGGATCAATTGGATTGCTATGATCAGATTGGTGCCAATGCCTGGTCTGCATATGAAAGCGAAATTGGCGGAGAAACCTATACCTTTGGTGTTCCTGTCAATGTCCAGGGTCCTCTGCTGTATTACCGCAAGGATCTGCTGCCGGATAACTGGCAGCAAGAATGGGACGATGACAAAAACGGTGTTCCTGATATGGTTGAAAACTGGAACGATATGTACAAGTTCTCCGTAGAACGCCGGGATCTTGGCAACGAGAAATTCGGCTATATGAAGTCCCTGTTTGACCCGTATTTTGCAGTTGGCTATTTGTATAGTTACGGAGCCTACTCTTTTGGCAACAACAATCGTGATCCGATGGACATTGGTTACAGCAACGGCAACGCTGAGCTCGGTGCCAGCGTGATTCGTCAGCTGGCAGGCTGCATGAACGAGTGGTGTATTGACGATACCATTACCGTGAACGCTTACTCCAGACTTGCCAAGGGCGATTACTTTGCCACTATGACCACGCCGGATGTTTATACTATGTTCATCGACGAAATGGTCAACGAAGGAATGACCAGAGAAGAAGCAATAGAAAATCTTGTGGTCACCAGCATCCCGAAGCTTCCCGCCTCCGGTGATCTGACCGAAGAAAATCCGGAACTGATCGACAGCAAGATGATGGGTGGCGTGAATGGCTATGCCATCTCCAGCTACACCAAAGCGCCCAATGCCTGTCTGGCCTTTATCAATTTTGCTACCACCTTTGAGATGATCGAACTGCGAAATGAGATGCTGGGCATTGTTCCTGCCCGCGCAGATGTGGCACAGAAGGTTGGCGGATTATCTGTGGTGATCAATGAGAACCTGGAAAAGGGCAACATTGTGATCATGCCTTCCATCAAGGAAAACGCGCAGATGTGGACGCCTTTGCAAACGATCTTTACGGATCTGGCCAAGGATCCCTACCGGAAAGAATCTGAAATGAAGTATGACAGCCTGCAGGCTATCAAGGAAGCGCTGGAAAAGGTAGATAAGCAGATCTACGATGCGATCTTCACACTACAGGGATAGGAGGGAATCAATCGATATGCGAAAAAACAAAACACAGATGAAAAACCTTGTGGACATTATTCGCAACGGGAATAACCGTGTGTTCGCTTCCGCACTCTGTATGGGTGTGGGGCAGCTGATGTATAAGCAATGGGTCAAGGGTATCCTGTTCTTGCTGATGCAGATCGGCTTTGTAGCATTCTTCGCCCTCTATGGAGGCAAAGCACTGGCAGGTTTCTTCACCCTGGGTACGGTGCAGACAAACCCTTGGTATGGCATTGAAGGCGACAACTCTGTGACTATGCTGATTATGGGCATCTTCGCTTTCATCATTCTGTTCCTATATCTTGCCATCTATTGGATCAACCTGCAGGATGTGAGAAAGACACAGATCCGTGTAGAGGGCGGCGATGCGCCCCTGACCTTCAGAGAAGAGGCTAGAACCTTACTGGACAGCAATTTTCATATGACTGCGTTGGCACTGCCTATTGTGGGCGTATGTGTTTTCTTAGTGCTACCCATCATCTTTATGATTTTGATCGCCTTTACCAATTATGGTGGCAATATCGTTCCCCCGGAGCTTGTGGATTGGGTAGGACTTGAGAACTTTGGAAATGTTGTAACCCTTTCCCAGTTTGCACCCACTTTCTTCAAGATCCTGCTGTGGAACTTCATTTGGGCAATTGCATCTACCGCGCTTAATTATTTTGCCGGTCTGGGCCTTGCGCTGCTGTATAACAAAAAATGTGTAAAAGGCAAAGCTTTTTGGCGACTGTTCCCAATCCTTGCCTATGCGGTGCCTGGATTCATCACCATGCTGGCATTTAAGTTTATGTTCTCCTACGGAGGTCCTATCAACCAAATGATCGTGGACGCAGGCGGCAGCGCGATCGGATTCTTGGACATTGATGCCAAGTGGTCCAGCCGAATTATCGGTCTGCTTGTAAACTGCTGGCTGAACATTCCGTCCTCTATGCTGCTGGCAACCGGTATCTTGTCCAATATGGATACGGGCCTCTATGATGCCGCCTCCATTGACGGCGCAAGCAGTTTCAAGAAGTTTACAAAGATTACGCTACCCTTTGTGGTATTTGCAACCACACCTGTTCTCATCAGTCAGTTTGTGGCCAACTTCAATAATTTCGGTATTTTTTATTTTCTCCGGGGCGGCCTGTATATGGACGGATACTTCCTGGCCAGCGATACGGATCTGCTGATCAACTGGCTGTTTAATCTGTCCATCGACAACAACTACTATTCCATCGGTGCCACCATCAGCATCATTATCTTTATCATCACTTCCATCATTTCGCTGATCGTATATATGTCGTCCGCAAGCTATAAACAGGAGGATACATATAAATGAGAAACAAACCAACTCCCAAAAAAATCTTTGGTGCTGCTTTTACCTACCTCATTATTTTGGCCGTCAGCTTTATTTTCCTGTTTCCCATCCTATGGCTGACTTTGGCCAGTTTCAGTAAATCCGGCAGCATCTACTCCTTCGATGGTTTCTTCCCAACGGAGTATTCTCTGGCGAGCTTTGAAAAATTGTTCACAGATACCGAGTTGTACAATTACCCGCAATGGTTTAAGAATACACTGTTTATTGCTGTCATGAGCAGCCTGATTGGTACATTCTTAACTATTATGACGGCATATTGTATGAGCCGATTCAAATTTAAGAGCCGCAAGGTGCTGATGAAAACTACGCTGATCCTGGGTATGTTCCCGTCCTTTATGACTATGACGGCTGTGTACATCCTTATGACACAGTTCAATCTGATCAATCAACATTGGGGGCTGATCCTGATCTATTCTGCCGGCGCACCAATGGGTTATATGACGCAGAAGGGTTTCTTCGATACCATTCCGCGCACCATAGACGAAGCTGCCAGAATGGATGGCGCAACCAACTTTCAGGTGTTTATGAAGATCACCCTGCCGCTGTCTGGGCCAATGATCGTGTATACGCTGCTTTCCCAGTTCGTCTGGCCCTGGAGTGACTTCATCCTTCCAAAGCTGCTTTTGAAGCAGAAAAACCTGTATACGGTGGCAGTCGGCCTGATGAACCTCGGCGAAACGGAGTTCGCCCGTTTTGCAGCAGGCTCTATCTTCATCGCTGTTCCCATTATCATTCTGTACTTCTTCCTCTCCAAATTCTTGGTCAACGGTATGTCCGCTGGTGCAGTAAAGCAGTAATTCCGCGCTTTTTCATATTTTCTCCCAAAATAGTTACCCCCACCATGGCCTTTCGTGGTGGGGGCAACTGCTGTGTTATAAACCTTATTTAGTCATATTCCGATCAAAGCAGTTGAACATATTGCATCAGTTCATTCAGAAGTAGACAACAAGTCCGAACCCCTCACCAATTGGCAAAAAGTTCGGATTTGTATTGTTTGGTACACCTGACTGCAGCTTTCGAGTTTATTGTTTTTTCTGTCTGCCTGGCGGCAGATCTGCCAGATAGACAGGGGTGATGGTGTCTCTGTTGTGGCCTAAAACCATACTGGTCATCTTCTTGGGATTTTCGCGTCCTTCGGCTTTATACTTTTCATACGAAAACCATTGACATCCATTATTGACAGTGGTATTATACAAATGTAGACGAAAACTTGCAATAAAATTTGTGCAATAAACACAAATAAAGTTGTAGCGAACAGAAAAATCACAACAGGTTTATTTGAAGCAAAGAACTTGAATTGAAACAAGGGAGGGTAAATTCTTATGTCGCGGTATATGCACCTTTCTATTTACGACGAGGAGCGCATCAACAAGGTTATGGCAGCGCTGGCTTCCAGGATCCGGCGGGATATCCTGCGCTTGGTGGACAAAAACAGCTACAGCGTGACCGAGATTGCCAAAGTACTGCAGCTTCCGCCTTCCACTGCTGCATTTCACATCAATATCCTGCAGGATGCGGAGCTGATCAATGTTCAGACGAAATCTGCGCTCCGTGGCTCAGCGAAGATCATCAGCCGCAGGCTGGATGAAATCAGCCTTAGCTGCATAGACACATCCGGCAATGCCAATGTGCTGACCACCGTGCTGGATATTCCTGTGGGCAGCTTTTCCGACTGCGCGGTCAAGCCCTCCTGCGGCATGGCCAATGAGGAGAATATCATCGAACGGGATGACACGCCCGGTGTGTTTTATTCCGCCGCCAAGGCAACGGCCCAGTTGATCTGGCTCAGCGACGGTTATCTGGAATACAGGATCCCAAACTATTTCCTGAACAACATGGAGCCGCTGGCCCTGAGCCTCAGCATGGAGATCTGTTCCGAAGCCCCCAATTACCGCAACGACTGGGAATCGGACATCACCTTCTGGATCAACGGTCAGGAGGTCTGCACCTGGACTTCTCCCGGCGATTTTGGAGGTCATCGGGGTCAGCTTAACCCCAAATGGTATCCGGATATTTCCAGTCAGTACGGCCTGCTGAAAACGGTGCGTATCAATTCTGACGGTACCTATCTGGATGAAAACAGAATGTCCGCCATCGGTATCCGGGATCTGAACATCAGTGAGGGAGAGTACTTCACCTTCCGGTTGGGAAACAAACCCAATGCGGTGAACGCAGGCGGATTGAATCTGTTTGGCGAAAAATTCGGCAACTATCAGCAAAATATCATTGTAAAGCTGGAATACAAGGACACGCGGATGGAGGAAGGGTTATGAAAGAAGAGAAAATCATGCGGTCGGAGCTGCCAAATCCGGCATTCGCCCGTAAAAATTGGAAAACATTGAACGGCATCTGGGATTTTGCTTTTGATGAGGATGACCGGTTCGAGGACATGGGCCCGGATGGCGCGGTCTTTGATCAGACCATTCGTGTCCCGTTCTGCTATGAATCTCAGCTCAGCGGCATCGGCACCGACCGTACCTGCCGCAGCGTCTGGTATCGGCGCGGCTTTGAGGTAACGGAGGCAGAATTGGATGGGGCGGTGCTGCTGCACTTCGGTGCGGTGGACTACACCGCAAAGGTCTGGGTCAACGGCTGCTATGTGGGCCGGCATGACGGCGGCTTTACACCCTTCCAGTTTGAGATCCGCCGTTTCCTGAAGCCCGGAAGCAATGTCCTGACGGTCAAGGCAGAGGACGACTACAGCCGGGAGAAACCCCGGGGCAAGCAGATGTGGGCCAGGGAGCCCGCCCTGTGCTTCTATGTAAACACCACCGGCATCTGGCAAAGCGTGTGGCTGGAATTCACCGGCCGCAACTACATAACCGACATCCGCATCACCCCGGATGTGGACAACGGAAAAGCCCATTTCCAGATCCGTACTCTGCGGGAGCAGGATGTGAAGGTGGCGCTGACCATCCGCAAGGGTGAACAGCTCTTGGGCCGCATGACCGTGGAGACCGGCAGCAAGCGGGTCGAATGCAGCTTCGGATTCCAGGAGCACGGCGTCAAATCGGTGTTTGATCTTTACTGGACACCGGATTTTCCCACACTTCTGGATGTGGAAGTGGAGCTGCTGGAGGGTGACCGGGTTCTGGATACCGTCAGCACCTATTTCGGTCTGCGCAAGCTGCATATCAACGGCGACCGGATCTATCTGAATAACACTCTGCTGTATCAGCGCCTGGTGCTGGATCAGGGCTACTGGCCCGACGGACTGATGACCGCCCCCAGCGACGATGCCATCCGCCGGGATGTGGAGCTGACCAAGGCCATGGGCTTCAACGGCGCCCGGAAGCACCAGAAGATCGAGGATCCCCGGTATTACTACTGGGCGGATAAGCTGGGCCTGCTGGTTTGGGGCGAGATGCCCAGCAATTACGACTTTACCCCCGAGGGACAGCGGATGCTGCTGGATGAAATGCAGGCATTTATCAAGCGGGACTTTAATCACCCCTGCATCATCACCTGGATCCCCTTCAATGAAAGCTGGGGTGTTCATCAGATCGTAGGCGATCCCATGCAGAAGCATTTTGTAAAAGCGGCCTATCATCTGCTGAAATCCCTGGATCAGACCCGCCTTGTGGGCTCCAATGACGGCTGGGAGCAGATCGGCCTGACGGACTTCTGCGGCATCCACGACTACGACATCACGCCGGATAATTTCGCAGGCCGTTACGGCGATATTTATGAAACCGTCCGCGGCAGCGTCAATTTCAAGCCGGTCTACGCCAAGGATGAAAGCTATAACGGTGTTCCGCTGCTGCTGACGGAAATGGGCGGTGTCAAGCTGAAAAATGCAGCCGGCTGGGGCTACAGCGGCGACATTGAGAACGAAAATGAAATGGTCGGCTATCTGCGGGGCATGATCGCGGCCCTCCGCGGCCATGAAAAGCTGCGGGGCTTCTGCTACACCCAACTGACCGATGTCCGTCAGGAAACCAACGGCCTGCTGACCCCGGAACGGGAGCCCAGAGTGCCGCTGACGGTCTTGCGAGAGATCTTCGGATGAAATACAAGGAGGATTTGATATGAAAAAGAGCATTCGATTGACAGCGCTACTGCTGACCCTGGTCATGCTGCTGACACCTGTGCTGGCCGGCTGTGACGATTCCGAAAGCACCGGCGGAAACAATTCCCAGACCACGGTCATCACCTTCGCGGGCTGGGGCTCTCTGGCGGAGAAGAAGATCTTTACCGCCATGATCGACAAGTTTGAGGAAACGCACCCCGGCGTCAAAGTCAACTATCAGCACATCCCCGGCACCCAGGAGGATTACCTGGTGAAGCTGGTTTCCCTGCTGGCGGCCAACAAGATGCCTGATGTGTTCTACATCCATTCCGACGAGTTTTATTCCTGGGTGGATGCCGGCCGGCTGGAGAATCTGACTCCCTACATAGAAGCCTCCACCGTGGCCTCCGAGACCCAGATCTGGGACAAGGCCCTGACCATCTTCCGCTATGACGAAACTTCCCGTCAGGTGGGCGTGGAAAGCGGAAACCTATACGGTCTTCCCAAGGACTTGGGTCCCTGGGCCATGGTCTACAACAAGACTTTGTTTGAAGAGAAGGGCGTTGCACTGCCGGATCCCGAAGTTCCTATGACCTGGAGCGAATTTGTGGAGGTCTGCAGGCAGCTTACCAGCGGCTCCGGCATCAACAAGGTCTTCGGTACCGCCAACTATACGCTGGAAGCCGCAGTTTGGTCCAACGGCGCGGACTTTTTGAATGAGGATCACACCAAGGTCACCGTCAACACCCCTGAATTTGCCGAGGCAATGCAGTGGGTGGCAGATCTCGCGCTGGTGGAAGGCGTTTCTCCCACGCCCGAGGAGGACAGCGCCAGCGGCTGGTTCCAGCGCTGGGTCAACGGCAAGGTGGGCATGGCCTGGATGGGCCCCTGGGATCAGGCCACCTTCTGGGACAGCGTCAGCTTCGAGTGGGACATCATGCCCACCCCCGTTTCCGACAGCACCGGTCAGGGCGTTTCCTGGCTGGCTTCCGCGGCGCTGTGCGTTTCCGCGACTTCCGAGGAAAAGCAGCTTGCCTATGAGCTGGCGGAGTTCCTCAGCATGAACGCCGATGCCCAGACCTACAACTACGAGGCCGGTCAGGCAGTTCCCAACATCGTGGAAATGGCCAAGAACGATTATTTGCAGATGGACAAGGCACCTGCCAACAAGCAGGTTTTCCTGGACATCATCGAGGATCCTGAGAAGGGTCAGTTCAAATCCGTTTATTACACCAAGAACACCACCTGGTATTCCTATTTCACCTCTGAGGCCAGCAAGGTCTGGAGCGGCGAAATGACGGCGGCGGAGTTCCTGGCACAGGTCGAATCTGAAATGCAGGCACGGCTGGACAGCGGTACCTGATGAACATAGGGGTGAAAGAAATGGAAAAGAAAGGAACGGCCAGCAAGCTGCGCAGATCCGAGCGGCGGACGGGCCTTGCGTTCATCGCCCCGATGTACCTCCAGTTTCTCGTGTTCTTCGTGTTTTTCATGGTGTATTCTCTGATCATGAGTATGACGGACTGGAATATTGTGGAAGGCACCCGTAATTTTATCGGCTTTGAAAACTTCCGCAAGATCCTGGAGGATCCGCTGTTCTGGAAATCCCTGGGCAATACCCTGTATCTGATGCTGGGCATCCCCATCGGCATGGTGCTGGCCATGCTACTGGCGCTGGCACTGAACCGCAAGCTCCCCGGAAAGACCTTCTTCCGGGTGGTGCTGTATCTGCCGGCGGTGTCCTCCACGGTGGCCATCGCGCTGCTGTGGCGGTGGATCTACAATGCGGAGTACGGCGTGCTGAATATGATCATTCAGCAGCTTTTCGGCGTGCAGGGCCCCAATTGGCTGGGTGACGCGGACATGGTGAAGATCACGCTGATCATTCTGGGTGTCTGGCGCGGCGTGGGCAATACCATGCTGCTGTTCCTGGCCGGTCTGCAGAATATCCCCAAGGAATATTACGAGGTCATGGATGTATCCGGCGGCAACGCCTGGCACAAGCTGCGCTATGTGACGCTGCCTATGATGAGCCCCACTTACTTCTATGTGATCATCACCGGCGTGATCGGCGGATTGCAGGCCTTCGGTGACCAGTTTATCATCACCGGCCTTGGCCCGGAGCATTCTGCTATGACTGTGGTGTACTACCTGTGGGAGAAGGGCTTTGCGGAGTATGACATGGGCGCTGCCTGCGCGGTGGCGTGGATCCTGTCTATCTTCATTTTTGTAATTACATTGATCCAATTCAAGACATCCAAAAACTGGGTGTACGACGGAAATAATTAAGGAGGCGTTTTTGATGAACAACCGTACAAAAAATCGCCTCATCAATGCCATAATCTATGTGGTGATGATCCTGGTATCGGTCACGATGCTGTTTCCCTTTTTGTGGATGCTGTCCACATCCTTAAAGGACAAAATGCACGCCCAGATCTTTCCGCCCCAGTGGATCCCGGATCCGCTGGTATGGGATGCCTATATTGAGGTTTGGGATGTAGCACCGCTGCTCAGCGGCATCAAAAACAGCCTGATCATTGCCATCCCGGTGCTGGTGCTGGGCACGCTCAGCTCCGCGCTGGCGGCCTTCGCCTTTGCGAAGATGGATGTACCCCACAAGGGTGGCTTGTTTATGGCACTGCTGAGCTCTATGATGATCCCCGGCGTGGTGACCATGATCCCCCAGTATGTGGTGTGGGGCAAGCTGGAGCTGGTGGATACCTTTCTTCCGCTGATCCTGCCGGGAACACTGGGCAATGTGACCATGATGTTCTTCTTCCGGCAGTATCTGTCCGGTGTGCCCAATGAGCTGATCGACGCGGCCAAGATCGACGGAGCAAGCTGGCTGACCATATTCGGCAAGATCATGCTGCCGGCCATGAAGCCGGCCATCGCGGCCCAGGTGATCTTCTGGTTCATGGGCATATGGAATGACTTCATGGGCCCGCTGATCTATCTGGACTCCGAAGAAAATTATACCGTTCAGCTTGCGCTGCGGCTGCTGAACAGCATGTCCGAGGCGACCAGCGAATATCCCATGATCATGGCCGGCGCGGTGATTTCCTGTGTACCGCTTCTGATCCTGTATGTTTGCTTCCAGCGCTATTTTGTGGATTCCATGGTGGTATCCGGCCTGAAGGGCTGATACCCGAAGGACAGGAGGATGCTTATGAAGAGAAAAATATTGCGGCTGATGCTTCTGCTGCTTCTGGTGGGTGCGCTGCTGGTCGGCTGCGGCCCGCAGGTGCCGGAGGACTATCAGCCTACAGCCAATGATAACCCGTTTCTGAAAGAGACCGGCTACAAAAAGCCGGAGATCACGCTGGACGGCGTGCTGGATGATGCCAAATGGCAGGGCCTGGAGGAATTTACCTTCGGTGACGAGATCACGGCCTCCGTCAAGGCCTATTACGGCGAGAGCGGCCTGTATGTGGGCGCTACCATTTACGATCCCGAGCCCTGGGCGGTCAGCAGCATGGTTTATGACAATACCTCTTTTGAGGTGTATCTGGATTACAGCGGCAGCGGCGGCGTGAAGCCGGAAAATCAGCAGATCCAGATCTTCATCGATGTCAACGAGCAGTGTATGGTCCGCCGTGGCAACGGCGGTCTGTGGCAGGATACCAGCCTGATCAAGAATTACGCGGTAAAGGTCAACGGTACCCTGGGCCAGCGGGAGGAAGGCACCACCTACGGTGTGGAGCTGTTCATCCCCTATTCCCAGTTGGGCGGTGAGCCTCAGGTGGATTACGGCATCGCCTTCGGCCTGGTTGGCTGCAAGGACAGCGTCCGTGATATCTGGCGGGGCGTGACCGGTGTCAACGTCCAATCCCCGGAAACCTATCTGAAGCTGTACCGGGACACCAATACCGTGGAATTCGTCCGCAAGGTCAATACCGCCGCGCTGACCATCGACGGCAAAAATGACGATGCCGCATGGGAGGATGCACCGGTTTACGCCTTCGGCGACGGCGGCCGGGGCAGCGTCAGCACCTATTTTGATGACAAGGGCTGCTATTTCTACTTTGAAATGAAGGACAGCGCCGTATGTGCCCAGGGCAGCACCGTGTACATGAACGATTCCGTGGAAATTTATCTGGATGCGTTGTACGACGGCGGCGCCAAGCCCCAGACCGATGATCTGCAGGTCCGGGTGGATGCCAACGGCAATATCCAGGTGCTGCGGGGTCTGGGCTACGGCGAGTGGAATGACGCGCTGAACAATGTTTTTGCCGGCACCCAGAAGAAGGACGGGGGCTATACGGTGGAAGTGTTCGTGCCCTGGTCCGATCTGAATTTGGAGCAGGTGCCGGAAGCAATGGGCGTCAGCTTTGGTTCCGTCAACTGGGACGGTGCTGTGAATGAGGCCGGCAGCCGCCAGATCTCCTGGAGCGGCATCGGAACGGATCCCCAGCTCCCCGACAATTATGTGAAGCTCACCGCCGAAGGCGTTGAAGGTGCCGGTCAGGCACCGGCTGAGCCGGAGATCATCCTGGACGGCGTGCTCAGCGACAGCAAGTGGCTTGGAACGCCGTCGCACACCTTCCATAACGGTACTGTGAAGGTTAACTGGATATGGACCGATCAGGGCTGTTATTTCGGCTTTACGGTGACTGACAGCAATGTCCGCACCGAGGGCACAAAGCCTTTTGAAAACAGCTCTGTGGAGCTGTATCTCGACTACAACTACAGTGCAGGCAGCCCCGATGAACAGGACAGAACGGTTCTGGTGGATGCCGCCGGAAATATGCTTTTCCGTAAGGGCAACGGCAGCGTTTATCTGGACTTTGCTACGGCCGGCATCCTGTCCGGCGTCAGCAGGACCGCGGATGGCTATGTGGTGGAGCTGTATATCCCCTGGTCGGAATTCGGCGGCAGCCGTCCCGGCAAGATGGGCGTGGCGTTTGGCCAGGTGACGCTGGTTCCCGGCCAGAGCGGCACCGTGTGGACCAACGACGGTCTGTGCCCGGATCCCCAGGATCCCGATTGGTACAGCCGCATCACACCCACCGGCATTGGCTGAGGCTGAAAAGGAGGACAATATGAACAAGAATCTTTTTCACAGGCTGAAAAGCCCATTGGCGCTACTGCTGACGGCTGCGCTGGTGCTGAGCTTTGCCGGCTGCGATCTGCAGAGCATTGATCTGACAGATCCGCTGAATGAAGGCGAGCTGGAATATGTGTTTGCCCAGACGGATACCTATCACAACGGCGCGGACATCGAAGGACAGTGGGGCAGCGGCCTGTACACCGGCGACGGCGAATACGGCATCGGCGACCCCTTCGTATTGCGCTATGACGGCAGATATTATATGTACCCATCCTCCGACTGGAGCGTCGGCGAGGAGCAGGGCGTTAAGGTCTTCTCTTCCGACGATCTGGTGAACTGGACCTATGAGGGCTTTGCGGCCACGGGAGCGGAAGTGGATGCGGCTTACGCGCCGGAAGTGGTGTACTACAACGGTTATTTCTATATGACGGAATCCCAAGCTGGCCGCGGCCACTATGTGCTCCGCAGCGAAAGCCCCACCGGCCCCTTTACAGTGGTCACCGACAACTTCGGCCGGAGCATTGACGGCGCTTTCTGGGTGGGCGATGACGGAGAGCTGTACTTTATGTACGCCAGCAACAATACGATCCAGATCGCACCCATCGATCTGCAGACTATGACTCCCGGCATCGAGCAGGGTATGACCGCCAGCCTTAACGGCTGGACAGAAGGTCCGGGCCTGTTCCGCCGCGGTGACAACCTGTACC
>CAZOVE010000028.1:0-22171 GCA_964583135.1 uncultured Oscillospiraceae bacterium | reverse complement strand
GGACCGGCCTACTGGTTCTTGTGCTGCTACTAACTGGCTGCTCCATCACACCACCGGACAGCACATCACCCCTTCCCACCGTGTCTACCCCTGCACAGCCAGTAGAAGCCCTCACATTGGATGGCCAATTTCAGGGAATGCTCCCCTTTGGCGACGATTTACTGCTGTTTGCCGATCATCGTCTGGTCAAGCTACATCTTGACAGCGGCGTTATCGTGGCCGAACGGGCAACCACCGTCCCCCTGCCGGACAGCGGCATGGTACAGATCGTAGACGATCATTTGATTTATTTCGATCTTGCCACCAATGCACTGGTCACATTGGATTCGGCTTTACAGGAAGCATCTCGCATCCGCTTACAGGAACCGGTTCTTGGCAACGCTTCTCTTTCCGAAGACGGTAAAAAGCTGTACTACTGCACGTCAGAGGGCATTCGGGTGTGGGAACCGGAAACCGGCATCAGCCGCAATCTGAAAATTCACAGCGGCGACTGGTTGGGTATCGCCGGTAGCGTCAACCAAGGAAACTGGCTACGCTGTGTCCTGCAGCAATCCGACGGCTCGCTACGTTGGATGCTCGTTGCCGCCGATACTGGGGAAACCATCGCCGAAGGCGCTCATCTGAGCGGACTTTCCGTCCATGGGGATTGGTATTGCTGCCAAACCGACGGTGCGTGGATCTTCGGACAAATGCAGCAACAACCCCAAAATCTTCTAGTCGAAAGCGCCACCGCCCTGTTGCAGCTTCCTGCGGCCGTGTCGGCGCAACCGGACAAAACAGGTCTGCAGCTTCATTTATATGACTTACAAACCGGTCTGCGAACCGCATCGACCCACATTGACGGTATTGCTGATGCTACCGGTTGGACCATATACCGGAATGCGTTGCTCTTTTTTAGCGGCGAGCAGCTCTACATCTGGCACTATGGGATGCAACCAGTGGTAGATACGCAGTGCTACAGCGACTATCACTATACTATTGATGCGCCGGATGAAGCGGGTCTAGCCTCCATCCGTGACCACGCAGACGAATTAGCGTCGCATTTTGGTGTGGATATCCAATTGTGGAACGAGGTGACCGCAGCCCAACCAACAGGTTACACTTTTGCTTTGGAATACCGCCCTGCCGTTTATACCCAAGCATTGGCGGATTTGGAACGTTTATTTTCCGCTTATCCCGAAGGTTTTGTAAAAATGAGCGCCGACTGGGCCGCTGATCAAACGCTACACATCCTACTGGTGCAAACTTTGACTGCGCCGAGGAATGTCTGCACCGTCGGAGGCGGCACGACGTATGTGCTAGGTGGCAACATCTACATCGTGCTTTCTGTGGAGGGAGCGCTAGATCGGGCGCTGCATCATGCCCTCGGTCATGTGGTCGATACCTATGTGCTGACCAATAGTTCCGATTTTTACGAATGGCATTTGCTGAATCCTTCGGGCTTTATCTATGGAAGTGAAGAGGCTCATTGGGACGATCACGCTTCTTACTTCATTAACAGCCACAGTATGACGTCCCCCGTCGAAGACCGGGCGACTTTGCTGGAATATGCCATGCTGCCGGGCAACGAAGCCGCATTTGCCTCACCTCAGTTACAAGCCAAATTGCGCCGCATCTGCGACGGTCTGAACAAAACCTATACCCTACCCTCCGGAGACTATCTCTGGGCGCAATATCTGCAATAAAAGAACCGCACCTGCATGAGGTGCGGTATTCTTTATGCTTCGTCTTCCGATGCCTGCTGGAACAGGGACAGCTTTTCGGCTTCGCCGATGGTCTCTCCCTTCATGCAGGCTTCAAATTGCTTGCCTGTCATGGTCTCATTCTGCAGGAGGAACTGCACCACCTGCTGTACCTTCTCGGCATTACTCTTGAGGATCTCGGCACACTGTGCATAGGCCTGATCCACAATGCGCTTCACTTCATCGTCAATCGTACCAGCCACCTTTTCGGAGTAGCTTTTAGTGGTCTGATAGTCACGACCGATGAAAACCTCGCCACCATCAAGATAACTGACCGTACCCAACGCTTCGCACATACCATAGCGTGCTACCATATCCCGGGCGATTTTGGAGGCCCGATCGATATCATTGGAGGCGCCCACGGAAATATCGCCCAAGAACAGGGCCTCCGCCACACGACCACCCAACAGCGACACGATCTGCTCGTACATCTGGTTTCTCGTCAGATTGGATGCATCATCCTTCGGTATATACCAAGTAGCGCCCAAGCTGTTGCCCCGGGGCACGATGGTGATCTGCAACACCGGATCCTGCGTCGACAGATAATACCGGGTCACGGCATGGCCTGCCTCATGGATCGCCGTGGTGTTTAGATCCCGGCGGGAGCGAACACGGCTACGTTTCTCGGGACCGGCTAAGATCTTCATCATGGCATCGTTGAGATCATCCATGGTCAGCATGGGTCTACTCTCCCGTGCCGCCATAATAGCAGCCTCATTCATCAGGTTGCTCAGATCCGCACCGGTAAAGCCAACGGTAGCACGTGCCACCATCTTCAGATCCACATCCTCCGCAAGACGTTTCCCACGGGCATGGATCTTCAGAATATCCTCACGGCCCTTGACATCGGGATGACCCACATGGATCTGCCGGTCAAAACGACCGGGACGCAGCAATGCAGGATCCAAAATGTCCGGACGATTGGTCGCCGCCAGAACGATCACGCCCTCATTCTTGCTAAAGCCGTCCATTTCTACCAGAAGCTGGTTTAGGGTCTGCTCTTTTTCGTCATGTCCGCCACCCAAACCACTGCCACGCTTGCGACCTACAGCATCGATCTCATCAATGAAAATGATCGCCGGTGCCATCTTTTTCGCCTGATCAAAGAGATCTCGAACACGACTGGCACCTACGCCGACATACAACTCCACAAAATCGGAGCCAGAAATGGACAAGAACTGCACATCCGCCTCACCGGCTACCGCCCGGGCGAGCAATGTCTTGCCGGTACCCGGAGGGCCCACCAGTAGTAAACCATGGGGGATACGGGCACCAATATCGGTAAACTTCTTCGGATCCCGCAAGAATTCTACCACTTCCTGCAGTTCGGCTTTTTCCTCATCGGCGCCGGCCACATCCCGAAAGGTGACCTTCTTACCGTCGGGCACGCCCAACACGGTGCGGGCTTTGCCGAAATTGCTCATGGGGTTATTGCTGTTTGCTCTGCCCATTAGCAGACCCCACACCAATAGCAACACCACGCCCACGATCAACAGTGGCAGGATCATATCATAGAAAGTCAGCCGGGCCGTTTCTACAAAGTCATAGCTCTCCAAAATTCCGGCCTCATACTGCTGCAGGAACAGCGCACCCAATTCCTGACGGAAGGACTCCACATCCGCCAGTCCCGTGGTCAGAGAGGTATCACCACGGTAGGGATTGTGCAATTCCAGATACAAGGTGCCTTCAGCTACCACAAAGTTGCGCACCTGCTCTTGCTCGAACAGATTCACCACTTCGGAATAAGCCAATTCATTGCCCACCGGACTGAACAGTTGCAGCAAAACCATGCCGATCAGCACGATGATGACAATATAAAAGAAAATAGACAGGGGTGTACGTTTTTTCAAGACGGATAATCTCCTTATTTATTGATATGCTTCCGGACGCAAAATGCCGACAAATGGCAAATTCCGGTAGTACTCGTTATAGTCCAGACCATAGCCCACTACGAAGGCATTGGGGATCTCAAATCCCACGTAATCCGCCTTCAGGGTGACGCCGGGCAAACGACGAGAGGGTTTGTCCAACAAGGTACAGATCTTCAAGGAAGCCGGTTCTTTCGAAAGCAGATGATGGTACACGAAATCCAGAGAACGTCCGGTATCGTAAATATCCTCCAAGATCAGCACGTGCCGACCCTTGATCTCCTCGGTCACATCCCGCTTGACCACCATATTGCCGGTGGAATCCGTTCCTGCATAGGACGAGACCCACATAAACTCCATCTGGCAGGGAACTGTGATCTTGCGTACCATGTCGGAGTAGAATACCACGACCCCCTTCAGAACGCCCACGATCAAGGGATTCTTTCCGGCATAGTCTCGACTGAGGATTTCACCCAGTTGACAAATGCGGGACTGGATCTGCTCTTCGGTTAGCAGAACTTCCTGAATCATATTTTCCATGTTAGACCCTCTCCTTATCTCTATATGTGTGTAATTTCAATGCGGATCTGCACCGCTGGCAACCGGTCAGCAGCACGGTCAGAGTCCACACCAATACCGTATACGCCCAGCACACCGGCGTCATCCGCCAGTACCGGGATGTGCAATCTTTCCCGAGCTGGGATCTTCTGATCCACGAAGAGTTCTTTGAGCCGTTTTCTTCCCCCGGGCAAACGCAGCAGATCACCGCTTTGCCGGCAACGCAGGATGATCGTTCCCTGAGGAACAACCGTGAACACATTCTTTCCGTTTTCCAGCGTCTGTGCGGGACCACAAGTCACGCAGATGCCCCATTGCGGCAGTTCCACCTTCCCCTCTCTGGGCAAAACCACCGTTGGCAACGATACCTGCTCAGTTGCTACTTCCAACCGATCATAGTTGCGACAGATGGTAACGCCACCGGGAAAATGTCCCTGCGCAGAGGGTTTGTCGGAAAACACCAGTCGCTGCGCCAAGGCAATATGCTCCGCCTCCGGCTCTTTCACACCGCTTTCCTTCAAAAATCGCTCCAAAATTCGGCTTCTTACCGCCGCAGGCAGTTGTCGCAATCGAGTCACGGTGGGTAAACCCTCGTCATCAGCCATCTGCGTCAAGGCTGCTTCATCCCGCCGCAGGCGCAGCGCCGTAGCGGATACATTTTCCGCCAAACGTGGGTTTTCCTGCCGCAACAGCGGCATCACATGATGGCGCAGGCGATTACGCAGGAAGGCATCGGTATCATTGGAGCTGTCATTGCGATAAGGAATGTGGTATTCTTCCAGAAACGCCAATACCTGTTGGCGGGTCACGGTCAGCATCGGGCGGATCACACGGCCGTGAATCGGTGCGATCCCCCCCAACCCTTTCAGCCCGGTGCCCCGTACCAAATGCATCAGTACGGTTTCAGCATTGTCATCCGCGGTGTGGGCTGTGGCGATTTTTCCTTCCAACGTGAGAAAATAAGCGTATCGGGCTTCCCGTGCCGCTGCCTCCAGTCCTTTTTTACCGGCGACGACCGTTGCTTTGCCCACGTGCAACACAACGCCAAAGCGGTCACAAAATTCCCGTACAAAGGCTTCGTCGGCATCGGATTGGTCACCACGTAAGCCATGGTTAAAATGCACCGCTTCCAGACTAATGCCCAGTTCTTCTTTCAGTAGATACATTCCAAACAGCAACGCCATCGAGTCCGCACCGCCGGAAACGGCACAAATCATTTTGTCACCGGGCTGCACCATTTCATAACGCCGCAATTGCAGCGCCAGTTCATTCACCATGCTTCCACTCCCGATCAGAGAACATCTGGTACTGGCCGATCCATTGCATCTTTACCGTTCCGGTCTCGCCGTGGCGATTTTTTGCAACAATACACTCTGCAATGCCTTTCTCCTCGGTGTTTTCATTATAGTATTCATCCCGATACAAGAACATGACGCAGTCGGCGTCCTGCTCAATTGCACCGGATTCCCGCAGATCCGACAGAATGGGTCGTTTGTCGGTACGGCTTTCCACCGCACGGGATAGCTGGCTCAGGCAAACCACCGGCACATTCAATTCTTTCGCCATGATCTTCAGCGCACGAGAGATCTCGCCCACGACGGTCACACGGTTTTCTCCACCGCCCTTGCCGTAACCGGAGCCCTGCATCAACTGCAGATAGTCGATGATCACCAATCCCAAATTATCCAGCCGCCGGCAGCGAGCATTGATATCCGCCACGGTAACGGCAGGGTTGTCATCAATACGGATATCCGTCTGGCTCAATGCTGCCGAAGCCAGACATAGCTTCGTCCATTCTTCCTCTGTCAGCTTGCCGGTGATGAGCTTCTGCAGTTCTACGAAGCTCTCGTTGGCTAACAGACGTAGCACAAGCTGCTCTTTGGACATTTCCAAGCTAAAGATTGCCACAGTCTTCTGGCTTCTTTTCGCCACATTGACGCCGATATTCAGCGCAAACGCCGACTTGCCCATGGCCGGTCTGGCCGCAATCAGCAGAAGATCCGATTTATTCAGACCATTGATCTTCATATCCAGATCCCGCAATCCGGTGGACAGGCCGGGGATCAACGAATCGGAGCGGCTCAGCTCCGTCAATCGATCGAAGGCCTTAAGCATCACCGTGCCGATGGGCTCCAAAGAGTCTCCACGCTCTCCCTTGCGCAGGGCATAGATCTTTCGCTCGGCGGTTTCCAGCATTTCCTGAGGTGTGCCCACCTGAGCATGGACCGTCTCTGCAATATCCGTAGCTGCCTGCATCAAACCCCGCAGCATGGATTTATCCCGAACGATATTGGCATACCGCACCGCATTGGCTGCGGTGGGAGTAATGTCCATCAACTGCACGATGTAGTCACGGGAATTGTCATGATAGACGCCCACCTGACGCATCTTTTCCAGTACCGTCACCGGATCGATGGTTTGGGAGAAGTTGAACATGGAATAAATCGCTTCAAACATCTCCCGGTTTTGCTGAAGATAAAAATCTTCCGGACGCAGGATTCCGATCACATCGGCCACACAACTGCTGTCGATGAGAATGGAGCCCAATACCGCCTGCTCCGCTTCCAAAGAATGGGGCATCTGCCGCTGCAGCAGTTCTTCATCCATTGCCATATCCATTCTCCTCTCTCTAGTCAATAGGAAGTATTCACGATTTTCGCAGAGCACGAGCAATTTCCCGCCCTACGACGTTTTTCAGGCTTCTTCGATTTTCACGGTCAGAGGAGCGTTGATCTCGTAGCCCAGCTTGCAGGTCACGGTATAGCTGCCTACGCTCTTAATGGGTTCTGCGATGACGATCTTGCGTTTGTCTAGCTTAATGCCAGCCTTAGCCAGTGCATCAGCGATTTCCTGATTGGTCACAGAGCCGAACAGTCGGCCGGCGCCGCCACCTTTTGCCGTCACCACCAATGTCATTTCCCGCAACTTTTTCGACAGAGCCAGCGCTTCTGCCTTTTCACGGGCGATGCGCTCGGCGGTCGCTTTGTCGTTCATCTTTACGGTATTCACCGCATCCGGCGTTGCCTCAATGGCGATCTTCCGGGGCAGCATATAGTTTCTGGCATAGCCGTCGGATACTTCAATGATCTGGCCCTTCTTGCCTTTTCCCTTGACATCCTGTAGTAGCACAACTTTCATAATAAACTCTCCTATTCCTTGGTCGCATCGAATCGGTGACCGATGTCACGTGTTCAAAACGACGCACGATTTTTATTGCTCGTAATATTTATCGATGGAGGCTACCAGACGATCCAGTGCATCCTTGATGGTGCAATTGGGAATCTGCGCACCGGCCGTCGCCGTGTTGCCGCCACCGCCCAAAGGCTCGAGGATGATCTGCACATTGGCATCGCCAATGGAACGTGCGGACACGATGACCTTATCCCCATCCGGATACAGCACAAAGGAAGCGGTGATGCCGGATATATTCAGCAATTCATCCGCCGCCTGTGCAGCCAAAGGACGGGTCGTGGTGGTGTTCAACGGTGCAATTGCGATCTCCTGACGATACAGCCGAGAGGATTTGATGATCTGATGTTTAGCGATCGTGGTCTGGAAATCACTTTGCAACAGTTTCTTGACTTCTACCGTATCTGCACCCCATTGCCGCAGCACCGCCGCGGCCTCGAAGGTACGCTCGCCGGTACGAACATTGAAGCTCTTGGTATCCAAGAAAATGCCTGCCATCAAGCTCTTGCTCTCGATCGGCAACACGTCCGAGCGTTCCACAGCATATTCCAACAGTTCCGTTACCAACTCCGATGCAGAGGAGGCATAGGGTTCATGGTGATTCAAGACCACAGGGTTGATATACTCGGCTGCCCGGCGATGATGGTCTACCAAACAGATACGCTGAATTGCCTCCAACAGGGGACGGCATTCCACCATGGCCGGATTGTTGGTGTCCACGATCACCAGCGTACTGTGGGGGTCGGCATGCAGAAGCGCTTCCTGCCCGGAGATGAACACGTCCTGATACTCCGGCACTTGACGGATCTCGTCAATCAGAGTTTGGGAGGCATTGTTCTCCAGATCGATCACGATACTGGCTTTCTTTCCTTTTTTGCGGCACAGGCAGCTAATGCCCATGGCTGCGCCCACGCTGTCCAGATCCGCATTTTTATGGCCCATGATAAACACTTGGCTACTCTGTCCGATCAACTCCATCATGGAATTGGAATTCACACGGCTACGAACCTTACTGGTGCGGTCGGCTTCTTTGGCGCAGCCACCGTAGAAGCTGAAATTATAGCGATCCTTGACCACCGCCTGATCGCCGCCCCGGCTGAGTGCCATTTCCAGAGACAATGCGGCAAATTCATAGCTTTCTTCAAAGCTAACACCGTCCACGCCAATACCCATCGACATGGACGTACTTAAGCCAGTGGGATTTTCGATCTCGTGAATATCCTCTAGCAGGGAGAATTTATCCTCCATAGCACGGTTCAGGTCCCTCTTTTCAAAGACGAAAAGGTAGCGGTTACGCTCCAACTTACGCAACAGTCCGTGATAACCCTCGGTCCATTTGGAGATCGCATCGTTAATGCGGGCATTGAGGGTCGAGATGGCACCCTCTGTCAAATTTTTGGTCAGCTCTTCATAATTATCCACCAGCAGTATAGACACGACAGGACGAGAGCGAACATACTCATCGCGCACCTGATACAGCTCCGTCAGATCGCTGAAGTAGAGCATTCCCATCACCGTCTGATCCGGATCATTGGCACGGATCAAAGTGCCGTAGATGCGATAGCGCCGACCGTTCAAGGTCAAGTCGAAGGGATATTCATTTTTACCGGAGGTGAGCCAATCGGTCTGAAAACTCGGCAGGACAGAGGCCAACTTCTGCTCCAGATAGTCCTCCTGAAAGCCGGTGATGCGGCAAAATGCATCATTGGCCCATAGGATCGTGCTGTCACCCATGCGGATCAAGGCCGAAGGAAATGGCATTTGAGCTTGACCGGCCTCCTGAGGCACATCATACGCCGACTCCGAATAGCTCTGGATCGCCTTGCGGCGGCGTTCTTTGTTGATCAAATAGAACACCAGGACGATCACCGTCACAGCACCTTCCGCCATAGCCAGAATATACTGCTCCAGCACCAAAGCGGTCGCCACGAACGCCACCATCACGATAAAATACATCCAAAGTCCGGGCCAGAACAGCCTTCCCAGTTTCTTATTCATGCCTTCGCCTCCCAAATGGACACCAAAACCCATAGTATCCTTACCATAAAGGTCATTATAGCATTTTTTATCGAGACACGCAACTGTTATTATTATTTTATGGGTGAATTTTCCATAGGCGCCGCCACCGGACCATATTTTCTGTCGAATTGCCGAAAAAAATAAATGTATACTTTTGTGAAAAAATGTGTTATACTAGTTTGCGTAGCGCCGGGTGGGCAGACCCGGGCATTTCAAAAGCACCATATTTTGCAGGCGTTTTCCTTCAAAAAGGCGATTCAGGGCCGGATTTTAGGAAGATGGTTGCCTGTTTGTTTTGCTCTTTGGAGCGTTTTGATTACCGAAAGGAGTATTTGTTTGGCAGAGAAGTTAAAAATCATCCCCCTTGGCGGTCTCGATGAGATCGGCAAGAATTGCACCGTACTGGAATATGGCAAGGATATGATCGTCATTGATTGCGGCGTTGGTTTCCCGGACGAGGATATGTATGGCGTGGATCTGGTGATCCCCGATTTTTCCTATCTGGTGGCCAATCAACACAAGCTGCGGGGTTTTTTCATCACCCACGGACATGAAGATCACATCGGTTCCATTCCCTACTGTATGCAGCAAGTGAACGCCCCCATCCACGGAACCGCCATGACCTGCGGTCTCATCAAGCTAAAGCTGGAGGAACACCGTCTGGCCGATAAGGTCAAGCTCATCACTCATAAACCCGGTGATGTGGTCAAAGCCGGTTGCTTTAGTGTGGAATTCATTCACGTAAACCATTCCATTTCCGATGCGGTGGCGTTTTGCATCACCACGCCGGTGGGCAAAGTGATCTTTACCGGCGACTTCAAGATCGACCCCACCGCTTCCGACGGCATGATGAATCTGGCACGGTTGGGTCAATTGGGCAATGACGGTGTTCTGGCGCTGTTGGCCGACTCCACCAATGTGGAGCGCAGTGGCTATACCCCCAGTGAAACCACCGTCGCTGAAAATCTGGACCGGCAGTTCCGGAACTGCGACAGCCGCATCATCGTGACCACCTTTGCCTCCAATATGCACCGCATTCAGGCCATTTTGGCCACCGCCCAGCGCCATGGGCGCAAGGTGGCTGTGACCGGTCGCAGCATGGAAAATATGCTCAAAGTAGCGCAGGAGCTGGGCTATATCACCGTCAAACCCGGCACGATCGTGGATCTGGCCGCCACCAAAAGTTTGCCTAAAAACAAAGTGGTCATCGTCTCCACCGGCTCTCAGGGAGAGAATATGTCTGCACTGTATCGCATGGCCTTCTCCACCCACAAGCAAGTGGACATCACCGCAGGAGATCGGATCATCATTTCCGCCTCCGCCATTCCCGGCAACGAAAAGGCCGTATCCAAAATCATCAACGAGCTGTATCGCAAGGGCGCTGACGTGGTATACGAAAAGAGCGAGGGCCTTCACGTTTCCGGCCACGCCTGTCAGGAGGAATTGAAGATCGTCCACGGTCTGGTAAAGCCCAAATTCTTCATCCCTGTTCACGGCGAGCAACGTCATCTGCAGATCCACAGCCGTCTGGCTCAATCCATGGGCATGAATCCCCGCAACATCCACATCGGCGAGATCGGCACCGTCTTCGAATTGTCCTCCCGGACCTGTAAGCACGGCGGCAATGTCACCGCCGGCATGGTGTTTGTGGATGGCAGCGGTGTCGGTGACGTGGGTGCTGTGGTATTGCGTGATCGTAAACATCTGGCCGAGGATGGCATGATCGTTGTGGTGGTCAATCTGTCCGCCGAGGACGGCAGTCTGCTCACCGGGCCGGACATCATTACCCGGGGGTTTATCTACGTCAAAGAATCCGAGGCGCTGATGGAGGAGTTGCAAGCCATCGCTTTGGAAACCATCGAGCGGTGCCAACGTCGGCGTGTTCGGGACTGGAACGCCATTAAAGGTGCGATCAAAAGCGACTTGGCCGGCTATCTGTACAAGACCACCAAGCGCAATCCCATGATCCTGCCTGTGATCACAGAGATCTAAAAAAAGCCGCCCTTGCAAACGGGCGGCTTTTGTGCTTTAATGAGGACAGTTCACAGTTCAGTTTGTCGTTCCGAGAAACAGCATTGCAGGGCACAACGCCCACTGCCGATCGACAAGCTCCATATTTCACGAAGGAGACTCTTCATGCGTTATTATTTCGCCCCCATGGAGGGGATCACGGACAGTGTTTACCGTCGGCTGCATCATGCCCATTTTGGCGGTGTGGACCGCTACTATATGCCGTTTTTCTCCCCCACCATCCACCGCCAACTCACCCATAAGGAAGATCGGGAGCTGCCCATGGCAAGTAGCGTGTCCTTCGCCGCAGTACCGCAGGTGCTGACCAAGGTGGCCGAGGATTTTCTATGGGCAGCACAAGTCATCGCCGAGCGAGGCTACACAGAGGTCAATTTGAATCTGGGCTGCCCCAGCGGCACAGTGGTCTCCAAAGGCAAGGGCAGCGCGATGTTGCGCGATGTTGATCATCTGGAAGCCTTTTTGACGGAAATTTGTGCCAGATCCCCTATTGACATCTCCGTGAAGACCCGTCTGGGCATGGAATCCGCAGAGGAATTTCCTCCTATTTTGGAGCGGCTCAATCAATTTCCCCTTCGGGAGCTGACGATCCATCCACGGGTACGCAAGCAGTTTTACGATGGCAGCGTAGACATGGAAATGTTCCGCTATGCCGTCGAACACAGCCGCATCCCGTTGTGCTACAACGGCGATCTGGCCTGCAGGTCGGATATTGAGCGCATCACAGACCAATTTCCTTCGGTGGAGGCTGTGATGCTCGGACGGGGACTCATCGGCAATCCCGGAATGCTCAGCAGTATGGATGTACATCGATTGGAGAATTTCCACAATGCCCTGCTGGACGAATATTCCGCAGTCTTCGGCAGTAGCCGCAATGCCATGTTCCGAATGAAGGAAAACTGGCATTGCCTGATCCATCGCTTTGAAGGTAGCGAAAAGCTGTGGAAGCGGCTGCGCAAAACTACGGACATTGTCGAATTCAAAACCATAACCGCCGAAATTTTCCACACCTTGCCATTTCATGCGGAAACATAAAAATGGGCGCGCCACAAAGGCGCGCCCATATTGCATTACCAGGTGATGTCACCCAGAACGATCTTTTTGTCGTGTACCGTCACTTCGGCCTCTGCCACAAGGGTGTCCAGCATTTCGCTAGCCAATGTGGCCTGTGCGCCATAACGGCTGTAGCGGATCCATGCCGCTTCGCTGTTTTCCAGATACAGGATTTGGTAGCCCTCATCGGTGCGGACGATGGCGGTATCGCCGGCAACTCGAGCCGCATCAAAAGCCCAGACGTCCGCCTCGGAATCTGCGTGGACAAAATACATGATGTGGTAGCCGTATTCGCTCTGAACGATGCCATAATCGCCGCTCTGACGGCTCGTGTCAAAGCACCACTGCTCAAACGCCTCCACCATCTGTCCCAGATAGACATCCTCGTACAAACCGTTATAGTTGACATTTCCGCTGCTGTCTAGATCCTCAGAATAGGCAATTGCCAGAGCTTCAAAGCTTTCCTCGGTCATTTCACCGGCTTTCCACTCCTCCAGAATCGCTTCTACTTCTGCAAGGGCTGCATCCCAGTCTTCTTCCGCATAATCATATCCGGTGCCTGCATCGTTGAGCGTGCCGTTTTCAGGAATGATCAGGATATGGCGCACATCCACCTCGGACAGGCAGCCTGCATACAGGTCGGTGTACTGACCTGCATTGGTGCTAGATCCGGAATCCTTGGAATACTCAGAAGCCAGTTCACCGAACTTCTCAGCGGTCATTTCGCCAGCTTTCCACTCAGCCAAAATTCGCTCCGCCTCAGCCAGACATTCCGCCCAATCTTCCTCGGTGATGACGGTCGTCTTGTTACCTTCCTCATCCTCCACCTCGGTACCTTCCACAAGGATCAGAATATTGCGAATGTCTACCAGATTGCCAAAATCCTTGGTAATGGAAATATCGTAATCGTTGGCCAACGACTCCTGATTCTCGTTAAAATAATCCTCGATGTCCTGATCCGTCACTTCCAGACCACCCAGCAACTCGCTCCAGTAGAGATTGCCCAAATAATAATTCCATGCATAGGACTCGTACACTTCGAAATTGCAGCCGGGGCCGAACTGCTGCTCAATGAGCTCATCGGCACTGGACAGGCCATAGTAGTAAATCGCCATAGTGGTCAGGTCATCTTCCATGGTTTCAAACTGGGATGCGTAATCCTCCGGCATCTCAAAGCCTGCTTCGCCGGCCTTATCCACCATGATGCAGCTTTCGGTCCAAGCCTCTAGCGCCTTTTCCAAGAAGTATGCTTCCCAGGTCTGACCGCTCTCTTCGTCATAGACCTGCTGAGCCAGATCCTTCGTGTAATCCACGGTATCGTCGCCGTAAGAATAGGCGCACATCCAGTAGTAAAGCTGCAACTGGCGGTTGGTCAACTTGTGTTCGCCAAACTCCGCCACCACGTTTTCCAGAGCCGCCTCAAACTTTTCTTCCTCTGTGGGGCCCTTGAACCAATCCGGAATGAAGCTACCGGTCGTACCGTAGCTCACCAAGCCTACCAGCAACACTAGCATGACCAGACACACCATCGACAGCGCTACGATCTTCAGACCCTTCAGGTCATCCTTCAAATTGTCCTTGCCACAGGCAGGACAAACAGAGCTGTTGCTTTCCAGTTCTGCTTGACAGTACTTACATTGCATAAATTTCCTCTTTCTCCCTTTCGCTGTGGGGTATGATTTTCTATCTTACCATGCGGACACAATAAAAGCAATACAATGTCATAATTTTTTTACAATTAAAAACCGGTAGCTATTGCAAAATTAAGCTGAAAATGATATGATTTTATATTAGACAGTATATTTCGGAGGAATATCCATGAACACAAAAACCACCGTCATTTCTGAGGCACAACTACAATTGCAGTTTGCCTTTTGTGATAAGATCGCTGCAATTTGGCAACATGCCGGTCGTGTCCCCACCGCCTACGTGGAAACCTATGGTTGCCAGCAAAACGAAGCCGACTCCGAAAAACTCCGCGGCTACCTTTCCCAGTGCGGTTACGCCATCGTGCAGGAAGCCGAGGGAGCTGATGTGGTCATCATGAACACCTGCGCCATCCGGGAACATGCCAATCAGCGTGTCTTCGGCAATTTGGGCGCACTGACCCATACCAAACGTCGTCATCCGGAGCAGAAGATCTTCCTGTGCGGCTGTATGGCAGGACAAACCGTGGTCACCGACCGGATCCGAAAGAGCTTTCCCCACGTCAATGGCGTTTTCTCCACCCATCACCTGTGGCAATTTCCGGAGATCCTTTATCGGGTTCTCACAGGAAAAAAGCGGCAGTTTTGGATCGAAGACGAAGCCGGCTCCATTGCCGAGGGCATCCCGCAGGTTCGGGATAATCCCCTGAAAAGCTGGGTTAGCATCATGTATGGCTGCAATAACTTCTGCACCTACTGCATCGTCCCCTATGTCCGAGGACGGGAGCGCAGTCGAAAAAAAGAGGATATTTTGGCCGAATGCCAGTCGCTCATCGCAGGCGGCTGTCGTGAGATCACCTTGTTGGGGCAAAATGTCAATTCCTACGGCAAGGATCTGTATGAGAATTTCGATTTTGCGGATCTGCTGGAGCAAATCGCACAGCTTGAAGGTGATTTCCGCATTCGTTTTATGACCAGTCATCCCAAGGATGCTTCCTATAAACTCTTCGACACCATGGCCAAATACGATAAGATCGCCAAGCAGCTTCATTTGCCCTTCCAATCCGGTTCTTCCCGGGTACTCAAGGCCATGAACCGGCACTACGACCGGGAAACCTATCTGGAGAAAGTGACCTATGCCAAGCGTGTCATGCCCACGCTTGTGCTGACATCCGATGTGATTGTCGGTTTTCCCGGCGAAACTGAGGAAGAATTTGAAGAGACTATCTCCCTCATCGAGCAAGTCCGTTATGACAGTCTGTTTACCTTCATCTTCTCTCCGCGCCCCGGTACACCAGCGGCCTCTATGGACGACCCCACCCCGAAAGAGGAAAAAAGCCGTCGCTTTGATCGGCTCTGCGCTGTACAAAACGGCATTTCTGAACAGATTCACGGCGAATATATCGGCCAAACCATGCGCTGTCTGGTGGATGGCACGGATGGGCAGTTTCTCACCGCTCGCACGGAAGGCGGTCGGTTGGTTCGTTTCGCCGGCTGCAGTACACTGATCGGTACGTATCAACTCATCACCATCGTCGGCGCAACGACATGGAGTCTAACCGGCGAACCGGCACATTCTGATTGACAGCGAAGTGTTGCACATTTCAAAATACACACTAACGATCAACTTACAAAAAGGAAGTGGTTATTATGGCCACCAACGGCAAAGAATTGACCCCCATGCAGCGACAATACCGCACCATTAAGGAGCGTAATCAAGATTGCATCCTGTTCTTCCGACTCGGAGATTTCTATGAAATGTTCGATGCCGATGCTCGCATCGCCTCGCAGGAGTTGGATCTGACTCTAACCACCCGTGACCGTGGCAAACCCCGGGAAGAGCAGACCCCCATGTGTGGCGTACCGTACCATAGTGTGGATGCTTACATTGCACGGTTGGTACAGAAGGGCTATAAAGTGGCCATCTGCGAGCAGATGACCGACCCGGCCACCACCAAAGGTCTGGTGGAGCGAGAGATCACCCGTATCGTCACCCCCGGCACCGTCACCGAAAGTTGCATGCTGGAGGAGCGCAAAAATAACTATTTCGCCTGTCTTTACGGTGCAAAGCGCTACGGTCTGGCATTTTGCGATATTTCTACCGGTGCCTTTCACGTCACGACCTGCGCCGATGTTCAGTCGGCCGTTTCGGAACTCGGTCGTTTTTCCCCGGCAGAGGTGCTGCGTTTCGGCAGCAGCGCCCAGGACGATTCCCTCAACGATTGTCTGTTGCGCCGTCTGCGCTGTTGCGTCAACGAGGGGAAAGAATCCCAATTTGTACCGTCCCAACTGGAAGAACTTCTGGAGCGCCACTTTGGAGCAAACCTGTCCCAGCTTGGATTGACCGGATTACCGGAGGCTACCATCGCAGCCGGTGCGCTGCTGCAAACCTTGCTGACTCTACAAAAAAACGACCTAGCCCATATCCGCACACTGGAATACTACTCCAGCGGTAAGTTTATGGAGCTGGATCTCGATGCACGCCGGAATCTGGAGTTGACGGAAACACTGCGCTCAAAAGAAAAAAAAGGCTCCCTTCTGTGGGTATTGGACAAAACCCGCACTTCCATGGGCGGCCGGATGCTGCGCTCTTGGCTGGAAAAACCGCTGCTGGATGTGGCGCAGATCGGCCGCAGACAATCTGCCGTAGAGGAATTAGTAGAGCGCACCATTTTACGGGGCGAGTTGTCGGAAGCGCTCAAGGATGTCACCGATTTGGAACGAGTGCAGACAAGGATCGTCACCGGTATCGTCAATTGCCGTGAACTTTTGGGTCTGGCCCGTGGTCTTCGTGCTCTGCCGGATGTACAGCAACAGCTTTCCCAATGCGAAAGCACCCTGCTGCAGCGACTGGCACAAAGCATCGACACTTTGACCGACTGCGCCCAACGTATCGAGCAGACCATCGTAGACGAACCACCTCTAACTGTCCGAGAGGGTGGCATCATCCGCCCCGGCGCCAATGCAGAAGCCGACCGTCTGCGCGACATCATGAACGGTGGCAAGGACACCATCATCGCCATCGAAACGGCGGAGCGGGAAAAGACCGGCATTCGCACTCTGAAAGTCAGCTTCAACCGGGTGTTTGGTTATTATATCGAGGTTTCCAAATCCTTTGTCCATCAGGTGCCGCCAACCTATATCCGCAAGCAGACTCTGGCCAACTGCGAACGCTACATCACACCGGAGCTAAAGGAGCTGGAAGATCAGGTTTTAGGCGCCAAGGATCGACTGACCGCTCTGGAATATCAGATCTTTACAGAGCTGCGAGAGTATTTGGCCCGACAAGCAGCGCGTGTACAGCATACTGCTGTAGCGGTCGCCACAGCGGATGCCCTCTGCTCTCTGGCCACAGTTGCGGTACAACGAAATTACTGCCGCCCGGAGATCAACCTGAGCAATGAGATCTGTATTACCGACGGGCGCCATCCCGTGGTGGAAATCATGCTCAAAGATACGCTTTTTGTCCCCAATGACACCCATCTGGGTGGGCCGGATCATCAGGTCAGCATCATCACCGGTCCCAATATGGCTGGTAAGTCCACCTATATGCGGCAGGTGGCGCTGATCGTGCTGATGGCGCAGATCGGCTCATTTGTGCCGGCACGTGCCGCCCGTATCGGCATCGTCGACCGTGTCTTTACCCGCATCGGTGCTAGCGATGATTTATCCTCCGGCCAGTCCACCTTTATGGTGGAAATGGCAGAAGTGGCGTCGATCCTGAAGTATGCCACCGCCCGCAGTCTGCTGATTCTCGACGAGATCGGCCGGGGCACCTCTACTTATGACGGTATGTCCATCGCCAGAGCCGTGCTGGAGTACGCCGCCAATCCCAGACAGTTGGGCGCAAAAACTTTGTTTGCCACCCATTATCATGAGCTTTCCACCATGGAAGATAAGTTGCCCAACGTCAAGAATTTCAATATTGCCGTGAAAAAGCGGGGCGATCAGATGATCTTCCTGCGCAAGATCGTCCCCGGCGCTACCGATGACAGCTACGGCATCGAGGTGGCCAAGCTGGCAGGCATCCCCAATGCCGTCATCTCCCGGGCTCGGGAAATCCTTGCCGAACTGGAGGGCGTAGATGGAGCTGCGCCTGCTGCGCCCATTCCGGCAAAGGCAGACGATCAGATCTCCATGCTGGATCTGCACAACCAGCAAGTGTGCGATGCTCTGGCTGCCATTACCGTTGAAACCCTTACCCCCATCGAAGCCATGAACGAACTGTACAAGCTGAAGAAAATGCTGAATTGATATGAAAGATTTACCAACACTCTCGCCGCCGCCCTCCAATAAGGCCGAAATAATCGGTCTTGTTTACTGGTCCCTCTCCTTTGCACTATTGGGAAGCCTCATCTATCTAGTCGCCACACTGATGGGTTTCGCCATCACCGATATACAACTGAATATGATCTACTATGCGATCAATGCGGCGGCAGCGATCCTGATCTTCCGTCAATTTCTGGCCGCGAATTGGAAGATAGCCCGAAACCGCATCTTTCCCACGGTGTACTATGCCATTTTGGCCTTCTTGGGAAGCCAATTGCTGACCAATCTGGTGACGACGGTAGTATTTCAGATCCATCCAAACTTTACCAATGTCAATGATGATGCCATCCACGCAATGTTAGCAGAGGAGCCGGAGCTGATGGTCATTGGCACCGTGATCTTGGCCCCCATTGCCGAAGAGATCTTTTATCGCGGCATGATCTTTCGCAAGCTCTTCGATATACGCCCTTGGCTAGGCTACGCCGCATCGATGGCGATTTTTGCCGTCATCCATATGGTGGGCTATATCGGAACTTACCCCATGGATCTTCTGATTCTGGCCCTTTTGCAGTATCTACCGGCCGGCTACTGCCTGTGCTGGTGTTATCGCCAGACCGGAACCATTTTCTCCCCCATTCTGATGCACATGATCTTCAACGGCGTCAGTATTTACAGTCTTGTGAGGTGATCCCATGCCCAAGATCATTCAATTATCCCCCCACGTTGCCAATCTCATCGCCGCCGGCGAAGTA
The DNA here is from genome assembly GCA_964583135.1 of uncultured Oscillospiraceae bacterium. Classification (GTDB taxonomy): domain Bacteria; phylum Bacillota; class Clostridia; order Oscillospirales; family Oscillospiraceae; genus Faecousia. Next base: position 3,047 of record CAZOVE010000028.1, on the reverse strand, counting down.
GTGGAGCGCCCTGCCTCCGTGGTCAAGGAGCTGTTAGAAAACGCCGTGGATGCCGGTGCCACCAAGGTAACCGTTGAGATCCACAACGGCGGCATGACCTTCCTGCGCGTTACCGACAACGGCTGTGGCATGGCTCCAGAGGATGCCAAAACTGCATTCTTGCGACACGCCACCTCCAAGCTGCGCACCGCCGAAGATCTGGCTTCCATTTCACAGCTTGGCTTTCGTGGTGAGGCATTGGCGGCCATCGCATCCGTCAGCCGTATCGACCTGATGACCAAGACCGCCGGCATGATCGGCGGCATCGGACTGCATCTCGAAGCCGGCGTAATCACCGAAGAATCAGAAGCCGGTTGCCCCGATGGTACCACCATCATCGTCCGGGATTTATTTTTCAACACGCCTGCGCGGATGAAGTTTATGAAAGCTGACACCGTTGAAGGCGGCAAAGTAGCTGCCGCTGTGCAGATGCAGGCGCTGGCCCATCCGGAGGTAGCCGTCACCTTCCTGCGGGACGGAAAGCAGGTGCTTGCCACTCCCGGCGACGGCAATTTGCAATCCGCCGTCTATTGTGTTTACGGTCGTGACAGCGCCAAAATGGCACCCGTAAACAGTCGCTGGGAAAACTATACGCTCACCGGTTTTGTCAGCAAACCCACCGATTCGCGCCCCAGTAGAGGAATGCAGACCTTCTTTGTGAATGGTCGTCCCGTTAAATCCCGCCTGCTGACGGCCGCTTTGGAAGAAGCCTACCGCAATCAAATCATGGTGGGTAAATTTCCTTCCTGTGTTCTGCATCTGACCGTGCCGACCAATGCGGTAGATGTGAATGTCCACCCCGCCAAAACAGAGGTGAAATTCCTGTCGGAAAAAGGGGTGTTTGACTGTGTCCATTATGGGGTCTTGGCGGCGCTGAATCAGCAGTCCGACCGCCCTCAGGTACAATTCAAGCCCAATACTACCACCTTTACTCCCACAGGAAGCGATGCTAAAAGCGCTGCGACCGTCACCAGTGCGCAAACGAAAGCGTCGGACCCTGCCCCATCTCAAAAAGGTGCGGCCACCCCTTTCTTCCGCACCATGACCGCAGAGGAATATCGTAACTTCTCTGCCGCCGTGCAATCTGCGCCCCAGCCCAACCACTCGGCTGCTGTGGCAACGGCCACGAAGGTCGAGCAACAACGTCACACCCCTCTGCGTGAAACAGTGATAGTACCCGCGGCAAACACGCCACCGATCCGGGAGTGCAAAGTTGAGACCATCCACTCCATTCCGGCTGAAACCACAGCACCTGACGAAGAAGCGCCCGTTGCGGAGCAAACCGTTTTGCCCATGCCACCGCAGATTGCGTGGCGCATGGTCGGCCAGTTATACAACGCCTACATCATTGTAGAGCAGGGCGAGGATGCCTTCCTCATCGACAAGCATGCCGCCCACGAGCGCATCCTCTTTGAAAAGTTGAAATCCAATCAGGAGCGTATTTCCTCCCAACTGTTGCTGACCCCCATCCCCGTGCGTCTTAGTGCCGACGCAACTGCACAGTTGTTGAGTAATGTTCCCCTATTGGCAGAACTGGGCTTTGAAATCGAAGAATTCGGTGATAATACCGTACTGTTGCGGCAGATCCCAATGGATCTGCACCCAGATACCGCTGCGGAAACGTTGGAAACTCTATCGGCTGACCTGCTCTCCGGTCGCAGAGAACGAAAAGACACCATAAGGGACGAAATTTTGCACACAGTGGCTTGCAAAGCCGCCATCAAAGCCGGCTGGGTCAATGATGAAGCCGAGCTTCTGGCATTGGTAAAACAAGTCATGTCACGAGATGATCTGAAATACTGCCCCCATGGCCGTCCCATCTGCATCACTTTGAGCAAAAAGCAACTGGAAAAGCAGTTTAAAAGATCGTAAAAACTGAGCCACTTTTTGAGGAGGCCCGACATGAACAATATCATCTGTATCGCCGGGCCTACCGCCTCCGGCAAAACCGCTTTGGCCGTGGAAATTGCGAAAATGACCGATGGCGAAGTGGTCTCCTGCGACTCCATGCAAATTTACAAGCGTATGGACATCGGCACCGCCAAGCCCACCAAAGAAGAAATGCAGGGCATTCCCCATCACATGATCGACATTGTGGAGCCCGATGCTTCCTTTTCCGTCAGCCGGTATTGCGAAATGGCCACGCCTATCGTCGACGATATTCTCGCCCGGGGCAAAACCGTCGTTATCGCCGGTGGTACCGGGCTGTACATGGATTCTCTCATCCGAGGCAGCGATTTTGCGCCCATCCCCTCCACAGGGCAGCGAGAAAAACTGGAACAGCATTTATCCGCCCATGGCGTGGATGACTTATTGGCGCAGCTTCGCATCGTTGATCCGGAAGCGGCCGATCGCTCTCAAGGGAATCCACGACGCATTATTCGGGCGCTGGAGGTATACTACGAAACGGGTGAAACCATCACCGCCCACAATCAGCGCACCCAGAGTCTTCCTCCACGGTATCAGCCCCTTTGGTTGGGACTGGATTTCGAGGAACGTAGCGAACTGTACCGGCGCATCGACCTTCGGGTGGATCTGATGCTGGACGCCGGTCTATTGCAGGAGATCCAAACGCTGCTCGGCAGCGGCATTCCTGCCGACTGCACAGCCATGCAGGCCATCGGTTACAAAGAATTCGTCGGCGCATTGGCCGGCACGACCACTCTAGAAGCGGCTGTGGAAGCCGTGAAGCAAGGATCACGCCGCTACGCCAAGCGACAACTGACGTGGTTCCGTCGCAACGAGCGGATGCATTGGCTGATTCGCAAAGCCGGTCAACCCAACGATGAAATTCTTGCCATGGCGCGACAAATTGCGACAATGAACGACAACTGAAAAATGGTATGATGTGTGTATCCCAAAGAAAGAAGGTATACATATGTCAGAAACCATCAATTTACAGGAAGCCATTTTGAAAGAATGCCGCCGGGACAAAGTTCCGGTCACGCTGTTTCTGATGAACGGTTTCCAGCTCCGGGGGATCATCACAGGCTTTGACAGCTTTGTGG
>CAZOVE010000027.1:22608-23364 GCA_964583135.1 uncultured Oscillospiraceae bacterium | reverse complement strand
GCGCATCCTTGGTAAGGATGAGGTCGCCAGTTCAAATCTGGCTAGCAGCTCCAAATAATCAGCCATTCCGATCGGGATGGCTGTTTTTATCGTTTACAGAGATTTTGAGCTGGCTATCTCATCTATTTCAATTGCGAGGTCGTAAGGCTTCCGTGAAATCGGAGATTTCTGGAACAAACAAGGGGAACGGATATATCCGTTCCCTACGATGTGTTTTGTTTGTATAACACCATAAGGAAAGAAAAAAGTATAGTTTCCCATATTCTGTTGAAATATCTTGACGGGCGTGGTATTATATTCTTGCCACATAAATTCATAATTTCCGTATTGTAAGCGTGCGTTTTTACTTTTGGTAAAAATGCAGGCTCTGCTTTCGTGCGCTTTCAGTGCGGGAATGAATTTGTGTGGCAACAAATGGGGCTGTGCGTTTTTCGGTGTGTGGCTCCGTTTGGGGCTACACACTTTTTTATTTTACAGAAAGAAGGAACACACTATGAAAAAAGCTTTATCCCTACTCTTGGCACTTGCTTTGTGCCTGTCCCTGTGTGCTTGCGGTGAATGTGATCACATGTACGAGCAAGCAGTAACACAAAACGCTACGTGCACACAATCTGGCATAAAAACCTTCACTTGCAACGAGTGCAATACAAGCTACACAGAAGAGATCGCTGCTGTCGGCCATAACTTCCAAGAGGCCAATTGCACCGAGCCTAAGACCTGTAAAACCTGTGGCACTACCGAAGGTTCTGCAAATGG
>CAZOVE010000027.1:0-22508 GCA_964583135.1 uncultured Oscillospiraceae bacterium | reverse complement strand
ACACAACTGGAATGACACAACCTGTACCGAGCCTAAGACCTGTAAAACCTGTGGCACTACCGAAGGTTCTGCAAATGGACACAACTGGAATGACACAACCTGTACCGAGCCTAAGACCTGTAAAACCTGTGGCGCTACCGAAGGTTCTGCAAAGGGTCATGCGTGGTCGGCGGCTACTTGTCTCGCTCCTAAAACATGTTCTGTCTGCAAAGCCACAGAAGGAACCAATGGCAATCACAATTATAAGGATGCCACCTGTACAACCCCCAAGGAATGTAAAACTTGCGGCAGCCAAAGCGGTTCCGCACTGGGATGTACTGTCGGCTCTGATGGAAAGTGCGTTCGTTGTGGAAAAAATATGGTTAATATTGCAGATGTCCTGAGCGCTCCTATGGACAGCATATCTGAAGTAAAGCGTTTTGTAAGTAGTTATTATACTGGCGATTGTTACAGCGCTGGTAATTTCCGCCTTATGTTCAACAGTGCCAACGGCGTAATTTTATCTTGGGGTGCGACAAACACAGCAGGTAAAGCCATCAAGTATATTACCTTCAAGATTACATACTACAACCGTGTTGGAGATCTGGCTTATGATTCGATTACCGGAAAATCTTCCTATACTGCACGATTGACGGGACCTATTGGAGCAGGAAAATCCTTCTACTTCCGCGGACTAATTGGTTATGGTAGTGATATCTATTATGGCGTAATTTCCGATGTGAAGATTGAATACATGGACGGCACCACCGTAAGTGGCGAGTATGGATACACAACATGGCACAACATACGCACAAGTGCTTCGCCCAAAGAATGTTTTATCATTGAAGAGTGACATATCTTTAAACATGGAGCCACCACGGCTCCCTGTTTTTATGCTGCCAAAAGGGCCTTATATTTGTAGACGGTTGTGCGGCTCATATTACAGCCCCTTGCCAGTTCCGACACATTCAACTGCTTGCTCTTATAGGCGGGATAGTGGCGGAGGAAACTTGCGGGGATCTCCTCTTTGCTCACTTGCGGCTGTCCACAGAGAGCGGCTACTGGTGACAGATCCACGGTGGATCCTGTGTTAAGGAAATCTTAAAATTTTTACTTCCAATTCACCTTTGTCTATGGTATACTATCCATGGAAAGAAGGTAGATACATATGCATTATACGAAACCAAGCTGGCTGCATTATCGCATTGCACAGTTGGTTTGCGGCCTCTTTGCCCGTCTATTTTTTCGGCGCAAAGTCCTTCGCAACGAGATCAAGGGTGTCAAAGGTCCATTTGTAGTGATTGCCAATCATCAGGCTGCCTTTGACTTTGTCAATTTGATCGGCTTGTCGACTAGACCCATGTCCTTTGTCATAAGTAACTCTTTTTACAATTCGTTGCCCATCACCGGATTCCTCAAAAAAATGGGCGTTATTCCGAAACAGCAGTTCCAAACTACTGTTACGGATATGAAGAACATGAAAGCGGTCATAGAAGCAGGGCAGCCCCTTGTGATCTACCCCGCAGGTTTGATGTGTGAGGATGGTTTATCGACGCCTATCCCAACAGCGACGTATAAGTTTCTCAAATGGCTTGGTGTGGATATTTACGTTGCCAAGGTGAGCGGTACCTATTTTGCCATGCCCAAGTGGACCTCCGGTATTCGTCCGGGCAGGACCTATATGGACGTATATCAACTTGTCGATGCAGAAACACTGTCAAAAATGGACGTGGAAGCGCTTCGGGTCAAAACGGACGAGGCACTGATGTTCGATGCCTATCGCGATCAGGAAAACCACCGCATTGCCTACGCAAAATGTGACGATATTCGCGGCTTGGAGCAGGTGCTGTACGTCTGCCCCCATTGTTGCAGGGAATATACGATGCAGGTTCAGAATGGTTCTACACTTGCGTGTACTCATTGCGGTTATACCCATACTGCGGATCGATACGGGCTCTTCAGCAATACCGGCGGTATTGGTGAAGAAATGCGCTATGTGTCGGATTGGAGCCGATGGATTTATCGTCACTTGGAGCAACAGGTTGTGTCCGGTAGTGTTGGAGTGCTGTCTTGTCGAACCAAGATCCACATGATCGACTTTCGAAAGCATAAATTTGTGGAAGTAGGGCAGGGTACAGTCACCCTTACTCCGACACATTTTTTGTTGGAAGGTGACATTTGCGCCAAAGCATCCACTCTTCAGATTCCCATTGCCGGTTTGCCGACGTTACCCTTCAGCCCGGGACGCTATTTTGAAATTCAGGATGGCAAAAATACCTATCGATGCGTCTTGGAGGACGGTCGCTTGGTGATGAAGTTTATTAATCTGGTCAAGATCTACTATGCGCGTAACCGCAACACCCTCCAGATGATTGAAAAATAATACAACCCATAGGAGCTGTTTGCTGTTCCTATGGGTTTTCCTATCAAAACTAGAAAGACCCGGTATCGTTGACCAGACGATACCGGGCTTCCTGAGAAAAAGAGAGGTAAGAAAATGAAAAGAGAAAAACAAAATCACTCATTGCTCCTTCATTATACCCCGTGTATTGTTAAATAAAAAAGCAGTAACATATTAAATAAATATGAAGTGAAGAAAAAATGCATCAAAATAATTGTGCAATTTATATAATTATGTTTCAGCCCATTCCGGATATGCTTCAAAACACCAGTCTTTTCCGCCAAAAGGAAACCGGATGCAGCAGGAAAAGAGCATTGGTGTCGGGATATCATCCCGTGCGCCGTATTTGTGATCGCCCACTAATGCAAAGCCGCGACTGGAAAACTGAACCCGGATCTGATGACTGCGACCGGTGTGAAGACGGATGCGCACCAGCGATGTCACGCCGCCGGACAGCAGACGATATTCTAAACGTGCCTTTTTAACACCTTTACGCTCTTTTTTGACTACGAATACTTTATTTTTACTGCTGTCTTTGAAGAGCAGATCTTCCCAGTCGCCTTGTTGTGGCGGTGTGCCATGGACTCTGGCCACATATTCTTTGATCATATTGCCTTCCTGAATGGCCTTGGATAGCGCTGCCGCTGCGGCTTTTGTTTTCGCATAAACCATAACGCCGCCTACATTTTTGTCCAACCGGTGGATGGGAAAGACGGTGCAGCCCAGTGCCGCAGGTACATCATGTTCGGCATCCATGCCCACGGGTTTGACCAAAACAATGATCTGTTTATCGTTGTGTAGAATTTTCATAAGCATTTTACCGTAGATGGGAATCAGCGTGGTGTAGGGCACCGTAAAGATCGCCAAATGCAGGCAGAGGCTATGGATGGCTTCGGGCTCTAGCTCGCTTTTTCCTAAGGTGAATTTGTGTTGAAAAGGTAAATCGGGTAACCAGCTGGCAAAGTGCCGGGGATGGTAATCCGGGTCGTGCCGGGAAACAGAATTGGATTCCTGATCGTAAGTCCGGCAATATCGAAAGCATACCAGAGAAAATACAACAGCACCGTCACGCCTGCACCGCATAAAACGCTGGCAAAACCAAATTGCTAGACCTGTAGGATACTGCTTTTCCAGATGTTGCTGGGAGACTCCGGATGCTGCTTGTGGGTAGAAAAATAGACCGCCAGACTGTCTGCCAGAAGATTGATCGGCAACATGATGTGCCGAAGATACGAAAAGAAAATTAAAACCAGATCGGCAACAAAACATTATATAGCCGGATATTCTATTTCATGGCTTACCTGCCAAGGTTCGGCTAGTTTCAATATATCATATATTTGCGGAATGTCAAACGTTGCGCTTGCAACTACCGAATAATTGTGCTATAATATCCCGGATTGGAGGGGTTTTTGTGACCAAAGAAGATTTTCAGAAAAAATCACCATTGATGATTTTTCTAAGTTATTTCAAAAACCACAAAGGCTTGTTTTTTGTGGACATACTCTGTGCAGTCGGCATCGCGGCGGTGGATCTGCTGTTTCCGATGGTGACCCGTGCGGCTTTGTATACATGGTTGCCCAATAATTTGTATCGTACGTTTTTTACTGTGATGATCGGCGTTGTGGTGAGTTATCTGTTGCGTTCCGTTCTGCAGTTTATTGTGGCGTATTTTGGCCACACTTTTGGCATCCGGGTGGAAGCGGACATCCGCCGAGATCTGTTTGCCAAACTGCAGGAAATGAGCTTTGATTTTTATGATGAAAACCGCACCGGCAGTCTGATGAGTCGTCTGACAACGGACCTGTTTGAACTAACGGAACTGGCCCATCATGGCCCGGAGGACCTGCTGACATCCATTGTCACGATCATTGGTGCGCTGATCGTCATGGCGACCATCCGCTGGGAATTGGCGGTGGTAGTGGCTGCAATGATTCCGATTTGTCTGACGATCATTATGATGATGCGCCGAAGAATGAGCCATGCCTCTCGCATGGCAAAGGAAAAGACGGGACATATCAATCAGGAGATCGAGTCCAGCCTGTCGGGCTTCCGGACGGCCAAAGCCTTTGCCAATGAACCGGTAGAATTTGCTCGCTTTGGTGCTGCCAATGAAGTTTATAAAACCTCCAAGCGGAATTTCCATAAGGCGATGGGTTTATTCCACTGTACTACGGAGTTTTTCCTGTGCAGCCTAAATGTCATCATTATTGGTATCGGTGGCTATTTTGTCATGGAGAATTCTATGGATCACCGGGACCTTTTGACCTTTACCCTCTACATTTCATCCTTTGTCGGCCCAATGCGCAAGCTCACCGGTTTCTCTGAAATGTTTGCCAATGGTTTTGCTGGTCTTAATCGTTTTGTGACCATCATGCGTACCGAACCCACGGTGACCGATCGTGAGGATGCAAAACCGCTTACAGATGTCAAGGGGCGGATCGATGTGGATCATGTGACCTTTGCATATGACGGTGCATTGGATGTGCTTCACGATGTGTCGCTGACGATCGAAGCAGGGGAGACGATTGCCATCGTTGGACCTTCCGGTGGCGGCAAAAGTACCCTGTGCCAACTTATTCCGCGCTTTTACGATGTGACTGAGGGCGCTATTTCTATTGACGGTCAGGATCTACGTGCTGTGACGCAACGCTCGATCCATGAAAACATTGGCATTGTGCAGCAGGATGTATTCCTGTTTGCCGATACGATCTTTGAGAACATTCGCTATGGTAAACCGGATGCCTCTATGGATGAGGTCATTGAAGCGGCAAAAAAGGCCGAGATTTACGAAGACATTTTGGCGATGCCCGATGGCTTCAACACTTACGTGGGTGAGCGTGGTACGCTTTTGTCAGGAGGACAGAAGCAGCGGGTGGCCATTGCCCGGATCTTCCTGAAAAATCCGCCGATCCTCATTCTGGACGAGGCCACTTCCGCATTGGACTCGGTGACGGAGGCCAAGATCCAACGGGCATTTGATGCATTGGCAAAGGGTCGCACCACGCTGATCATCGCTCACCGTCTGAGTACCATCCGTGCGGCCAATCGCATCGTATCGATCGCCGACGGTGTGATTACCGAATGCGGCACCCATGCCCAACTGCTGCAAAACAGTGGCATCTACGCTGCGTTGTACAATACCCAGAATGCCTTGGCATTGGAGACTATGCAATAAAAACATTTCCATAAAAAACGCGCCCGTCCAAATCGGACGGGCGTATTTGTTACATTTTCTCCGGTGCTGCAAAACCAAGGATGTGGATGCAGTTTTCCAGTATATTCTTGGCTAAACCGATCAGTGCAATGTGCCCAGCCTTCAGCGCCTCATCTTCTTCCTTGAGGATCGGCGTTTCGTGGTAGAACTTGTTGACGCAGCCTGCCAATTCATAAATGTAGGCACAGATCACGTTGGGAGAAGCGGTCCGCAGTGCAGTTTCCAAGGTAGGATCCAACTTGGTGATGGCCAACATCAGATCCTTTGCCTGTGCATTCGAAGGTGATTGTATGGTCAGATTCTCCCATGCACCGTAACGGCTAAGGATACTTTTGATACGGACGATTGTGTAGAGAATATACGGACCAGTATTGCCCTCAAAAGCCGCAAAACGCTCCAGATCGAAGTTATAGTCCTTGGTAGGTTGATTGCTCAGATCGCCGTATTTCAGAGCGGCCAAAGCGATCTGTGCCGTGGTCTGCTCCACTTTGTCAGCTTCGACGATCTTGTTTTCCACGACCTTGGAACGGACAAAATTCGTCATATCCGTAATCAGTTGCTCCAACCGTAGCACCCCGCCGTCACGGGTCTTAAAGGGCTTTCCGTCGGCGCCGTTCATGGTGCCGTGGCCCACGTGCTCCAGCTCGGTGGTTGCATGGACGATGCCGCTTTTCCGTGCGGCACGGAAAACCTGCTCAAAGTGCAGATTTTGCCGCTTGTCGGTGACGTATAGGATCTTATCCGGCGTCCAATCCTGCATCCGTTGCACGATCGTGGCTAGGTCGGTGGTGGCATAGATGGAAGAGCCATCGGACTTGATCAAAATCATGGGCGGCACTTCTTTCTTGTCGCCGTCTTCTGCAACGGGGATCACCCATGCGCCTTCGCTCTGGACGGCAAGGCCGCTGGCCTTCAGGTTTTCAACCATAGCAGGAATATAGGGGTCTGCATCACTTTCACCCAGCCACTTTTCGTAATGTACATCCAACAGATCGTAGATGCGGTGCAGATCCGGCAAGCTCACACCCATGATGTGATCCCAGATCGCCCGATAACCCCGGCGGCCCTGCTGTAGCTCGTAGGTTGCGATGTGGGCTTTTTCGGCAAAGACCGGATCCTTTTTTTTGGAGGAAGCGGTGGGATAAAGCTCCTCCAGCTCAGACAGCGTAAAGGGCGATTGCGTAGGGTATTCACCGGTGAAATCCGGATCAAAGTAAGGTAGCTCCGGCTGCCGCTCCTGTAGCTCTGCGATGACCAGACCGATCTGAAGACCCCAGTCACCTAGATGCACGTCACCGATGGTTTCATAGCCCATAAATTGGTGCAATCTCTTTAGAGCTTCGCCAATGATGGCAGGCCGCAGGTGACCGATGTGTAGCGGCTTTGCTACATTGGCACCGCCATAGTCAACCACGCACAGCTTTCCTGCACCGATTTTTTCCACACCGAAGTCGGGTAAAGTCCGCATTTCTTCCAGATAGGCTTGCAGAAAACGATCACTCAGCTTCAGGTTGATAAAACCGGGCATCACAGCCTCAACAAGAGAATAGTCATCGGTATCCAATTTCTCCACCACAGCCTTGGCGATCATGATTGGGGCGCATTTATACTGCTTGGCAGCACTTAGTGCGCCATTGCATTGATATTCGCACAGATCAGGCCGGTTGGACACCGTGACTCTACCGAAAGATGCCTCATAACCGGCTTCGACAAAGGCCTGCTGCATCTTTTCCGTAATGATATCTAAGATTTTTTTCATGCGTTTGTTCCTTTCTGCTGTGCCATCCACTCTAGATAATCATCATAGGTGCCGTAGCGGTCGATGATGGAGCCATCCGGTTGGAAGGCGATGACACGGTTGCAGGTGGAGGTCAGTAGCTCATGGTCATGGGAGGCCAGCAACACCACACCGGTGAAAGCCATCAGACCCTTGTTTACAGCTTGAATGGATTCCATATCCAGATGGTTTGTTGGCTGGTCCAGCAGTACCACATTGGCACCGCTGAGCATCATTTTCGACAGCATACAGCGCACCTTCTCGCCACCGGAGAGAACCTCTACGCTCTTGAATACATCCTCGTTGCTAAAGAGCATCCGTCCGAGGAAACCACGCAGATATACGTCATCTTTCTTGATGGAGTATTGCCGTAGCCAATCTACCAGTTCCATCTTATTGCCGTCAAAATAAGCGGAGTTATCCTTGGGCAAATAGCTACGAATCGTGGAAACGCCCCATTTAATGCTACCCTCGGTCGGCTCCAATTCTCCCATAAGCACTTGGAATAGCGCCGTTTGGGCAAGTTCATTTTCGCCAACGAAGGCGATCTTGTCGGTGCGACCCACGCTAAAGTAGACCCGATCCAACAAGGTTACGCCGTCAACCACCACGGTCACATCTTTGACTGTCAGCACGTCTTTGCCCAATTCACGCTCCGGCATGAATCCCACGAAGGGATAGCGCCGGGTAGAGCAGGGCATCTCCTCTACTGTCAGTTTGTCCAGCAGCTTGCGGCGAGCGGTTGCCTGCTTAGCCTTGCTCTTGTTGGCAGAGAAACGCTGAATAAACAATTGCAGTTCTTCGATCTTCTCCTGATTGCGTTTGTTTTTATTGCGGATCATTGCCTGCACCATCTGGGAGGATTCGTACCAGAAGTCATAGTTACCCACGTACATCTTGATTTTGCCGTAGTCAATGTCTACGGTGTGGGTGCAGACGGTGTTCAAGAAATGGCGATCGTGGGAGACTGCGATGACCATGCCGGTGAAATCCAACAGGAAGTCTTCTAGCCAGTTGATGGCTTCAATGTCCAGGTTGTTGGTAGGTTCGTCCAGCATGACGATATCAGGATTACCAAACAGCGCCTGTGCAAGCAGTACCTTCACCTTCAGCCGGGGATCGATGGAGCCCATCAGGTCGTAGTGTAGCTCTGTACCAATGCCCAGACCCTGCAGTAGACGACTGGCATCAGATTCTGCTTCCCAGCCACCCATTTCTGCGAATTCTGCCTCCAATTCGGCGGCACGAATGCCGTCTTCATCGGAAAAATCCGGCTTTTCGTAGATGGCGTCTTTCTCTTTCATGATCTCATAAAGATGCAGATTGCCCATAATTACGGTGTCCATAATGGTAAACTCGTCATAAGCGTTCTGATTCTGTTTCAGTACGGATACCCGTTTGTCCGGATCGATGTGGATCGAGCCGGTGGTGGAATCCAGTTCGCCGGTGAGAATTCTCAAAAAAGTAGATTTGCCGGCACCATTGGCGCCGATGATGCCGTAGCAGTTGCCGGGCAGAAACTGTAGGTCTACATGCTGGAACAGCCATTGACCGCCGAACTGCATACCGAGGTTACTAACTGTGATCATTTCGTACTCCTTATATTTTCGTTAAATTATTCTATCATTCAGGTGCGGATGCACACAGTCATACACTTTAATAATATCATAAATTCCCAAATAATCAATGGGGGAATTGGTTATTTTGCGAATTCAAATTTCAGGCAACCTCTAAAAACTCTTTTTTGATGATGTGGGTGAGAGATTTTGTTCCAACTTTTCATGAAGAAAAGTTGGGACAAAAGATCCTGCCAAATCGAAAAAGGAGGGTTTTTAGAGGTACCCTTCAGTCTATTGCACCGCCCCTGTCATCCTGAGCGAAGTGAAACGAAGTCGAAGGATCCGTACCCTTTTTGCCGGGGAAAACGGATTCTTCGACTCCGCTCAGAATGACATTGGGGGCGCTATACCTTCTCCCGGGGAGAAGGTGCCCCAGTGCGCACACTGGGGCGGAAGTGGAATGCGGGAGATAACGCCGGATGTAGAACAAGGCTAAGACTTGCTGGCAGGTTACGCCTTAGAAAGCCTGATATTTCCAAAGTCGCCGCCCGTATTCTTCTTCCGTCAAAAATCAAAAATTTTTGCCACCTTCCCCAGAGGGGAAGGCTTTGGTGCGCCAAACTCTAGTTTGTGATCAAACGGAGAAAACTCTTTTACGGGGATTGCTTTTTCTGCAAGGGCGCAGAAATGTTATTTGGCCGCAACACGCAATGAAATCAAAATGAATCATAAAAGCAGTCATCGACAAAAACGCCGGTGACTGCCTTGTATTCTTCTGTTCTGTGCAGGAAACCGTAATAACATACGGTCAATCTGTATCGTTTAAGCAATAATCTACCAGCATCTCGATCATTCTTCGGCTTTTGTCTGGGAGCGCAGCGATTTTTGCTGTCAGCCCCTGAAGGTCAGATGTGGTTTCCTGTCCTGTCAAAATATAGTCGGTACTGATATTTAATATGCTACTCAGGTTGATCAGGTTATCGATGCGAATTGCCTTGTTGCCCCGCTCCAGATTGGAAACCATCTGAATGGAAACCCCCATTGCTTCGGCTAACTGCTCCTGGGTCAGGCCCAGTTGCTTTCTTCGGATATGAATCCGGCTGCCGATCTGATGCAGCAGTTTTTCTTCCATAAATCGCACCCCGCTTGATGAACCTCTAGAATAATTATATGGATTTGAAGATTAAATATAAAGCATCTAAGGGTTGACAAGGTTAATCTATAGGTGCTATAATTCTAAAGGATACACCCGTTTCAGACAGAAAGCAATGGTACACCCCCAATTTTGTATCCGGACGGGTGATCGGGATCTAAATTTGTAAAAAAGATTTACTTAGGAGGTTTTTATGAACACATTTTTGAGAAAACTGTTGGGTATTCTTCTCTGGATCGGCGGACTTGGTTTCGCTTTGTTATGCTTGGGTGGTACCGGTAGTTTTGCGGATGATGCAGGAATGACCAAGGCGATCCTCAATGCCATCGGTGCAACGATATCGTTCCTGGTTTCCGGCATTGGCAGACGGATCTTCCACATCAAAAAAGAAGTGGTAGAGGAAAACGGTGTTCTCCCTGCCATTTTGAGCAGGATCAACTGCAAGCGGCTCTATCTGTCCATCTTTATGTATGCTGCGCTGGCATTTACATCCATTGTGGTGTATGACAATCGCCTCGGCTCATCCCTGGAAGATTGGATGGTCGTTGTTTCCCTTGCTGTTTGTGTCATCTTTTTCTTCTTTGTCCGTCGCACCTGCCCCCGCTGCGGTTACAAACTGACCTATGACGGCGCCGAATATGGCGATAAGGCAGAGTGGAGCACGGAGGGTAATTCCCGTGTTGCAAAGCGCGATTATACCAAGCGTTACCATTGCTCCCGCTGCGGAACCGCAAGATTCTTCGTATCGAAGAAGGAAACGGCGCGCTTCTAATCCCTGCTCTGCTCCCCAAAATTACAATTCAAGACAAATCCCTCTTTTCGATGACGAACAGGGGGATTTTCTTTTTGTGAACAAACCAAAAATTTTATAGCCGGGGGCTTGCAATTTCCGGAAAGTGCGCTATAATATTAGCACTCGGACACAAAGAGTGCTAATATGAAAGGAAGTTTGTAACATGGGAAAAAAGAAATTCAAGGCAGAGTCCGCTCGACTTCTGGACTTAATGATCAATTCGATCTACACCAACAAGGAGATTTTCCTTCGTGAGATCATCTCCAATGCCTCCGATGCCATTGATAAATTGGCGTACACCGCTCTGACGGATGGAAATGTGGGCATCAGCCGGGATGAGTTTGCGATCACCATCACCCGTGCGCCCGAGATGCGTACGTTGACGGTTTCTGATAATGGCATTGGTATGTCGAAAGCAGAAATGGAAGAAAACTTGGGAACGATTGCAAAATCCGGATCGCTTGGATTTAAGCAGGCTATGGAAAAACAGGAAGATATCGATATCATCGGTCAGTTTGGTGTTGGTTTCTATTCTGCATTCATGGTGGCATCATCCATCACCGTGATTTCTAAGAAGTATGGCGAAGATACTGCATGGAAGTGGACTTCCTCCGGCGTGGATGGATACACCATTACGCCTGCCGAACGGGATCAGCCCGGTACGGATGTCATTATGACCATAAAGGCGGATACGGAAGAGGAAGAGTACTCTACCTATATGGAAGAGTATACCCTGCGAGCTTTGGTCAGAAAGTATTCTGACTATATCCGTTATCCGATCCGCATGGAGATCACACAGACCCGCCCCGGTGAAGATGGCAATTATGAGGAATACACCGAGGAAGCCACGCTCAATTCCATGGTTCCCATTTGGCAGCGCCCCAAAAAGGATGTCTCCGAGGAAGAGTATCACACCTTCTATCGGGAGAAGTTCATGGATTACAATAAGCCGTTGCGCACCATTCATATCAATGCCGAAGGCACGGTGTCCTTTAAGGCGCTGTTGTATATTCCCGGGAAAGCACCCTATGATTTTTACTCCAAGGACTTCAAGCGAGGCTTGCAGCTTTACAGTAGTGGCGTTATGATCATGGAGGCTTGCGAAGAACTGCTGCCGGAGCATTTCCGCTTTGTTCGTGGCGTTGTGGATACGCAGGATATCCAGCTCAATATCAGCCGTGAGATGCTGCAGCACAGCCGCCAGATTACCATCATCGCTCGCAATATTGAAAAGAAGATCAAAGCAGAACTGAAAGCCATGCTGGAAAATGAACGGGAGCAGTACGAGCAGTTCTATGCTGTCTTTGGTCGCCCTTTGAAGTATGGCTGCGTGGCTGATTACGGTGCGCATAAGCAGACAACGCAGGATTTGCTGTTGTTCTATTCCGCCCGAGAAGGTAAGCTGATTTCCTTGCAGGAATATGCAGCGGCAATGACCGAAGGGCAGGAGAAGATCTATTATGTACCCGGCGAGCAGGTGGAGCGTCTTCGCAAACTCCCACAGGTGCAGACCCTGCTGGAAAAAGGCTACGATGTTTTGCTACTGACGGATGAGGTAGACGAATTTGTGCCCCAGACTCTGGGCACATACGCCGAGAAGTCCTTCTGCAATGCCATCACCGAGGATCTGGACTTGCAGACCGACGAAGAAAAACAGGCTCTGGAGGCCAAAGCGGAGGCGTTGAAGGGCTTCCTGACGTTCGTCAAGGAATCTCTGGGTGAATGTGTCAGCGATGTGCGCTTGAACGCCAATCTGGGGGATATGCCGGTGTGTATGACACCCGACTCTGGCATGAGTTTCGAAATGGAGAAGTATATGCGTCGCGTTAATCCGGAATTTGCTTATCCTGTGGGGCGGATTTTGGAAATCAATGCTGATCATGAGGCAGTGTTGGCTTTGCAGAGGGCGATGACGGAGGATCCCATCAAGGCCAAAGACTACGCACAACTTCTTATGTACCAAGCTCAGCTTATGGCAGATCTACCCATTGAAGATCCTGTAGCCTATACTGCGCTGGTCTGCAAGCTGATGCAGTAATTTACCCATAAAAACTGCCGCCGGGTCATCCGGCGGCAGTTTTTTATTGATTACTTGCGCACGTACAAAATACCCAACGTGCCGGGGCCGCAATGACAGGAAATGGTACAGCCTGCAATGGTTTCGTACAAAGCGGCAAAATCGCTACCGTAAGCGGCAACGGCTTCCTTTACTGCGCCGTAGCATTCCTCAGAAACCCGGGTATAGGTGATGAAAATGGGCATGGAGTAGTCTAAATCCTCTCGTCCGTCCAGATGATCCTTCACGTAAGCAGCCAGACACCGGTCATACTTACCGCGATATTTTTTGGCAACGCCCATCTTACCGTCCCGAACTTCGATACAGGGTTTCAGGTTGAGCAAATTGGCGCCTAGTGCAGCGGCAGAGGAGCAACGCCCACCTTTGACCAGATAATCCAACTTATCCACCAGAAAACTAGCTTCTACCTTGCAGGTAAAGGCATCCAATTCTGCCTTGATTTCCTCTAGCGTGTGTGCAGTCGCAGCCAGCATACAGGCTTTCAGAACCACAAGCCCCTGACCGGTGGATAGATTCATGGAATCCACAGCTACAACATTTTCAAACTCTGCGGCAGCCAGACAGGCGTTCTGGTGGGAAGAGGAAAAACCGGAGCCCAAATTGATATGCACCACACCGTCATATGCCTCGCTGAAGGGCTTGAAAAAGTCTTGATATTCGCCGATGCTGACGGCGGTGGTAGAGCATAGTGTGCCACCGGCGGCTACATGGGCAAAGATCTCCGCAGGTGTGATGGTCACATTGTCTTGAAAAGATTGGTTGTCTTTAATCACGGTCAATGGCATGATCGAGATGCCGTATTGTTGCAGGATATCGCCGGAAAGGTCGCAAGTCGAGTCGGATGTGATCTTAATTCTCATAACAGTCTCCTTAGTTTGAATTCGAGGTGATTGGATCAGACTTCATCATAAAGCAACACGATTCCAGATCGTGGGTCTTCATATAGTCTGCGCCCCAGTCCCGCATGGCGACCAAAATAGGCATCAAACTCTGCCCTAGATGTGTCAGAGAATACTCCACTTTCGGTGGCACGACAGGATAAACTTTGCGATGGATCAGTTGGTTCGATTCCAGTTCTCGCAATTGTTGGGTCAGCATTTTGGCCGTCGCACTACCGATCCGCTTGCGCAGGTCGGAGTAGCGCATGGTCCCCTCGGATAAATGCCAGAGAATCAGCGCCTTATACTTGCCACCAATGAGCTCCAACGTGGCGGAAACAGGACAATCTTCCGTTTTTTTCATAAGCACCTCCATGGTATCCTTTTGGGTACTGATGCACAAATTAGTGCATACTTGCTATTTTCTCCACGGATGATAGAATAGTATCATAAAGACGATATAATGTCAATGAAATGTTTCTGCTTTGTTATGGGAAAGGAGGAGTATGATGAAGATCAAGATGAATGTAACAGGCATGACCTGTGCTGCCTGTTCTGCCCGTGTGGAAAAGGTGACTACAGCAGTACCTGGGGTGGAAAAGGCC
This sequence comes from uncultured Oscillospiraceae bacterium, assembly GCA_964583135.1. Taxonomy (GTDB): domain Bacteria; phylum Bacillota; class Clostridia; order Oscillospirales; family Oscillospiraceae; genus Faecousia. The sequence goes on along the minus strand of CAZOVE010000027.1, from coordinate 8,072 downwards.
GAAGTCAATCTCATGGGCGGCACTATGATGGTATATGCACCCTCCGATGCTGTTGTGGAGCCGATTATTCGAGCGGTAACGGATGCTGGTTACGGCGTTACCCTACCGGGGCAGAAGCGGCAGGAAAGCACCAAATCTGGAGAGACAATGAAGGAAATGAAACGGCGCATCATTGGCTCCGCTATCTTTTTGATGATTCTGATGTATTTTACCATGGGACATATGGTGGGGCTGCCGATGCCCCACTGGTATCACGGTACCGAAAATGCGGTGGTGGCAGCGCTGCTGCAATTTTTGCTGACGATTCCGATTGTATACCTCAATCGGGCGTACTATTCTCGCGGAATCAAAGCCTTGTGGCATCGCAGCCCCAATATGGATTCGCTGATTGCTATCGGCTCTGGTGCTAGTTTGATCTATGGCGTTGCGGCATTACTGCGTCTGGCCTATGCGATGGGCCATGGAGATTGGGAAACGGTGGCGCTTTATCAGGAGAATCTCTATTTTGAGTCTGCTGCCATGATTCTGACCCTGATTACCTTAGGCAAATATCTGGAAGCAAAAGCAAAGGGAAAGACCGGCGATGCCATTCGTGCGCTTATGGATTTGCGACCGGAAACGGCGGTCATCCTGAAAGATGATGTCGAGATTACGGTACCTGCAGATCAAGTTCGTGTCGGGGATATTGTAGTGGTGCGTTCTGGTGTTCGGATCCCCGTGGACGGTACTGTTTTGGATGGCGCTGGCTCTGTGGACCAGAGTGCATTGACTGGAGAAAGCCTGCCAGTAGATAAAGGACCCGGCGATGCCGTTGCAGCAGCGACGGTCAATACTGCAGGTTATTTTCGTTTCCGCGCAGATAAAGTTGGCGAGGATACGACGCTGCAACAGGTCATTCGCATGGTGGAAGAAGCTGGCGGCTCCAAAGCGCCGATCGCCCGCTTGGCGGATCGGATCGCCGGTGTATTCGTGCCGGTAGTCATGTCTATCGCAGCCGTGGATTTCATTGCATGGATGATTGCCGGTCGTTCTCTGGAGCATGCCTTGATGGCAGCTATTTCTGTGCTGGTCATTTCCTGCCCGTGCGCATTGGGATTGGCTACACCGGTAGCTATTATGGTGGGTACTGGTCGAGGCGCTTCCATGGGGGTGCTATTCAAAACCGGTGCAGCGCTGGAGAACTTGCATCATGTAGATACGGTGGTTCTAGATAAGACCGGCACGCTGACCACGGGAAAGCCGGCGGTGACAGATGTTTTGCCACAAGGTATCTCCAAGGATGAATTGCTTCGGATCGCTGCCACTCTGGAGCAACCTTCCGAGCATCCCTTTGCCACGGCGATCCGAAGTGCTGCCGAAGGTATGCAAATTGAGCAAGTGGAGAACTTCTTGACAATTCCCGGACGAGGCGTTGCCGGAGTGGTGGACGGGATCCAATATTACGGCGGAAACAAGCGCCTGATGGAGGAATGCGGTATTTGCGTTCCGGATCATCCTGATTTGGCGGAACAGGGGAAGACGCCGCTGTACTTCGGTAGAGCAGATGGCGTTTATTTGGGCGCAGTGGCTGCTGCGGATGTTCTGAAAGAAGATTCTATCGCAGCGGTGGCGGCTCTGAGAAAGCGTGGTATGCAGGTTGTAATGCTTACCGGCGACAATGCCGTTACCGCTCGCACCATTGCCGCTGCTGCAGGTATTGATCAAGTCATCTCCGATGTACTGCCAACACAGAAGGCCGATGCGGTGAATAGGTTGCGTGCCGAAGGACGTAAAGTGCTGATGGTCGGTGATGGCATCAACGATGCGCCGGCTCTGGTGACTGCAGATGTGGGCATGGCGATCGGTGCAGGTACCGATATCGCCGTGGAGTCTGCCGATGTGGTTCTGATTTCCGGTTCTTTGATGGGTATTGTGAATGCGGTGCGGCTCAGTCAGGCAACCATTACCACTATACGCCAGAATCTGTTCTGGGCCTTCTTCTATAATTGCTTGGGTATCCCTGTGGCGGCACTGGGGTTATTGAGTCCTATGATCGGTGCCGCTGCCATGAGTATGAGTTCTGTGTTTGTTGTCGCCAATGCGCTGCGCCTGCGGCGCTTTAAGCCTGATGTCGTGCCGGCACAGGTAATCAAAAAAGGTATTCGGGAGGAAACGGAAATGAAAACTGTGATCAATGTCAATGGTATGATGTGTCCACATTGCAAAGCGATGGTGGAAAAGGTCTGCAAGGCTGTTCCCGGTGCGGTGGATGCCGTGGTAGATCTACAGGCAAAAAATGTCACTGTAACCGGTCAGGCGGATGTGGCCGCTCTCAAGAAGGCCATTGTCGATGCTGGCTATGAAGTAGTGAAGTAAGCAAATGGAAGAAACAGCATTAAAGCCCTCGGATTTGTTGGGAAAAATGATACTGGTTGGCCTCACCTATTATACCCACGACAACGTATTTGTGGAACAAAAGCAGCTTTTTGGCACGGTGATTGCCGTTCGCGAAAACTGCATCGTTATCCGGAAGGCAGACGGAAGCACTTTCACTCTTCCTCCGGATCTGCGCTCCACAAAAATTGCGCCACCGGGTGAGTATCGACTTCGTTCAACGGGTGAAATTGTCCTTGACCCGGATTATCTGAGCACATGGAATGTCAACCTTCCCGAGCCAAAATCCGAGTAACCGGAGCATCAGAGAGGAGTGATCTTGGTGCGCAATATTCGCTTAGACATCTGCTACGATGGCACCCGGTATAAAGGCTGGCAACGGCTGCCCGGCGCAGAAAATACCATCCAGGGAAAGCTGGAAACTGCCCTCAGTCGGATTCTCGGAGAGCCAATCGAAATTTCCGGCAGCGGTCGTACCGATGCTGGAGCCCATGCATTGGGGCAGGTGGCCAATTTTCATTGCGAAAGTCCACTTGGCTGCGATGAAATTTTGTCCCACTTACGGCGGTATTTGCCTGAAGATATTGGCATATACTCCGTCAGAGAGGTCCATCCTCGTTTCCACGCTCGATTAAATGCGGTGCGTAAGACCTACTGCTACCGACTGTGGAACAGCGATGCACCATGTGTTTTTGACCGCAAATGGGTCTGTGTGTTGCCGGAAAAGTTGGATCTGGAAGCGATGCGAAAAGCTGCTGAATATTTCATTGGATGTCATGATTATTCCGCTTTTAATGCCAACAAACATATGAAAAAGTCCACAATTCGCCGAATCGACAGAGTCGAAATTTGTCAAAGCGGTGAAGAAATCCGGTTTTTATTCACCGGAGATGGCTTTTTATACAATATGGTCCGCATCATGGTAGGGACGCTCATTGAAGTGGGCAGAGGAAAGCGTAATGCCGATTCTATCTCGACGCTCTTCGGCGCAAAACGGGAGCAGGCAGGTTTTTTGGCACCGGCGCAGGGCTTGTGTCTGATGGAGGTGGAATATTGAACATTCAGATTTTCGGAAAAGGTAAGTGTTTCGATACAAAAAAGGCGGAACGCTACTTTAAGGAGCGCCGCATCAAATACCAGTACGTGGATCTATTGCGATTTGGTTTGTCGGGGAAGGAATTCGATAGTGTTTTGAGAGCTGTAGGCGGAATCGATAGCCTGATCGACTGGGAAAGCAAACATCCGGAGGTAATTCTGATGCGCTATATGGAAGATCGGACGGCAAAAGAGGACAAGGTTTTTGAGCATCCCGAACTCATGAAAACGCCTATTGTCCGTAACGGTCGTCAAGCTACAGTAGGTTATTGCCCGGAAGTTTGGGCTACATGGGAATAGACACGAAAGAGCTGGTGCATTGCACCGGCTCTTTTTTGCCGATTCTGCATAAAAGCCTTGCAACGTGGCATAAAAAGTGCTATTCTAGGAGGGTCTTATGTTTCAAGTGTTGGAATGGTTCCATTCTGTAATTTGGGGTGTGCCTACATTGGTGCTGATTTTGGGCGTTGGTGCGTATTTGAGTATTCGCACCGGATTCGTCCAACTTCGGTTGTTTCCCAAGGCTGTGGTTGGCTTTTTCAGCAGTTTTTCTCGCAACAAGCACACCGGTATCAGCCCAATGCAGGCGCTGTGTACCGCTTTGGCAGCGACTGTGGGTACCGGAAATTTGGCCGGTGTGGCAGGGGCGATTGCCATCGGCGGACCCGGGGCAGTATTTTGGATGTGGATCTGCGGTATTTTGGGCATGATCATCAAAATGGCGGAGGCCACATTGGCGGTGCGTTACCGCAAGATGGAAAATGGCGAGTATTGCGGTGGCCCAATGTACATCATCCAAGGCGCAATGGGACAAAAATGGCAATGGCTGGCCACACTCTACGCCTTTTTTGGTATGGTGGCGGCTTTTGGTGTGGGGAACGCAACCCAAATCAACGCAGTTATTACCGGGATCAACCAAGCGATCACCACATTTGGCGGGAACAGTAGCCGGATGGGGAATTTGCTGCTAGGTGTTCTTTTGGCGATCGTGATTGCACGTATGTTGGTCGGTGGTGCTAAATCCATTGGTAAAACGGCGGAAAAGTTGGTGCCCATTGCGGCGGTGGCCTATCTGATACTTGGAACTTGGGTGCTAATGCTTCGGGCGGATGCTATTGTGCCGGCCTTTGCCGCCATCTTTCAAGGGGCTTTTGCGCCGCAGGCCGTTACTGGTGGCGTGGTGGGATCTGTGATCTCCACGCTGCGTATTGGGGTGTCGCGAGGCGTTTTTACCAACGAAGCCGGCATGGGAACTGCCGGAATTGCTCACGCAGGAGCACAAGTAGCGCATCCTGTGCAGCAGGGGCTGTTGGGAATTATGGAAGTGTTTCTTGATACCATAGTGATCTGCACCATGACTGCATTGGTCATCCTAGTCAGCGGTGTACACATCCCTTTCGGTACAGATACGGGCGTAGCGCTGACTACGCAAGCCTTCACTTCGGTCTGCGGTGATTGGGCATCGGTTTTTATAGCCGTTGCACTGGCGCTCTTCGCCTTTGCAACGGTGCTTGGATGGGGCCTCTACGGTGCCAGATGTGCGCAGTTTCTGTTCGGCAGCAATGCTTGGAGAAAATTTGTATTGCTGCAGGCGGTGACCGTGGCGCTGGCGGCTGTAATGAATACCGGCACGGTTTGGCTGCTGTCGGAAATTGTGAACGGCTTGATGGCCATTCCCAATTTGATCGCTTTGGCGGCACTTTCTCCGGAATTTTGCCGTTTAATCCATGAATTCAAGAAAAAATCCGGCACTTTGAGTGCCGATGGAGGTACAAATGAAAGTTTCAATCAATGCCAATCGCTGCGAGCCGTCACCGATGCGAAAATTCCATCCTTTGGCAGTACAGGCCGAAAAGGCAGGCAAAAAGATCTACCATCTGAATATCGGTCAGCCTGATCTGGCTACGCCACAGGCATACTATGATGCCATCCGAACCTTTAGCGCAACGACATTGTCCTATGCTGCTTCTCCCGGTATGCCGGTGCTGATCGATGCGGTGCGGGATTACTATCACAAGTTGGGGGTGGATCTGAATCCGGAGGATGTTCTGATCACGACCGGCGGTAGCGAAGCGTTGCTGCTGACATTCCTGTGTATCATGGATCCCTACACCGAGGTCATTGTGCCGGAACCTTATTATCCCAACTATACCACCTTCGTTCATGCTGCCGGCGGTCGTATCCGTGCGTTGCCCACTCGTCCGGAGGAGGGATATCGTTATGCCAACCGCAAACGTATTGAAAGTCTGATTACCAAAAATACCCGTGCCATTATGATCACTAATCCCGGTAACCCCACTGGTGTGGTGCTGTCGGAAGAGGAGATGCGCATGATCGCGGATGTGGCGAAGGAACATGATTTGTTCCTCATTTGTGACGAAGTGTATCGGGAATTCTGCTATGACGATAAGTTCGGTGTGCCGACCATGGGCTGCTATCGGGATATCGATGAAAATTTGGTCATCATTGACTCTGTATCCAAGCGCTTCTCCGCTTGTGGTGCTCGTGTGGGTTGTGTTGTGACCCGTAATCAGGAACTGCAGGCTGCGCTGCTGAAAATGTGCCAGTCCCGTCTATCGGTGGCCACCATCGATCAGATCGGTGCTGCCGCACTGTACAGTGTCGATGCCGATTTCTTCATTCGTTCCAAGACGGAGTATCGCAAGCGTAGAGATTTGGTGGTGTCCCGTTTGCGGCAGATTCCCGGCGTTCAGGTAGAAGAGCCCATGGGTGCATTCTATGTGATGGCAGGCCTTCCTGTGGATGATGCGGATAAATTCCAACGCTGGTTGCTGGAGCATTTCGACCATCATGGTGAAACGGTGATGTTTGCACCCGGTGCGCCGTTCTACGAAACCCCCGGCAAAGGCATCAATGAGGTGCGCATCGCCTATGTGCTTAAGTGCGATGAGTTGGATCGTGCCATGGACCTGTTGGCCAGAGGCATTGCCAGATATCGCTATGAGGTTATGGGAGAATAAAATAATGCGACCGTGGACATTGACGTCCACGGTCGTTTTTATGCAAAGATGCTTTACGGTGTGTAGAATACACGCCGGTTACCCGTGCGCCCCGGAGGCTCCGATTGGGTGGTGAAGAGTGCATAAATATCATCCGCTCGGCGCTCCAAATCTTGATAGGGGTGGTCGATCTTTTCGCCGATATTTGGAAAGGAACCGTTCTGACGCGCCAGTTTTAGAACCTGCCTGCCAATGTCATTTAGGGCAAGTATGCGGGTATAAGGGGCAGGCGTCTCCAGTATTTCCCGGGAAATACCCAATGTTGCGCACATCACCATGCGATCCAGCCGACTACGGGTGTAACGCTTGGATTTTGTGGCAGAGAGGATATCTTCTAGCGTTGCTTGTGTACGACTGGCGTGCATGAACTTGCGCCAAAGCCCCTCGCTTCCGTAGGGCAAGTCGGCAAATTCATCGTCTGTCATGGTACGCAGCCGATACAGTATTGCCTGCTGTCCTGTAGCCAGAGTATGCACCGGTGCATTCTTGAAAAGGGTCTGCGCCGCTGCCGGAATGTAGCGCTGCCATGGCCCATCCGGCATCAAAGCCCGGACGGCTGTAGCAGAAGGATTTTGAATATCGGGTTCAGCGCTATGATAGCTGCCCGGACGGCGGATCACCATGGGTTTCATTCGACAACCCTGAGTCAGGATGGCCTTGCAGTATTCCACCGCCAGTATATCATTGGGAAACCGCAAATGATCGCCTAAAGCACCCAGCGCAGCCTGACGGGCGGCGGGGAAGGACAGCCCTTGCTCCAGATAAGAATGCAGTTGCGGTACAAATTCCGGCTGCAGCAGGGCTGTGGCGGTGGCCGTTAGGGTATCAGCATCGCCGCTTTCGCTGCCAAAGCATAGATAGTCGCAAAATTTACCCAGAATCGAAACACCGCCGGCAGCAAAGCCCTCCGCAGAAGATAAAGCATAAGTGACGGGTAACTCAAGAACCAGATCTGCTCCACAGGCTATGGCGGCCTGCGCACGAAGGGACTGATCCAGAATCGCGGGGTGACCCCGCTGGACGAAATTGCCACTCATCAGACACACGATCGCCACATCTTCTGCAAAGGTCGAGCGAATTTGATGTAGTTGCTTTTCGTGCCCCAGATGCAAGGGGTTGTATTCACAAATAATGCCGACAGTTTGCAAAAAAGTCCCTCCTTTTTCTAAAAAAATCAGATTCGGGGGTTGAGAAAATGGAAATAATGCGCTACAATAGTCACAGCTATGGATATCATATCACAGTTCCATGAAAAGTAAAACATTATTTTTAGGAGGCAGATTCCCATGAACATTCTGATTATCAATGCCGGTTCCTCCAGCCTGAAGTATCAGCTGATGGATCCCGAGACCGGTGTCGTTTCCGCCAAGGGTCTGTGTGAGCGCATTGGCATCGACGGCCGTCTGAATCACAATGCCCACGGTCGCAAGGTGGTTAAGGACATTCCTATGCCCACCCATTCCGAAGCCATCGCAGCAACGCTGGAGATTCTGGTTGACAGCGTGGACGGTGTGATCAAGTCCACCGACGAGATCGATGCAGTCGGTCACCGCGTGCTGCACGGTGGTATGGAGTTCTTTGACT
>CAZOVE010000026.1:0-24142 GCA_964583135.1 uncultured Oscillospiraceae bacterium | reverse complement strand
ATCACCTGCCGTGAGCATGCCGGCATGACGCCTCTGGGCATGAGCTTCTCCGAAATGGCTTCCATGACCGGTGGCGGCGTTCAGACCCCCGGCTTTATGGGTCACGGCAAGCATTTCATCTCCTCCAAGAAGTTCATCTCCGCCGAAGGCTGCCCCGGTCGTATTGTCTGGATGCCCAAGCTGCTGAAGGATCAGATGCGGGAGCGTCTGGATGCCACCGCTCTGGAGCTGTATGGTGTCGAGAACTTCACCGACATGATCGCCGATGAGACGGTCTGCACCGAGGATCCCGAGGAATTGCTGAACTATCTGGCCGAAGTGGGCCACCCCGTTCTGGGCATGGAACCCTTCGATATGTAATCAGTCATATAAAAAGAGGGAACGGTTCGCCGTTCCCTCTTTTTGGACACCCCCAAGAAGATCAATTGTAGCTTAACGATCTGCTGTGGGTGGCGTCAATTACAATACATTCTCTCGGAACGATAAGCAACAATTTCCGCAGCAGGGAAAACTAAAGCCGCCGTCACAAGACGGCGGCTTTGCCTTGATGTTTACACAGCGCCTTGGGCTAGCATGGCATCACAGACCTTTTTGAAGCCGGCAATGTTGGCGCCGGCGACGTAGTCACCTTCCATGCCATATTCCCGGGCGGCAGCATCCAAATTGTGGAAGATGCGGATCATGATCTTCTGCAGTTTGCTGTCCACTTCTTCAAACGTCCAACTCAAACGCTCGGAATTTTGGCTCATCTCCAGCGCCGAAGTGGCCACGCCACCGGCATTGGCTGCCTTGCCGGGGCAGAAGAGGATACCGCTTTGCTGCAGATATTTCGTTGCTTCCAACGTGGTGGGCATATTGGCACCTTCGCAGACGGCCATGCAGCCGTTTGCCACCAAGGTTTTGACATCGTCCAACAGCAACTCATTCTGAGTGGCACAAGGTAGGGCGATGTCGCAGGGTACACTCCACACGCCTCGACCGGCGTGGTAGGTACATCCGGGGCGCAGGGCGGCATATTCTGTCAGCCGGGCGCGGCGCACCTGTTTGACCTCGATCAGAGTAGCCACATCAATGCCATCGGGATCGTAGATCCAGCCCGTGGAATCGGAGCAAGTCACCGGCTTTGCTCCCAGTTGCCATGCTTTTTCAATGGCGTAGGTGGCCACATTGCCGGAGCCGGATACCACCACGGTTTTCCCGGCGATGGTATGACCGTTGCATTTCAGCATTTCCGCCGTCAGGTATAACAGACCGTAACCCGTGGCTTGTGTGCGGGCGAGACTGCCACCGTAGCTCAGACCCTTACCGGTGAGAACGCCTTCGTAGAGATCCCGAATCCGCTTGTACTGGCCGTACAGGTAACCGATCTCCCGGGCTCCCACACCAATATCACCGGCAGGCACATCGGTATCGGCACCGATGTACTTGTACAGCTCCGTCATCAGGCTCTGGCAGAAGGCCATGACCTCCCGGTCGGATCTGCCTTTGGGATCAAAGTCTGAGCCGCCTTTACCACCGCCGATGGGAAGGCCTGTCAGGGAATTTTTGAAGATCTGTTCAAAGCCAAGGAATTTGATCACGCTCTGGTTTACGCTGGGATGGAATCGCAGACCACCCTTATAAGGGCCGATGGCATTGTTGAATTGTACGCGGTAAGCATTGTTGACCTGCACCTGTCCGTGGTCATCCACCCAAGTCACTCGAAAAGCGATCATCCGATCGGGGGTGACCAGTCGCTCTAGCAGGGCGTTACGGCGATAAAGCTCCTCGTCGCGCTCAATGACGGGACGCAGGGATTCCAGAACTTCGCTGACGGCTTGGTAAAATTCAGGCTGGTCCGGATTTTCCTTCATGACCCGCTCCAGAATCTGGTCTACATAGTTCATAGGGATACTCCTCTCTTAGAGAAATACAAAGGATGGTCCAAATGCCAAGGAATCTCCTTACTTGCCGGCGATGCTCAGACCGTCTACCCAAGTGGTGGGGGCACCGAAGGTGGTCATACCCATGGCTCTGGGCAGATGGCTGTTGTTGGCAAGACCTTGAATATTCTTTAGCAGGTCGTAGAAGTTGCCTGCTACGGTGAAGGACTTGACGTAAGCGGTTTTTTTGCCATCTTCGATCATGAAGCCGGAACTCTGCAGGGAAAAGTCACCGGAAATGGGATTGGCACCGGCGTGCAGGCCGCTCAGAGAGGTGATATATACACCGTTCCCCACCTTGGCCAGCAGTTCTTCCTCTGTCATGTCGCCACCGGCCAGATACAAAGAGAAGGGGCTGACGGAAACCGGGGAATCATAGCCACCCTTGGATGCGTTTCCGGTGGTTTTCTTGCCGGCCTTATGGGCGGTTTTGAGGTTGTAGAGCAGCGTGTTCAGGCGACCGTTTTCGATGATGTTTTTGCGATGGGTGGGGCTGCCTTCGGCGTCAAAATTGATGGGCTCCGGATTTTCGGGATGGAAAGGATCATCCACCAACGTGACGATCTCGGCGGCAATCACGCTACCCTCCTGATCGGCCAGCTTGCTTAGCCCCTTTTGCGCCGCTTCAGAGGAGAAAATGGAGGAATAGACCTGCAGCAGGCTGCTCATGGCTTCCGGATCGAAGACCACGGGATACTGACCCGTGGGAGCTACGTCACCGCCCAACTGCTGCAGAGCGCCCTCGACAGCCTTGTGTGCCAGTGCATCGGAATCGATGGCATCCAACGCACCCAGCTTGATCTGGAAATCGTTGGCCATTTCCTGACCGTTGCTGACAACTGCCACGGCGATCAGTCCGGAAACATTAACGCTGTAGTGCAGATCCAGACCGTTGGAATTGTAGATGGCGATCTCGCTGTACTCGCTCAGACCCTGTGTCTGGCAACCATCCACTACGGCCGCATTTGCGCCATAGAGCTTCTCCTGTGTGGCCAGAACGGTGCGAATGAGTTCCTCGGTGCTGGGCAGGTCATAAGACTTCAGCTCCAGAGGTTCATATTCCTGACCGCCTTCGCCCAGAAATACCGCATCATCGGTTTCCAGCGTGGCGGCATTGTCCGAAGCTCGAACCACTACGGCTTTGGCTTCGGCTGCGTTCAAGGCCTGCGTGGAGGCGTAGCCCATCTTGCCGTCTACAATGCAGCGGAAGCAGACACCACCGCTGAGGGAAGAAGTGAATTCGTTGATCTCGTGCAGGAAGACCTCGACGGAGGTGCCGCCGCCTACCTGATAGTAAAGTTCATATTCGGTGATGCCCAGCGCAGCGCACTCGGCAATGACCAGTTCCTTAAATTCATTAAAGTTCATGGAGAACCTCCTCATTTTATACTGTCAGGCAAGGCTTATCTGCCGCCGACGGTGATGCTGCTTACACGGATCATGGGCTGACCCACATTTGTCGGCACGCTGCCGCTGCTAGAGCCGCACATACCCTGACCCATTTCGAGGGCCTGACCGACCATGTCAATATTCATGATGACATCGCTGCCCTTACCAACAAGAGATGCGCCCCGGACAGGCTCGCAGATGACACCGTTGCGAACCATGTAGCCCTCGTTGACGGCGAAATTAAATTCACCGGTGACGGGGTTGACACTGCCACCACCCATTTCCTTGGCATACAGGCCATATTCCATAGAGGCGATGATGTCGTCATTGCTGTCGCTGCCTTCGGCGATATAGGTGTTGGTCATGCGGCTGGTGGGGGTGTATGCGAAGCTCTGGCGACGGGAATTGCCGGTGGAGGGCATGCCCATGCGGCGACTGTTAAACTTGTCGATCATGTAAGACTTCAGAATGCCGTTTTCGATCAGCACATTGCGCTGTGCCGGGGTGCCTTCATCGTCGATATTGATGGAACCCCAAGCGCCGGGGATGGTACCGTCGTCAATAGCGGTGACCTTGGGATTGGCGATCTGCTGACCCAACTTACCCACAAATTGGCTCTGACCGTAGGCAACGGAGCTGGCCTCTAGTGAGTGGCCGCAGGCTTCGTGGAAGATAACGCCGCCGAAACCATTGCCGATCGCAACCGGCATTACGCCGGCAGGGCAGTAGCCGGCACCGGCCATAGTCACCGCCTGCTTGGCGGCGTGGATACCGGTGGCTTTGGGGTCGATGATGTTCTCAAACACTTCAAGACCCATACGGCGTCCGGGGGAGCAGGAGCCGGTCTGGGTGCCCTGACCCATATCGGCCACGGCGGAGATCATCAAACGGGTACGGATCTGGCGGTCCTGAGCATACAGCCCTTCGGAGTTGGCGATCAGAATATTGTGATCCACATCCAGCAGACTGCCGGATACCTGACGGATCGCTTCGTGGTATTCCTTGGCTGCGAAATAGCCTTCCTTCAGAATCTCAACTTTTCGAGCGTTGGGGATGCTGGAGGGAACGATCTTGACGGGGTGAATATCACCGAACAGACGCTCCTGCAGAACGATGGAGATCTGGGCAGTACCCTGACCCAACGCCTCGGCTGCTTTTGCGGCGCACTCCATCAGGCCAGCTTCGCTGGTGTCTACTGTGGAGGCCATGACAGAGCGCAGACCCTTGTAAACGCGGACGGCGGCACCGGCGATGACGGCATCCCGGACGGCTTCCACCCGGCTGTCGATCATGGAAATATTGTGGTTGACGGTGTTTTCCGCAAAAATCTCTGCGTAATCTGCGCCGGTAGAAACGGCTTTTTGCAGGACCCGCAGGCAAACTTCTCTGGAAATCATATGCGAATGCTCCTTTTTAATAGAATAACGGAATCATTTTAGCACAGATAGCCGATAAATGCAACGGCTTGCAAGAAAAATGTTTCCGGTAGATATACAATTGTCTATCGTTTTTTGGATGAAATTTACACTTTCTTAACAGCGGCACAAGAGCCCGCTCTTTACTTTTATGCAGGAATCCGTTATAATGGCAAAAAAGAAGGAGTGAGCCGACTATGGATGAGAAAAATCTGCAGCCCCGGACGGCCGAGGAAGAGGAAGCGCTGGCTTGGCTGTCCCAAGAGGAAGACCTGCCGGTTCTGACAGCGGAAGAAGAAGCCCGATTGCTACAGGAACTGGAAGCGGAATTTCTGAATGAACCGGAGCAACCCCAGCCGGAGGAAGACACCCGTCCCCCTATTGCTGCGCTGACCCGCAATGTGGAAAAGAAGCAGCAAAAGAAGAAAAGTAAGAAAGTGATGGGCAGGGTGACTTATTTTGCCCTGATGGCTGTATTTGTGGGCATATTTGTGTATTGCGCCGTGTATATTGCAAATTATGCGGTGGAATCAGGTCAAAGCAATGAAGCATACAACAGTCTGTCCGATCTGGTGAATCAATATCGTGATTTGGACAGTGCGCCGGATGCTACCTTGCCGACTGCCATTGTCAATCCCGACAGCGGCCAGTTGATCGATGTAAGCAATATTCTGCCGGAATATCGGGAGATCTACGCCCAAAATACCGACATGGTAGGCTGGATCACAATTCCCGGCACCGTCATCGACTATCCTGTGATGCAGACGCCGTATGATCCCAATTACTATCTGTACCGTACCTTTGAGAAGAAGGACAGTAAGTGGGGCTGCCTGTATGTTCGGGAAGCCTGCGACGTGTTCACACCCGGCGACAATGTGGTGATCTATGGCCATCATATGAAGGATGGCTCCATGTTTGCAGGTTTGGATGCCTATAAAAAGAAATCTTACTGGGAAGATCATCAGACCTTCATCTTTGATACCCTCTACGAGCGGCATACCTACCAGATTATTGCTGTGTTCAAGACCAGCGCCAATCTGGGCAAGGGTTTTAGCTACCATACCTTTAATTATGCTGCCAACGAAGCGGAATTTGATACCTTCATGGCACAGGTCCACAAGTTGCAGTTTTATGACACCGGCATCACGGCGCAGTATGGAGATATGTTGCTGACGCTGTCCACCTGTGAATATACGCTCAACAACGGTCGTTTTGTGGTGGTTGCCAAGCGAATCTCCTGAAAAAGAAAATAGTACTTCCGTTTTCGGCAATTTCCTGTTATACTGGTCATAATACTACCGAGGAGGATTGTCTATGCATCGATACAAGGTTCTGGAGTCCGTGATTCACCGCATCCTGCATGTGATCGAGTTTGTCATCGCCGTGTTGACGGTGGTGGTGCTCATTGGAATGTTGGGACTGGAGGTGTACAGAATGTTCACCGAGACCGGCTATTTTTCCGATGTGAACAACTATCTGCACAATATCCTGACGATCGTCGTGGGTCTGGAATTTGTGCGCATGCTGGTGGACACCACGCCGGCTAGCATTTTGGAGGTGCTGACGGTGGCAATTACTCGTCACGTCATTTTATCTCATGACAATCCTTGGAGCAATCTGGCCTGTGTGGCCTGCATTGCTGGCCTGTTTGCCACCCGTCGTTTCTTGATCCGCCGTAGTGAGCTGAAGGAAGAATTGGTGGAAATCGACTAACTACATAATGAATGCCGCCCGAAGGGGCGGCATTTTTGCGTCATTCGGCGTGGATCACTCGGGCACCCTGAAATTCTACGTGCAGGGGCAGCATTTCCCATTTTGCGGTGGTGATGGCATCCAATCGCTGCGCCAGTCGTTCCTCCAGACCGGGATTTCTGGTAATGCACAGCACAGTGGGGCCGGCACCTGACAGGCAGAAGGCGGCACCGGTGGTGCGGATCAATGCCTCGATCTTATCGTAGTCAGACACCATGCTCTTGCGGTAGGGTTGGTGGATACGATCCTGCATGGCATTACGTAGCAGCCGCTCATCACCTAGCTCCAGTGCTTTCAGTACTAGCGCACCGTGGGAAATATTGTATACAGCGTCGGAGCGACTGTATTGCTTCGGTAGCACTTCACGAGCCACGGTAGTGGGCAAGGTGAAGTCCGGCACAAGAGCCAGAAATTCCCAGTCGGGATGCAGCGGAAAATTCACGCACACCGGCAGACCGTTATCCACCATGGAGGCGGTCAGTCCGCCGTAAAATGCCGGTGCCAGATTGTCCGGGTGTCCTTCCATGGCGTTGGTGATGTTGAGCAAACCCTGAGTGCTGAGCTTGTTGCCCCGTAGCACGTTGGCACCGATGGCACCGGCTACCAGCAGTGCGGCGGAGGAACCCAAACCACGGCAGATGGGGATATGGGCATCGATGTGGATCTTGATGCCCCGCACCTCCTCGCTCAGGGATGCCAGAACGGCGCAATAGGCGGTGTAGGCCAAGTTATCCGGACCGGTATAAGCTTCATCACAACCAGTGATTTCCAGACCGGACTCGGTTTCTTCAAAGGTAACGTCGGTGTACAGGCTCAGAGCACACCCGAAGGCATCAAAGCCCGGGCCAAGATTGGCGGTGGTAGCCGGTACACGAATGGTGACTCGTTTCATATCTGTTTCTCCTATTGTGGATACGATCGATCGTAAAAATCCATTTACTGAAATACGTATTGCATCATGTCGGTTTTCTTGATCACGTCGGTATGTCGCTCTGGTTTGGACTGCAGATCCGCCAGATTCTTTGGAATAGGCACACCGGTGCGATCTTCTAGCCGGCGCATCAAGGTAAAACCGTCAGAGTCCGGTTCTGTTAACAGGGTAGTGGCAAACTGTAGCAGTGGCAAATGTTCCGGTGCTTCCACGGCGGACAGCACCGCTGCAGGGAATTTGTAAGCTGAGGCGGTGGAGAGCAGCACCATGGGACGCAGGTCCTTGCTTTGGTTTACATAATCTTCGGCAACACTCCAACCGACGGCCGTGTGTGTGTCCATCAAATAACTGTGATTGCGCCAAACCTTGCCAATGGTTTGCTGTGTGCCGATATCGCCGCAGGATCCGCCCCAGAACTGGGTGTGCAGCCGTGACAGTAAATAGTCCGGCACATGGTAGCGCCCATCTTGATCGAGTTGCGCCATCCATTGCGCAGTTTGCGGATGCTCTTGCATCAGATACAGCAGTCGCTCCAGATTGCTCGACACTAAAATATCCATACTGGGAGACTTGGTTTGAAACAGGGGACGGATGCGGTTATAGCGTCCTGTGGTGAAAAACTCCGTCAGCACATGGTTCGCATTGGAGGCACAGATCAGTCGACCAATGGGCAGCCCCATTTGTTTTGCAAGAAAACCAGCCAAGATATTGCCAAAATTGCCGGTAGGCACCGTGAAATTCACCTGATCGCCCATTTGGATCACGCCACGGCGCATCAGATCCCGATAAGCGGTGAAATAATAGGTGATTTGGGGTATCAGACGACCGATGTTGATGGAATTGGCCGAGGATAAATTGGCATGGGGCGCATTGCGAAAGATCTGCTTGACACCGGTCTGGCAATCGTCAAAATTGCCTTCCACAGCGCAGACCCGAACGTTTTGACCCTCCTGACTGAACATCTGCTGCCGCTGTACGTCGGAGACACCGCCATGGGGGTAAAAGACGCAGATGTCGATGCCTGGTACATCCTTGAATCCCTCCAGAGCAGCTTTGCCGGTATCGCCGGAGGTGGCGGTGAGAATGGTGGTATGGGTCGTATCGCCTAAGACCTGCTTGGAAGCCATCATCAGTCTGGGTAACATACACAGCGCCACATCCTTAAAAGCGGATGTAGGGCCGTGAAACAGCTCTGCGACATAGAAATGACCCACTTTCACTACCGGGGCTAGTTCATCGCCCTCAAATTTACCGTTGTAGGCGTCGCGGACCAAATCCTCCATATGAGGAATCTCCGGAAAAAAAGCTGAAAGAATCCGGGTGGCAATGGCCATGGTATCGAGCTGCAACAGTGCTGCCACATCCACTTGCGGCAGCGTTTCCGGCAGGTATAGTCCGCCGTCCGGTGCGAGCCCTTCTACGATGGCACGGGCAGAGGAAACCTTCGGTGCGCCACCACGGGTAGAAATATATTGCATTCACAATCCCCCAATACACATTTTTTACAAAAATACTTGCTTTTATTTGTGTATATGATATACTTACTCTGGCAAAAAAGCAAGTGTTTTTGCAGGAGGTACGAAAAATGCGAATTGGTTTATTGGGTTTCGGCACCGTTGGCAAGGGTGTATACGAATTGACGAAAACCCGTGACGATATGACCGTGGTCAAAGTGCTGCTGCGTCGGGATCTGGAATTGCCGGATGCGGTGGTGACCCATGATTTTAACGACATCGTGCAGGATGAAACCATTGACACTGTTGTGGAGACCATCGGTGGTCTGCATCCGGCGCTGGAATATGTGGAAGCAGCCATACTGGCCGGCAAAAATGTGGTCACGGCCAACAAGGCTCTGATCGCTACCTATTATGACCGCCTGTTACCCCTGACGGAAGAAAAGGGTGTGTTTCTGCGTTGTACCGCATCGGTCGGTGGTGGCATCGGTTGGCTCTCGGAGCTGGAGCGGGTGCGCCGGATCGAAACCGTCAGTGGGGTGGGTGGAATTATGAACGGCACCTGCAACTATATCCTCCACGCCATGACCTCCCGGGGGCTTTCCTATGAAGATGCTCTGGCACAGGCACAGGCGTTGGGCTATGCGGAGGCAGATCCCTCCACCGATGTAGACGGCATTGATACTTGGCATAAGCTCATCGTGTCGTCGAATATTGCCTTCGGTGTCAGCTTGAATATTGCTGAGGTTCCGGCAGCCGGTATCCGCCATATCCGCAAGACCGATGTGGATAATTTCACGAACCATGCGTTGGTGTGCAAACTGGTGTCTACTGGGCGGTATGAAAATGGTGTGTACAGCGCTTTTGTGCAACCGACCTTGTACCCCAAGGGTGCGTTGGAGGCGGCTGTACCGATGAACTACAATCTTATCACCCTCCATGGTGATATTTCCGGCCGACAGAGCTTCTACGGTCAAGGCGCAGGTCGTTGGCCTACGGCCTTTAATGTGGTGCAGGACTGCTCCGATTTCCTCCGGGGCAACGGCTTCTACTGCGGTTATGGTCACAAGGTGTCCGTGAATAATGAGATGCAGATGTGCTATTATGTTCGGGGCGAAGCGGATGCATGGCTGGATGCCCACACCCGCGAGCGTTGGCTCGGCGCAGTGGTGACCTGTCCGGTATCGGTTAGCGCCATGCATCGCTGGCTTGCCAATCATCCCGGCTCTTTCATTGCGGCGATTTCGGAAGAAGTCGTGTAACTCAGAGAAAAAGAAAGAAGAAGATCTATGCTGAAAGTGACAAAATTCGGCGGCTCCTCCATGGCAGACGCCGGTCAATATCGCAAGATTCGGGATATTGTGTTGTCGGACCCTGCCCGAAAAGTGGTGGTGGTCTCTGCCGCCGGAAAACGATTCAAAGATGACCACAAGATCACCGATCTATTGTACCTGTGCCATGCCCATACCCAGTATGGCGTGGAGTGCAACCGTGTCTACGACATGATCACTTCCCGCTATCTGCAGATCCGGGATGAGTTGGGCGTGAATGTGGACTTGGAAGCCGAGTTTACGGCGCTGAAAAAGCGTCTGGATGCCAGAGCGATCTCACAAGATGAGTTGGTCAGTCGGGGAGAATACTATTCCGCCCGGTTGATGGCAGCGTTTTTGGGTTACCGCTTTCTGGATGCGGCCCAGTGGGTGCGCTTTCATCTGGACGGAACCGTGGATCAAGCCACGACTTATGCCAATCTGCGCCGACAGGCAGGGGAGGATCGAGTGGTGATCCCCGGTTTCTATGGCGCAATGCCCGATGGACGGATCCATACCTTCTCTCGTGGCGGTAGCGACATTACAGGTTCTCTGGCTGCGGCTGCGCTGAATGCGGATGTGTATGAAAACTGGACCGATGTTTCCGGCATCCTGATGGCAGACCCTCGCATCGTTGACGATCCCCAGCCCATCCCTGAAGTGACCTATGACGAGTTGCGGGAGCTGAGCTACTCCGGTGCGCAGGTGCTGCATGAGGGCTCGGTATTTCCGGTGCGGGAAAAGGGCATTCCTCTGAATATCCGCAATACCAACGCTCCGGAAGATGCCGGCACCATGATCAAGGAATCCTTCGACAGCGATCATGCCCCACATCGTTTCATTACCGGCATCACAGGGAAGAAAAATTTTACCATCATCTCCATGTTTAAGCGTGGCATGAGCAACGAAGCCGGTGTCCTGCGTCGGGTTCTATCGGTGTTGGAGCGGCATAATATTTCTGTGGACTATGTGCCCAACGGCATCGACAATGTGTCGCTGGTGGTGTCTACTGAGGCGGTTTTGCCTTGCTTATATGCCATTCAGGATGAGATCCGCAAGGAGTTGAAGCCGGATTCTCTGCGGGTGTATGAGGAGATCGCCATTGTCACTGCTGTTGGTCGGAAGATGGCTTACCGTCCCGGTATTTCCGGTCAGATTTTCGCGGCATTGGGCCAAGCCGGTATCAATATCCGTGTTATCACTCAAGGTCCGGATGAGCTCAACATCATTTTCGGCGTAAAAAATGAAGATTTTGAACGCGCTATTCGGGTGCTGTATGATAGTTTTGTAAAATGATGTTGTGATCGTAAGTGTGGCAATAACAACACGTTTTGGGAGGTTATTTATGAGAACCTATACTGTTGCTGTTCTGGGCGCTACCGGTGCCGTCGGACAGGAAATGATCAAAATTCTGCAGGAGCGCAATTTCCCTGTAGGGAAACTGGTGCCATTGGCCTCGGCCAGAAGTGCCGGCAAGACCCTTTCCTTCCGTGGCGAAGATGTGACGATCGAGCTGGCCTGCGACGAAGCCTTTGAGGGTGTGGATATTGTGCTGGGCGCGGCGGAAAACGATATTGCCGAGAAGTTCGCACCTGCCATTGTGAAGGCCGGAGCTGTGTTCGTGGACAATTCTTCCGCTTTCCGGTTGGATCCGCAGGTGCCCCTGATCGTGCCGGAGATCAACGCCGAAGATGTGAAGCGCCACAAGGGTATTCTCTCCAATCCCAATTGCTCTACCATCATCACCTGCACGGCGGTCAATGCACTCAATTCGCTGGCGCCCATTCGTGCCATGACAGCATCCACCTATCAGGCGGTTTCCGGCGCCGGTGCCGGCGGCCCTGTGGAGCTGATGGCTGAGATCGAAGCCATACGTCAGGGGGGAACTTACGAACCGAAGATCTTCTCCCATCAGATCGCTTACAACCTGATCCCCCAGATCGGCGGTGAGCAGGTGGACGGCTATACCAGCGAAGAAATGAAGCTGCAAAACGAGGGTCGCAAGATCATGCACCTTCCCCAACTCAAGGTGAGCTGCACCTGTGTGCGCGTGCCGGTGGTGCGCAGCCACTCCATTTCCGTCAGCTTGCATTTTGATCGCCCGGTCAGCGTGGAGCAGGCACGGCAGGTGTTGTCCAATGCTCCCGGTGTGAAGCTGGTAGACGACCTGAGCCAAAAAATGTATCCTATGCCCTTGGATACCACCGATCAGGATCTGGTATTTGTGGGCCGCATCCGTCCCGACCTGACGGATGCCAATGGCCTGTGCTTATGGTGCTGCGGCGATCAGGTGCGCAAGGGTGCTGCCACCAATGCGGTGCAGATCGCAGAACTTTTGATCCGATAAATATCATAATACGGAGGAATGGCCATGAAGCGGAGCGATTACATCAGTTGGGATGAATATTTTATGGGCATTGCCATGCTGGCAGCCCGGCGTAGTAAAGATCCCAATACACAGGTGGGTGCCTGCATCGTGTCGGCGGAGAATATCATCATCTCTACCGGCTATAACGGTATGCCTAAGGGCTGCAGCGATGATGAATTCCCTTGGGATCGTACCGGGGCGCAAACGAAATACCCTTATGTGGTCCATGCGGAGCTCAATGCCATCCTCAATGCCAGCGGACGTGACCTGCGGGGCAGTCGCATCTATGTAGCGCTGTTTCCCTGCAACGAATGCGCCAAGGCCATCATTCAAAGTGGCGTAAAGGAAGTGCTATATCTGTCGGATAAGTACAAAGATTCCATGGGCAATTTTGCCTCCAAACGGATGCTGGATGCTGCCGGCGTGAAGTATACGCAACTACGTCTGGAGCATGATAGCATCACTCTGGATTTCATTCCCGAAGAAGAGAAATAAAGAAGATCGGGCCGCCTTTGTGCGACCCGATCTTTGTTTTTACATGGAGATATTGTGTTGCCTTTTCTGTGCCAGCAATTCCCGAATCTGAGGAGTGTAGACAATCAGCAGATACACCGCCGCAATGGGGAAGATCAAATACATATACCAGTATTGGTGGGGAATCAAACTGTAGAAAATATCTAACAGCGCATTATCTGACCACAGAGAATACATATAGTTGACCTTGATCACATTTCCGGCATAGTTCAGAAGCTGGTTTTCCTCGCAGTAATTGTTGATCCACACATTGATAAAATGCACGATGGTATACATCACCAATGTAATGCCCAAGGTGGAGGCGATACAGCGCACGTCCTTTTTGACCAACTTCAGCTTAAACAGCAGGATGGGAATGCCGAACTCCAACACATGGGAGAAAAAGAAAAAGTTAAACACATTGCTAAAGAGAATGTAGTTGGCCTGAGCGGTATTGATGACCAGCGCTGCTACTGCACCCAAACTCCATACCAGCAGAAGGTTACACAGAACTTTGTTACGGCTGAAGACGGCAATGGGCAGCGTCAACGCATTGAAAGAACAAAGGTGTAGCGGCAGATATTCTAGCGGAGAACCCCAGTTGAAGAAGTCGAAGGCTACGGCAGCCACACAGTACAGCGACAGCAGCCCCAGTACCCATGTCTGCACTTTCTCGCTGCGGTTTTTCAAAATATAATACAAGCCCAGCATCAATCCGGCACCAAGAAACAGCGTCGCAATATGTAGCAAGCTAAAAGAACCCCATTCCATGGTAAAATTCCCTTCTTTCTATTTCAGGATGATTTCAGGGACGTATTGTAGCGATATCGGTTTCAAAAGTCAAGAACCTTAATAAAAACGTAAGGATTACGGGGAAATGCTTCGTCAAGATGCTGATTTTCGCCTTGTTTATCAACAAAAGATGTGTTATACTGACGATATCCTACGAATGGAGGGATCATATGGAATTTCATGTCAATCATCCGGTGTTGTACATCATTGCCGGACTTTTGGTGGCTGTGGTGTTGGCGCAGTCGGTGTATTTTCTGATGAAAGCCTTGCGCCGTAGTAAAGAATTGGGGATGGATCAGACGAAGATCAAGAAAACCATCAAAACCGCTGCGATATTTACCGTAGCGCCGGCGGTGGCGATCGTGATCAGCGTCATCACCCTGAGTAAGAAACTGGGACTGCCGCTGCCATGGTTACGGTTGAGTGTGGTGGGTTCCATGAGTTACGAAACCATTGCGGCCAGCAATGCGCTAGAGGCCATGAAGCAGTCACTAGGCTCTGCTGAGGCTCTGACGGCGCAGCAGTATGTCAATGTTCTGCTTGTTATGACCATCTCCATCATGATGGGCATCTGGCTGGTGCCGCTGATCGGAAAAAAACTGCAAAGCGGTATGCAGACCCTTTCCAACCGGGATGCCAAGTGGGCGGAGATTTTCCAGAATTCCCTATTTATCGGCATGATCTCCGCATTTTTGGGCTTTGTGTTCTGTGATTTTTCCCGCTTGTGGCAGGCCGATGAAGACGGAATGGTTACGGTGATGGAAACGGTGACGGAAAACGGCGTGGAAGTGGAGAAAGCAGTACGTTATACTGCCACATCGGGCCTGATTCCGGTGTGTGTTATGGGCGTTTCGGCGCTGGTGATGGTCGTATGCGGCCTTGCGATGCGGCATCCGAAGCTGAAGTGGCTCAGCGAGTATGCACTGCCCATTGCTCTGGTGGCCGGTATGGCTGCGGCCATTCCCATCACGGCTTGGCTGGGTTAAGGAGGTGCGCACATGAAACAACGCAGTTATATGGACACCGTCCATCGGGATGGACGGATTTGGAACCTAAGCGTAATGGTGCTACTGCTGGCATTCCCGGTGGCGGTGGCGGTCATCTTTCAGGTATGGCCGGACTGGGGCGCACTGGGTTTGGGCTTGGTGGCCACGATGCCGATGTATTGGGCAGTCGGCATTATTGAGACCATTACTTATGTACCTATGTTGGGCGCCGGCGGTTCTTACCTGAGCTTTGTTACCGGCAATATTTCGAATTTGAAGCTGCCCTGCGCCCTGAATGCGCTGGAGCAAAATGAGGTCAGCGCCACCAGCGAGGAAGGCGAGGTCATATCCACGATCGCCATCGCCACTTCTTCCGTGGTTACAACATTGATCATCATTGTGGGCGTGATCTGTATCGTGCCGCTGACACCCATTTTGCAAGCGCCGATTCTGGTGCCGGCTTTCGAGCAGATCCTGCCGGCGTTGTTTGGTGGTTTGGGCGTGGCCTTTGTCAGCAAGAATTGGAAGCTGGCGGTGGCACCGGTGCTGCTGATGTTGGTGCTGTTCATTTTCGTTCCGGGGCTGAATGCCGGCACAGTGGGCATCATGGTGCCTGTCAGCGCCCTGTTCACCATCGCTGTGGCGCGACTGATGTATAAGCGAGGTGTATTGTAATGACTGCAGTGTATATTCTTTTGGGAATTTTGGGCCTGTTTGTGTTGGTGGTGGCGGTGCGTACGGCGCTGTTTCGTCCAAAGGTGCAGCCGGTGACGCAATCTGAGCCGGTGAAGGTGGATGCCCAAAGCTGCATCCGTGGTCTACAGGAGCTGGTCAAGTGCCGCACCGTGTCCCACTACGACCCAACGCTGGAAGAAAACGAGGAGTTTGAAAAGCTGGTGGCGATGCTGCCTGCTTTGTACCCCCGGGTGTTTGATGTGTGTTCCTTCAATCGGCTGCAGGGGCGAGCACTACTGCTGCGTTGGCCCGGAAAATCGGATGCCGCACCGTCGGTGATGATGTCCCATTATGATGTCGTTCCGGCAGATGAAGCAAAATGGGAAAAGCCGCCCTTTGCCGGTGTAATCGAGGATGGCGTACTGTGGGGCAGAGGCACATTGGATACCAAGGTCACCATGAATGCCGCACTTTCCGGAGCCAATCAGCTCATCAGCGAAGGCTTCGTGCCAGAAAATGATGTGTATTTTGCTTTTTCTGGCGGTGAGGAAGTCAATGGTCAGGGCGCAGTCAATATTGTCAATTGGTTTGCCCGCCATCATGTACAGCCTGCTTTGGTGTTGGATGAGGGTGGTGCTGTGGTGGAAAATGTATTCCCCGGTGTCCATGCGCCCTGCGGCATGGTGGGCATTGCGGAGAAGGGTATGATCAACGCCCAGTATCATTGCGAATCCTCCGGTGGCCATGCTTCCGCACCAAAGCCACACACGCCTGTGGGAATTCTAGCGGCTGCCTGCAAAAAGGTGGAAGAGCATCCCTTCCGGGCCCACATCACCGGCCCGGCAGCGCTGATGTTTGATACATTGGGGCGTCATTCCACGCTGCTGTACCGCATTATTTTTGCTAATATGTGGTGCTTTGGCTGGATCATCGACCTGTTGGGTAAAAAATCCGGCGGTGAGATCAACGCCTTGATCCGCACCACCGTGGCATTTACTCAGATGGAAGGCAGCACTGCGCCCAACGTGATCCCCACGGAAGCAAAAATGGTGGCTAATATGCGCCTGAATCCGGAGGATACGGTTCAGTCGGCCCTGCGCTATCTGCGTAAGACCGTGGATGACCCGCAGGTGACGATCACGGCGCTAGAAAGCCACGAGCCCAGCCCGGTTTCCAAAGTGGATTGCCCTGCGTGGGATAAGGTGGCGTCGGCTGTGGCCAACACTTGGCCCGGCTGTATCGTATCTCCCTATCTGATGGTGCAGTGTTCCGATTCCCGTCATTATCGGGATCTGAGCGATCGTGTGTACCGTTTCTCCGCCATGGCCCTCACGTCCGAGGAGCGGGCCACCATCCATGGCAATAACGAGCGGATTACGCTGGAAAATATCGTCAAATCTACCCAGTTCTACATCCGCCTGCTGCGGCAATGCTGAAATCATATCGACTCTGGCGGATCAAAAAAGCACCCTGCGGAATTTCCGCAGGGTGCTTCGTGTGTGGGTTTATTCTAGCACGGTGCCATCGGGCTTGAACAGCGGCAGAGGCTCCAGATAGATCAGATCCTCACGACCAATGGCATCGCCTTCGGCCAGAATGGCCATTCGGCCACAGATGATGCCGCCGGCCTTTTCCACCAGTGCTTCCAGCGCCTTCAGACTTTCACCGGTGGAGATCACATCGTCCACGATCAGGATTTTTTTCCCCTTCATCAGTGTGGCATCGGCACCGTCTAAGTACAGCTTCTGCTCCTTGGCAGTAGTAATGGACTGTACGCTCACGCTAAACAGATCCCGCATATACAACTTCGGACCCTTCCGGGCGAGAATGTACTTGGCATCGCCGGCCTGTCGGGCCATTTCATGGGCCAGTGGGATGCCCTTGGCTTCAGCGGTGATGATATAGTCATACTCCGGAGCCTTCGCCAGTAATTCCCGGGCGCAGGCGACGGTCAGCTCCTGATCGCCGAAGATGACAAAACCGGCAATGGAAAGGTTCTCATTTAGAGGGCAGATGGGCAGATCCCGCTCTAGACCTGCGATGGTCATGTGATGATACATCGGAAAAAACTCCCTTTCGTTTGATCTTTTATTATTATAGATTCCAGAGAAGAAAATGTCAATAGATAGCCCCGGAATTGGGAATACGGTAAGGATTTGGTAAAGATTTCGTTGACTTTGGGAATGTTCCATGGTAAGATATCTCCGTTGGGGAGTAGCAAGCGTCCGCAGGACGCAGCGTGTCAACATCCTCGGTCTCTCGGCCTGGCACGCTTGAAATTGCGAGACTCATGGATGCTGCGGCAGCACATGGGTCGGAAATAATACCCATGCATGGTTGCGGCTATGCATGGTTTTTTGTAATCAATGGTAGCAAATGCTGCCAGTTAATATATGAAGGAGCGTCAATTATTATGGAAATGTTTATCTCGGTCCTATTATTTGCCGTGGGTCTGGTGCTGTTGATCAAAGGTGGCGACTGGTTCGTTGACGGTGCCACAGGCATCGCAAAGCGCTTTCGTTTGCCAGACATCGTGGTGGGTGCAACCGTGGTATCCATCGGCACCACCTTGCCTGAGGTCATGGTTTCTACCACCGGCGCACTACAGGGTTCCGGCGCCATGGCTTACGGTAATGCCATCGGTTCTATCATCTGCAATACGGCGCTGATCGCTGCAATTTCCATCACCTGCAATCCCGGTCCTGTCAATGTCAAGTCCATGAAGACTCCCGTGATTTTCTTCTTCTGTTCCGCCGCGCTGTACTGTGTAGCTTCCTACTTTTTGGGAGAATTCCCCCGTTGGATGGGTTTTGTGATGCTGGCCATTTTTGTGATTTATACCATTCTGACCGTCCGCAATGGATTGAAGAATCCCGATGCCGCCGAAGCGGAGGAAGAGGAAGATGCTGGCGATAGCAAGGGCTCGTGGAAAGAAATTGCTTTGCTGACTGTCTGCGCAGTGGCTATTGCAGTGCTTTCCGGTCTGGTCACCGGTATTTTGATGGCTATAGCGTTCGCTGTGTATTTATTTATGAAGAACTACGCTTCCACGAGACCGGAGGGTCAGGGCAAGCAGATCTGGGAAGAACTGCTGATGCTAGTCATTGGCGCTGCTGTCATTGCTGTGGGTGCTGACTTCTTGGTAGAGCATGGCCAGATCATTGCCATCGGTCTGGGCGTTCCCGAGACCGTGGTCGCTCTGCTGTTCGTGGCGCTGGGAACATCCCTGCCGGAACTGGTCACCACCATCACTTCTCTGAAGAAGGGTCGCGCATCTCTGGGTGTGGGCAATGTGATCGGCGCTAACGTGTTCAATCTGGTGCTAGTCTCCGGCGTTGCCGTGTCGTTGGCTCCCTTCGAGGTTCCCTGCGAGAACTTCCTGCTGGATACCGGTTTGAATATGTCCCTAGTTTTGGAACTTCCCGTGATGTTGGGCGTGATGGCGTTGATGACGATTCCCGCATTGCTGACCAAGAAGTTGGGCCGTTGGCAGGGCATTGTCCTGTTGGGTATCTATGCCGCATTCTGCCTTTGCCAGTTTGTTCTGTAAAATTCAAGAAATGTCGTGGCGTATACCACGGCATTTCTTTTTTCGTGGATGAAAAACCACAAAGGGACTTTCTTTTTGTTATAATTCGGTATATAATAAACAAAAACGTACAACATGGAGGAATCAATATGAACACTCCTTTGATCATGTCATCTGCACAGAAGAAGGCGCTGGATACGGGCTTTGTTGCCGCCTTCGGCTGCATGCCGGCGCGGTATTTCTCCGCACCCGGTCGTACAGAGATCGGCGGCAACCATACCGATCATCAGCGAGGTTGCGTGCTGGCAGCGGCGGTGAATCTGGATACAGTAGCGGCAGTTCGAGCCAATGGAACGAATAAAATCCGTGTTCTTTCGCAGGGCTATCCGCTGTGCGAAGTGGATCTGAGCCTGTTGACCCCTGTAGAGGCGGAAATCAATTCCACACCCGCCTTGATCCGTGGTATTGCGGCACGGTTTGTGCAACTGGGGTGTTCGGTGACGGGCTTTGATGCTTATTGCGAGTCTACGGTGCTGCCCGGTTCGGGCCTGAGTTCTTCCGCGGCTTTTGAAGTGCTCATTGGTACCATCGTGAACCACCTGTTTTTTGAGGGTAAAGTGTCCCAGCCGGAGATCGCAATGATCGGCCAATATGCGGAAAATGTATTTTTTGGGAAGCCCTGCGGTCTGATGGATCAGACAGCTTCTGCGGTGGGTGGCTTGGTGACGATCGATTTCTTGGATAAAGATCGTCCTCAAATCCGCAGTGTGGACTTTGATTTTGATTCCTGCGGTCACGCCCTGTGCATCATTGACACCCGGGCAAGCCATGCGGATCTGACGGATGAATACGCCGCCATTACCAACGAGCTAAAGGCGGTTTGCGCCCATTTTGGCAAGGATGTGTTGACACAAATTCCCGAAGCAGATTTCTACGCTGCCATTCCTGCTCTGCGAAAAACCTGTGGCGACCGGGCTGTGATTCGGGCCATCCACTTCTACAGTGAGAATGCCCGGGTGCCCCAGCAGGTTACGGCGCTGGAGAAGGGGAATTTTGAGGATTTTTTGCAGCTTGTGAAGGCGAGTGGCCGATCCTCGTATATGTATTTGCAGAATGTTGTACCCACCGGCTATATTCGCCATCAGGATGTGGCCTTGGCGCTGGCTCTGTGCGAATATTATCTGCAGGGTAAGGGCGCCTATCGAGTTCACGGCGGCGGCTTTGCCGGAACAGTGCAGGCCTTTGTTCCCTTTGAAGTTTTGGAAGACTTCCGCAGCGGCGTAGATTCGGTGCTGGGCGAGGGTGCCTGCCATGTGCTGTCCATCCGTCCGCAGGGCGGTGTTGAAATGCTTGAAATTGGAGAATAACCATGACAACAAGAAAACTCCTGATCCTTACAACGATACTCCTATCGGTGATCTTGATCGCCCTGCTGTCGCTACTGCCGACACTGCTGACTCCATCTTCCGGCAACCTGTCGGGAACGACTGGACCCTCGTTGGAATCGACCTCTTCTGTTGCCACCACCGAAGGTGTTGAGCAGACGTTGCCGTCTACGCTACCTCTACCCACTACCGAGCCTCCTGTGCCCACACTCCCTGCGGAGCTGGCTTTTTCAACAGAAGGTCTGTTGTGCAACGAATTCTTCATCTATGACTGCGCTGCGGAGAATCTGATGGCCATCTCCTGCGACTTGGATAAGCGGCTGTATCCGGCCAGTATCACCAAACTGTTCACAGCTTATGTGGCGTTGCAATATCTGGACCCGGAAGATGTCATCACCGTGGGTGACGCATTGGACATGGTGGGCTATGGTAGCTCCGTGGCGAATTTGGCAAAGGGTAATCAACTTACCGTCTCTCAATTGGTAGAGGGAATGATGCTGCCCAGCGGCAACGATGCCGCCTATGTACTGGCGGTGGCAGCCGCCCGAGCCCAGTTGGGCACGCAAAAGAGTGCCAGCGGTGCGGCAAAGCATTTTGTGGATCTGATGAACCAGCACGCCCAACAAGAGGGTATGACCGGCACCCACTTTTGCAATCCCGACGGCTATCACAATGATAACCACTACACCACCCCTGCGGATCTGATCACTCTGGCCCAGTTGGCCCTGAGCGTGGACAGCATTCGCCAGTGTGTCGGGATCGTCAAAGATACGGTGACATTCGTCAGCGGCGAGACGGTGGAGTGGGAAAATACCAACGCCCTGCTAAATCCGGAATCGGAGTACTATTGCCCGGAGGCTATTGGCCTGAAGACCGGTAAGACCAATCGCTCCGGCTACTGCTTGTTGGCGGCTTTTGAATTAGAGGGGCAGTATGTGATCATCGGTGTCTTTGGCGGAGCCCATGAGCAGGACCGTTTTCAGGATACCGTGGCTCTTTTCACGGTCGTAAAAGGGTCGTTAGGTTAATGTTGTGACAAAAAAGACTATCTTTTTTGCGAAAAAAATGGTATCATTACGAATCATATGTCAGACGGAGGAGAATCATTCTGCCGTGAATAAACTACTGAAAATGGAACTGGCGGTGCTGCTGATGTTGGTGTTGGTATCGGCTTGTATCCGTGTGAGTGTTCTGGGTGCTGCAGGCGAGAACGAAGCGCCCATAGAGCCTGACAGCATACAAAGCAACAGCTCCACGCCACCGCAGACCACCGATGTACCCACCGCACCACCGACGGAGCCGAGCGACCCAACTTCGCCAGAAGTGCCCACGGAGGCCGAGCCTGCCTTTACCGATGGTCTGAATCTTACTTCTCGGGACTACTTTATCTATGACTGCAGTACCGACACGTTGCTGGCCTGCTCTGGTAATTTGGACAAGCGGCTGTATCCGGCCAGCATCACTAAGTTGTTCACCGCTTATGTGGCGCTGCAGCATCTGGATCCGGATCGAGTGCTGACCTTGGGTCAGGAAGTCAATATTGTCCCGTCGGATAGCTCCTTGGCATACTTAAAAAAGGGGCAGAAAATCTCTGTTGCCTATTTAGTGGAGGCCATGATGTTGCGTAGCGGTGCGGATGCTGCCTATGCTCTGGCCGTAGCCGCTGCCCGGGAATGCTCCGGTGATGCTTCCATGGGTATCCAAGCATCCTTGCGGTATTTTGTGAACATGATGAACGAGACGGCGGCAGAACAAGGGATGACCGGCACCCATTTTGTCAACCCGGACGGTTATCACGATTCCGACCATTATACAACAAGTCGGGATCTCATCAAGATCGGGCAACTGGCGTTGGACAACGATCTGATCCGCCAATATGCCGCCACACTACAGGAGCGGCTGACCTACAGCAACGGCGATTATGCCGTATGGAACAATACCAATGATCTGATCGACCCTACTTCCGAATATTTTCATGCCGATGCCATTGGCTTAAAAACAGGACATACTGCCTCCGCCGGCTTCTGCCTTCTGTCGGCTTTCGAGGGAGCGCAGGGCTATGTACTTGTCGGTTCTTTCGGCTGTCAGCATCCGGAGGATCGCTACGTCGATACTTTGGCTCTGTATATGCGTTATTTGGAACAAAACACGCAGTAAAAGCACATCCCCAACCGATTCCGGTTGGGGATGTATCTTATAGTTGCCGTTATTCTTTTAATACAGCCAGCAGTTCCCGACGCAGCCGTAAGATCTGACGGACATGGTAATTGGTAACCACATCTCGCTCCGTAACGGAGTCCAACGTACGCTTGTCGGCTACTTTTGCGCCTGCGGCCAAAAGCTGACGACGATTTTCATCGTTGAGTCGTCCGGGACGATCCACTTGGCTGAGGACCGTCATGCGCGCCAGCAGCTCCCGCGCCTTGCGTTCGTACAGGCGGAAGTTTTCCAGATCTTGCTTCTGTTGCCGCCGCCCGGTGAGAAAGCGCTGGGAGGAGAAAATCTCCAACTGTCGGGCGAATTCACCCAACTGCCGGGTCATTTCTTCGGCATCGGGAAGTACATCGTCGCCGTCAAAGAGGTCCTCCAGAAAAACGATCACCTGCTTGTCTAGTATTTGGGCAGTGGCTCGGATGTTCCGCCGATTGTCATAGGGAAACACTAGCACATTGATGAGCATGCCTACTGTCATACCGATGGCGGTGTCCCAAATTCGACCCAGAGCGTAGGTGAAAGGCTGAATGTCCGGGGTCATGCACAACGTGACCAAAATAATGCAGGGCAAACCCGGCGCAAAACGCACACGCAGGGTGCTGTAGGCAGAAATAACCAGCACGATGCCGATGCCGGCGGCTGCCAGACCGGGGATGGGTAGAGCGATCAATCCAACACCCACCAGAGCGCCGAAAAGCACGCCTACAATTTGGGTCAGACAGGATTCGACCGAGGCTTTGAAGGTGGAGTCCATGGCAGCCATGGCACCCAACATGGCGAAAATGAGTCGAGAGTCTGTGGTGCCCAGTGCATCTACAATGACCATGGACAGTATGACCGCAACAGCGGTTTTTAATATGCGGGGGCCGATATGAATTCTGTACAATGTTTTCATAGATGTAAAAGATGGGGCCGCAACTGCGACCCCATTGGATATCAGGACAAATTACTTACCGGCGCCGGCCACCTGTGCGGCAACTTCAGCAGCGAAGTCGTCAGCCTTCTTCTCGATGCCCTCACCCTTGACATAGTGAATAGCGTCGATGAAGACAACGGTGCCACCCAGCTTCTTGGCAGCGTCAGCAATATAGCCGGCCACGTCGCCCTTGAACAGGTCGCCACGGACGAACTCCTGCTGCAGCAGGCAGGTCTCCTTGAAGAAGGCAGCCATCTTGCCCTGCGCAATTTTCTCCTTGACGGCGGCGGGCTTGCCGGCCATCTTGGGATCGTTGTCCATCAGAGCAACCTGAACGGCCATCTCCTTGTCGATGTCCTGCTGAGGAACCTGAGACTTGTCCCAGTACTTGGGGCTCATGGCAGCGATCTGCATGGCCACGTTCTTACCCAGCTCGGTCACGTCGATGTCGCCTTCGACAGCCAGATTGACCAGAACACCGTGGGTGCCGCCGGCGTGAACATAAGCCACGGAAACGTTGGAAGCGTAACGAGCGAAGCGGCGGATCTGCATATTCTCGCCGATGGACATGACCTTCTCCTGCATGATCTC
>CAZOVE010000025.1:0-24204 GCA_964583135.1 uncultured Oscillospiraceae bacterium | reverse complement strand
AGGAAATTGCAATGACAAATCGCAAGTCTACCAAGAAGGCTTTGCTGACCAGTTTTTTGTGCCTGTTGCTCTGCTTCAGCATGCTGGTTGGTACGACCTTCGCCTGGTTCACCGACTCTGTCGAGTCCGGCGTGAACCAGATCATCGCCGGTAATCTGGATGTGGAAGTCTACACCGAGGACGGCACCAGTATCGTTGAAGAGAATGTTCTCTTCGATGAGATCAAGTTGTGGGAGCCCGGTGTGGTTGCCTACGAGAACCTGACTGTGAAGAATATGGGCACTCTGGCGCTGAAGTACCAGATGAGTATCAACTTCACCAACGAGAATACTGTGGATGGCTATGGCCTGTCCCAGGTTCTGAAGGTGGCCGTTGTTCCCGGCGGTGTCAGCGGCACCCGTGAGGAAGTTCTGGCTGCTGCCGGTGAGGGCGTTCTGCTGAGCGAGCTTGTCGAATACGGCGAGCTGCTGACCCAGGATGCCTCGCAGGAATATGGCATCGTGATCTGGTGGGAGCCTTCCGAGGATGACAACAACTGGAATGTCAACAACGGAAAGAAGACTTCCGACGGAGCTTCTTATCTGCACATCGACCTGGGCGTGAAGCTGGTTGCTACCCAGAAGAATGCCGAGTCTGATTCCTTCGGTCCTGACTATGATGAGGCTCTGCCTGTCATTGTTCTGCCCGCCGGTGTGACTGAGGAGAGCTTCGGAGACAATGTGGCAGCTACAGCAGATGCAGAGGGTAATGTTACTTACTATGCAACCCTGAAGGGCGCTCTGGAAGCGATCCATGCCGCTGCGGAGACCGGTATCGCTACTGTCGCTGAGGAAGAAGCTGCACCTGCCAATGTTCTGTATTTGAAGCCCGGTGCTGATCTTGGCACTGTGACCCACGCCCATGTCTGCTCCAGTCTGACCGTTTACGGCAACGGCGCATATATCAGCGCCGGCGAGGCTGACTTTGAGGTGGATACCTATAAATTCTGCCATGTGAGCAGCAAGGTCTGTGCCGGCCTGACCGGTGACCTGACTCTGACGATTTACAATCTGGGCGGCGTGGCTGTCTGGGGCCAGAGAACTTCTGTGCACACTGTCAATATCAATCTGTATGACTGCCAAGATGTCAATCGTGTTTACATCTCCACAGCAGACAATTCTGAATTTATGGGTAGCGTAACCAATGTGACCATCGACAACTGTACTTACGATGGCACCACCGGTTACAACAACACTGCGGTTTACACCAATAACCCCGGCGCGCTGAACATCAGCAATACCACCATCAAGGGTTATGTCATCGGCATCAATCAGAACAATAAGTCTGCAGGCACTCAGAACATCAATTTGACTGACTGTACCTTCATTGACTGTGCGACCACGACGATCGCTGACGCTGCCAATGCAACTGCTTATGCAGCTCCTGTCCGTGTTGTTGCCACCAGCGAGGAAACTGCTGTTTCCAATCTGACCATGACCGGCTGTGCGTTCATTTACACCGGTGACGAGACTGCCGTTGACGGCAATGTCCTGACCCTGGATAAGCGCGCAGGCAAGCAGAACAACGGTACTGTCAATGTCGTAATTGACGGTGTGCAGATCGAGGCGATCACCACATCCAAGACCGAGCTGACTACTGCCGTCATGGATGCCATTAATGCCGGTGAAAAGGAGATCGTTGTTGATGCTGCCGGTGCCGATATTGGCGATCTGCAGTATGCTTTTGGCGGCAAAAGCACGATCATTCCCGAAGGCACAACTGTGACGATCAGGAATGCTGTGATCTCTGACCAGAGTTACGGCAACATGGTGAACGGCACCATTATTTTCGAAAATTGCTCCTTTAATAACGCCGACGGTGCGTATTCCATCCATTTTGCGGATGACAACGAAACTGCCACCGAAACCGGTGTGGTTATCTTTAAGAACTGCTATCTGGCGGGTTGGAATTCCTTCGGCACTGGCCTGAAGAGTGTTGAGTTCTATGGATGTACCATTGAGCATAACGGCCACTATGGTCAGCTTCGGTTCTATCAGGATGCAGTTCTGGAGAATTGCACCATCGCTTCTAATGTGACCGTGGATGCTGGCAAGGACTGCGATCTGGTTGTGACCAACAGCGTTGTGGATGACGGTTCCTATATCACTGATGTGATCTATGTTGACGATTGCTTCGACAGCATCACCATCGACGGCAAGAAGACTGTTTATACCCAGGAGGCGCTGGCTGAGGCGGTTGCTGAGAATGCCACTGTTTACTTGATCGGCAATGATGCGTACGCTAAGAATGGTACTAATTATGATCTGAAGGGCATTCAGAAGGCAGGCCTGACCATTATTGGTCTGGGCGACGATGTGAAGATGGTCAACAATACGAACTATGCAAGTGGTGGTAGAATAGGTGCTATCTGGCAGGCCATCAATTTGGAGAATGTGACCATCACCAATACGGTTTACACCATGGCAGATGGTGGCAAGTCCACCTTCACCAATGTGACCTTTGCGGCAGGTGTCAGAAGAGCCTACGGTTCTAATGTTGTGTTCACCGACTGCACCTTCGGCTCTAACTCTGAGGGCTATGCTCTGCATTTTGAGTCTGACGCTGCTTCTGAAGGAGGCAATATCGTTCTGAACGGCTGTAAATTCGAGGGCGGAAAGGTTCACCTTGGTAGCAAGAGAACCTATACATTCACTGGATGTGATTTCGCTGCCGGCACCGACTTCCAGGTGTGGAGCGGCATTACACTGGATGGCTGCACCGTTGACGGCGAGAAGGTTACTGCAGACAATGTGTCCGCGCTGTTCCCTGCTCTGAAACTTGAGCTCGTTGCTATTCAGTAATTCTTAAATCTATCCCAATCACCCAAGTCTTCGGACTTGGGTGGTTGCTTTTTTCGTGTGACGTATCCAACTTCATTCGGTCGGCATATCGGAGTCGGGATCTTAGGAAAAAGAATCGAAATATGAGGAAATTTGGTTGGCGACTTGACATCAATGGAATCGGATGGTATGATCTGTCAGCCACGGGGTGAATGATGCATCGTGGTATTCTTCACGGAATGTGCTTTATTCGGAAATAGTGCAGAATTTCAGGATCAAGAAGGAGATAAAAGAATGGAAGTATGGGATTTGTATAATGCCAATGGAGTGCTGATCGGCCAAGATCATGTGCGTGGTGACGCAATTCCGGAAGGCTGCTTTCATCTTGTGGTTCATGTTTGGATTCGGAATCACAAGGGGCAGTACCTGATCTCGCAGCGAAGTGCAGATCGTCCGACATTTCCGCTGATGTGGGAATGCGTGGGTGGATCCGTGGTCAAGGGAGAGGATAGTCTGACCGGAGCGCTGAGAGAAACGGAGGAAGAAGTGGGTATCCGATTAGATCCGCATTCAGGATGTGTCGTGCTGCGCAAGGTTCGTGATTATGTGAACGGCAGACGGTTTGGCGACATCATGGATGTTTGGCTGTTTGATTGTGACAAAGATGCAGCGCTGGAGCATGCTACAACGGCAGAGGTGGTACAGACTAAGTGGATGACCCGGGAGGAAATTCGTAGCTTGATGGACAGCGGAGAAATGGTACCGACGCTGGAGTATTTCTTTGATGTGCCGGAGAATCCGTGATGTGTCATCGGCACGATAACGTGTATAACTGAATCGTATGGGCTGACTTTTTCCAAAAGAGAGGAGAAAGTCGGCCTTTTTCAAAATATTCAGGGCGAAAAATGAATTTCGTAGTTGTAAAATTGCGTGGAATACGATATAATAAATTGATTTTGAAATAATAAATGGAGTTGCAACGATTATGCAAAGTGATACTCTGAAACTTCAGAGCTTTATTAAGCCGGGAAAACGAGTCCATCTGGTGGGGATCGGCGGCGTTTCTATGCGTCCGTTGGGTTTGGTGCTGAAAGGAATGGGTCTTCAGGTGTCCGGTTCGGATATGAATTCATCTGTTTCAACGGATGAACTGATCTCCAATGGGATCCATGTGGAGATCGGTCATCGGGCAGAAAATGTTGCGAATGTGGATTGTGTGATTCGTACCGCTGCGGTACATAACGACAATCCGGAAATCGCCGCTGCACGTGCTGCAGGGATCCCAGTCTTTGAACGGGCTCAGGCGTGGGGGGTGATCATGCGATCTTACAAGAATGCTGTATGTGTATCCGGAACCCATGGAAAGACGACGACGACATCCATGCTGGCGCATGTTTTTATGGAGGCACAGATGGATCCGACCGTAATGATCGGTGGTTTTCTGCCGCTACTTCAGGCAGGGCATCGAGTTGGACAGGGGGATACCATCCTGCTGGAAAGCTGCGAATATTGCGATTCGTTCCTGAATTTCTTCCCCAGTTTGGCGGTGATCCTGAACATCGAAGCGGATCATCTGGATTATTTTAAGGATCTGGAAGATGTGCAAAAGTCTTTTCGGCAGTTTGCTGCCCTGTCCACCAATGGTATTTTGGCCAATGGCGATGATGCCAACACGGTGCTGGCCCTCGATGGCTTGGAGTACATCGGTTTTGGCTTTGGGGAGGGCAATCGTGTTCGGGCGGTGGAGGTTTCCGAGGATTGGCGGCAGTTTGATGTGATCTGCGATGGTAGATA
Source organism: uncultured Oscillospiraceae bacterium (assembly GCA_964583135.1). Classification (GTDB taxonomy): domain Bacteria; phylum Bacillota; class Clostridia; order Oscillospirales; family Oscillospiraceae; genus Faecousia. The sequence goes on along the minus strand of CAZOVE010000025.1, from coordinate 19,591 downwards.
TTACTGTCATCTGGAACTGCCGGTATATGGACGGCATAATGCACTCAATGCGCTTGCGGCCGCTGGCGTGGCGTGGATGCTGAATATTCCGGCGGAAGCGGTGGAATGTAGCTTGGCAATGTTTCGGGGTGCAGGACGGCGACTGGAGTTCAAGGGGAAGTTCAACGGTGCGGATGTGTATGATGACTACGCGCATCATCCCGGCGAGTTGCAGGCGACGATGGAAGCGGTAAGAGCAATGGGGTATCAGCGTGTGATCTTGGCTTTCCAGCCCCACACTTATACCAGAACCCATGCCTTGTTTGCGGATTTTGTGGAACAGCTTCGAAAGCCGGACGTGGTAGTGCTGGCTGAGATTTACGCCGCACGGGAGCGCAATTTGATCGGTATCTCTTCTCGTGATCTGCAGGCGCAGCTTCCGGGTTCCATCTACTGCCCGACGCTGCCTGAGGTGACACAAATACTGCGTGAAATGGCTCAACCCGGTGATGTGATCTTGACCGTGGGTGCGGGAGATATTTATCGAGCCGGCGAGGCGCTGCTGCGATAAAAAGAAGAGCCGATGTGGTAGCATCGACTCTTGCGGATGGGTCATTCTTCTTCTAACACCAAATGATCGACGCCGGATGTGGCAAATTCGGTCATATACCGGTGCATCAGGGTGACGATCTCGTCGTAGTTTTCTTCGGTAATGTCAGCATAGCCCATATCCCGGCGAGATAATTCCTCTGCCAGAAGCTCAAAGAAGATGTTATCTTCGTACAAGGCGATGACTTGCTGGATTCCGCCTTGTTCGTAGGCTCTGGAGGGGATGACGGTGCCTTCCCAATCTTCAGTCAGCACATCCATGCCGCAACGGCGGCAGAGGGAGAAGAGCTTGCTTTCTAAATCGTCATATTCTTTGAAGCGGTCATTGCCGCGGGTGGAATTGAGGATCCAGTTGCCGATATACACCATGTCCAGAAGCATGCGGAATTCTCGGTTGGTCAATTCAAGTTGCATGGTGAGACCTCCTTGTGTAGGATAGGATATGAAACCCATTATAGCATCAAGTTTCAGAATTTCCAGCATTATTTTGTGAATCTATTCAGAATTTGAGGCGATCGATATGAAAAAATTAAGTGTTTGCGTTCTCTTCGGAGGCATGAGCCCGGAACATGAGGTATCCCTACGGTCGGCAGAGTATGTGCTGAACAGTCTGGATACGGAAAAATATAACGTATTTCCCGTAGGTATCACGAAAGCAGGTGACTGGATCCTGTATGGTGGATCCGATTTCTCTTTGCTGCCGACGGGAGAATGGGAGCGCTATCCGAAGAATCGTCGTGCGGCGATTTCGCCGGTGCGGGGACAAGGACTGCTGAGCTTTGAGGGCGACTGCGTGGTCCGAGAATGGATTGATGTGGTGTTCCCGGTGCTCCATGGTGAAAACGGCGAGGATGGCGCCATGCAGGGCCTGCTACAGTTGGCTGGTATTCCCTATGTGGGCCCCCATGTGTCGGCTTCTGCCGTTGCGATGGATAAGACGCTGACGAAATTGGTTGCGGATCAAGCCGGTGTGACGCAGGCGCAATGGTTGCTGGTGCGCTCTTATGAGTTCGAACATCGGATGGAGACGGTTTTAGACCATGTGGAGGAGAAATTTGCTTATCCGGTCTTTGTTAAGCCTGCCGGAACGGGGTCTTCCGTGGGTGTCAGTAAGGTAACGGATCGGGAGAGCCTGAAAGCGGCATTGCTGAAGGCCGGCGAATATGACCGAAAGATCCTCGTGGAGGAATTCATTCATGGTCGGGAAGTGGAAGTGGCGGTTATGGGCAATGACAGCCCTATGGCGTCTATCTGCGGCGAAATCGATGCAGGTGCGGATTTTTATGATTATGATGCGAAGTATGTAACGGATACATCCGTGGCATACATTCCGGCCAGAATCGACGGGGATGTAGAAGAAGCGGTTCGGGATGCAGCGGTGCGGATCTACTCTGCCATTGGTTGTCAGGGATTATCCCGTGTGGATTTCTTTGTGACCTATGAAGAAAACCGTGTGGTCTTTAATGAGATCAACACATTGCCTGGGTTTACGTCCATTTCCATGTATCCCAAGCTGTTTGCAGCCAGCGGTATTCCCGGCAGACAGTTGATCGATGCACTGTTGGAGCTGGCCATGGAGGCGCAGGTGTGAAAAAACGTGTGATGCTCTCGATTATGGCTCGCCAGAATTACGTGGATCAGGAACCGGACTCCATGGGATTCTTTACGGAAGGTACAATGGAATTTCAAGACGGTGGCTGGAATATCAGCTATGAGGAAAGTGATCTGACCGGTATGGACGGGGTGACCACGATCTTCCGAGTGGAAGCAGGAAAGGTGACCCTGCGGCGTTGCGGAAAACTACAGTCGCTGATGGTATTTCAGCAGGGTGTACCCCATGAATCGCTGTATCAAATGGAATTCGGTGCGCTACTGATGCGTGTGTGTGCCAAAAGGCTACAGTTCGATCTTACCCCGGAAGGCGGCTTTGTGGATTTGGTGTATGGCATTGAGATCGAAAATACCGAAGCAGGCGAGGTTGACTACCATCTGGACATTCGAGCAATGGAATAACGAAACACTGCGGATTCTCCGCTGTGTTTTTTAGGGAAAACGAACGCCGCAGTGAATTTCACTGCGGCGTGGATATTTATGAGAGCTAGTCATCAGGGAACGGAAGGATCATCTGCGCCCTCTGATACAGAAGGTGCAGTGTTTTCCACAGAGTCCGTGGAGCCGGTGGGGTCTGTAGGATCTGGATCACTGGGGTCGGTAGGATCCGGATTACTGGGGTCGGTAGGATCCGGATTAGTGGGATCAGTAGAATCCGGAGGAACTTCCACAGGGGGTTGATAAATCTGCACCGAGACTTGATCCTGCTTTGCGTAATAGAACTCAGCGAGCAGTCTTTCCTCCAAAACTTCACCGGTTTCCATGTCGTAGTGGATGCTGTAAGTGCTTAGCGTGTAGCCGGTAATACCTGCACGCAGCACATCACCCTCCACATATCCCTGCGGATTGTTCTCTAGCATGGTGTTGTAGACGATCTCCGGGTTGAAAGTTTGGTTGATGACTACGTTCAATTCATGGATGTACTCCCGAGTATCGGTGCCGATGAGGGTGATGCGGATCTCACCGTTGTATACCTCGGCGTTGATACGCAGCGGCTTATCGGTGTTGTTGCGGAAACGCAGATCCATATCACCGTTGTAATAAACTTCTGCATCAAATCCGGCTGCGATGTAGTCGGTGACATAGCTGTGGGCGTGATGCTCCGAAATCTCCAATTCTGCCATCAGCGCACAGTAATACAGGGTGGAAGCGACTTGACACAGACCACCGCCGATCAACTGGCGATATGCTTTGCCCAGATACACGCCGGTACTTTGGAAACCACGGCGGGAGGTGGGTTCACCTACAATGGAATTGAAGGAGAATTCTTCGCCGGCACGGATGATCGTTCCGTCGAGCAACTCGCAGGCAAGGCGCATATTCACATTCCAAGAATTGTCGGTGGAAGTAGGCGTACCATAGGTGCTTAGTACGTGCTGGAACATATCTCCGGAATAGAATTCGGAGGTGATATCCGGCTCTAAGAAGGTCAGTGGAATGGAGATCTCTTGGCCGTACTCAGCGGCTTCCACAGCGGCTTTGACATCTTCGATGGAGAAACCATAGCCGTAGACCTCTTTGGTTACTTCGTAAGTGTCGGTGTTGAACTGGGCATTAACCGGTGCAACACAATGGCAATATTCATAGATCGCCTCATAATCTAGACTTTCCGGTGCCAAAACGGTGCATTCTCCGGTGACTTGGAAGATGTTAATTTCGTAGGCATCCATAATTTGCTGATATAGAGTTGTGGTGTTGAGGTTATACTCCGCAGTACCGAGCTGGATGATGAGCGTTTGATAGGCGACAGTAGTGTCGTACACCTCTTGCGACAGAGCCGGGCGCAGACCCACCAACCGGTAAGACGATTCCGACAGCATGGAACTGTATTGCAGACCTAACTCATTCAGAGCGCTGTGAATGTAATCGGTATTCAGATCCAGATAAGGCAAGATGGAGATGGTGTAGCCGTTATTTTGTGCCTGTAGTCTTGCCCGCTGCTGCTCCGTGCGAGAGCCGGTACGGCCATAATTATAGGCAGCTTCAATCACGCCGTCTACATCCAGTTGCGCACCTGTATCGGCAGGGGACAGCTTCAACGTGGTGTCCAGCACCGAAACGGTCATGTCCAGCTTGGAATATGTGTGATCCGTGGAGTTTTTGAGTTTCGCGCGAGCTTCTTCCGGTGTCAACCCACCGAGATTGACGCCAGCGGCATATATGTTATTGACGATCAGTCCGTCATCCTCATCAGGCGTGTATAGGGCCATGATGGCAACAGCCAACACTGCGATCAACAGCAAAAGGAGAATGATGACCAGCGTAATTACTGTCGCACGCTGCCGCCGCTTCTTCTGCAATGCCCGTTGCGCCGAACTGGGACGAGCGGCCCTGGGTCTAGGGGATTGCGGATTTTGGGGTTCCGAACGACCGGAAGAGTCCACAGAAACCCGTTGGGTCGCATCAAAAGAATCCTGATTGTTCATATGCTACTCCTATCTCGACGGCCCGTGGGCCGCGCATAACGGTGATCATACACTACAATTATACCATATATACCATAAAATTCAATTACAATTCGTTACCAAATCATGAATTAACAGGAAAATCGTTAAAAATTGCAGTGTTTTTTATAGGCTGCGATGAATGCTTTGCTTTGGCGCAGGCTGTCCACGGAGGTAACCAGCTTCAGGCGCAAAGTGGGCTTCTTGGCAGAGGCTACAAATTGGACGCGGTTTTTATAGGATGGATCGGCACAGAGGGCAGAAACGGCCTCAAAATTCAGATCGCTGAGGGTAAACAATACATCACCGGCTTTCTGGCGAATATCGGTAATGCTGACGCTGCGGGCGGTGGCGCGCAACAGGGCGATCTCAATGAGGTTGAGGACTCCCTTGGGGGGATCACCGTAACGGTCAATGATCTCATCGAGCAGGTCGTCGGCATCTTCCTGATTGCGGATGGCGGCCATGCGGCGGTACAGATCCATACGTTCTTCGCCACGAGCAACATAATTCTGGTCCACGTTGGCGGTGACATTTAGGTCGGCGGTACAGTCCGGCTGTCTCGGTTGCTCGCCTCGTTCCTCCAAAACGGCCTCGTCTAGCAGTTTCAGATACATATCGTAACCAACACTGATCATGTGACCCGATTGTTCTGCACCCAACAGATTGCCGGCGCCGCGGATCTCCAAATCGCGCATGGCAATCTTGAAGCCAGAACCGAATTCGGCGAAATCCCGAATGGCGGACAGGCGTTTTTCCGCTACTTCCGACAAATTCTTGGCAGGTTTGTAGGTGAAATAGGCATAGGCGTGGCGTGTGGAACGGCCAACGCGACCCCGAAGTTGGTGAAGCTGGGAAAGACCGAAGCGATCGGCATTTTCAATGATGAGGGTGTTGACATTCGGGATATCCAGACCGGTTTCTATGATGGTGGTGCATACCAGAACCTGAATCGAGCCCTCTGTCATGGCGTGCATGACATCGCTGAGCGCATCTTCACCCATTTGTCCGTGGGCGACGGCGACATTGAGACCGGGAATGCGACGACGAAGGGCTCCGGCGCATTGGTCGATGGTTTCGGTACGATTGTGCAGATAATAGACCTGTCCGCCACGTTCTATTTCACGGCGGATGGCATCGTCGACGATGACGTTGTTGTGCTCCATGACGAAGGTCTGGACCGGATAGCGATCCGCCGGGGGTGACTCGATTGTGGACATATCTCGAATGCCGGACAGGGCCATGTTCAGCGTTCTTGGAATGGGGGTGGCAGACAGCGTCAGCACATCTACGCCTTGAGAAAGCTCCTTGAGTCGCTCCTTATGTGTGACACCGAAGCGTTGCTCTTCATCCACCACCAACAAGCCCAAATCTTTGAATTGGACACTCTTTTGAAGGAGTTTGTGGGTGCCAATGATCAGATCAACACTGCCGCTACGCAGATTTTGCAGAGCCCGTTTCTGCTCGGCAGCAGACCGGAAACGGCTGAGCACCTCGATGTTGACGGGAAATCCCTGAAAGCGGGCGATGGCGGTCTGATAATGTTGCTGGGCAAGGACGGTGGTGGGAACCAGAATGGCCACCTGTTTACCATCCATGATGGCTTTCATGACCGCTCGCAGCGCCACCTCGGTTTTACCGAAGCCCACATCGCCACATAGAAGGCGATCCATAGGAATGGGAGACTCCATATCGGCTTTGATGTCTGCGATGCATCGCAACTGGTCATCAGTTTCAGGGTAGGGGAAATTGCTTTCAAATTCCTGCTGCCACGGCGTGTCGGCGCAGAAAGCAAAGCCTGGTTGCCGCTTTCGTGCAGCATAGAGTTTGATAAGCTCGGCTGCCATATCTTTGGCGGCTTTTCTCGCACGGGTTTTCGTTTTCTGCCAGGCGTCCGAGCCGATTTTATTCAAGCGGACATTTTCGCTGTCGACACCACCGCCGATATATTTGCTGACGAGATCCAACTGGGTGGCGGGAACAAAGAGGGTATCGCTGCCCTGGTAGGCGATCTTGATATAATCCTTGACTGCACCATCGACTTTGATTTGCTCCATGGCGACGAAGCGACCGATGCCATAGTTTTCGTGCACCACCAGATCTCCGGGTGTGAGGTCGGTAAAGGAGTTGAGTTTCTGACGGTTTGTGGCGGTTTTCTTGGGTCTGGGTCGGGGGGCACTACGAGCAACGAGCTGTCCCTCGCTGAGAATGACTAGCCGGGCGGAAGGGTATTCCATGCCACAAGGCAGCGTCCCGTCGGTGAGTAAAATCTGACCGGGTTGAGGCATCGCCGTCAAGGGAATGGAAATAAACGCAGACAGACCCTTAGCACCGATCATCTCCTGCAGCATTTCTGCACGACGCCGGGTGCCACAGAGTACCAACGTGGAAAACTCCATCCGTTGATAATGTGCAAGGTCGGTAACTGCCGTATCGAGAGAACTGCCGTATCCCGGCAGTTGCTTAGCGGTCATAGGAAGTAGCACTTTGGGGCGGCATTCCTCCGGATAAGTGCTACCGCTGAAGCTATCCAAATAGAGACAAGTGCGACCGGACAACTGGGCGCAAAAATCCTCCCACTGGCAGACGTAGTCACACAACTCTCCGGCCAGAAGGCCACCCTGAAGAAGATTATCCAGTTGCAGACCCATCTGCTCGGTACGGCTGCGTGCGCTGCGCTTGAGGGCGGATACGTCGCACAAGATCAGGGTAGCGTTGGCAGGAATATAGTCCATTGCTGTGGCCGGTTCGGGATAGATGAGGGCCATATAGCGGTCGGATGCGGGATTTTGCAGATTGCTTTCGTATTGTTCCAGATCTTTTTGCAGAGTTTTCAGCAGAGCCTCATTTGGATTTTTACGGCGCATTTGCCGCGCAATGAGTCGCTTCAGATCGGCACACAGACCTTCGATGCCACCCGGATGAAGCATGGGTTGGGTCTCGCCTACGGGAAGAATGAGCAAATCATTGGTGTTCTCGGTGCGGCGTTGGGTATCGGTATCAAAGTAGCCCATGGTATCCAGTTCATCACCGAAGAACTCAACACGGACGGGGCGATCTGCAGCGGGTGAATAGACATCCAGAATGCCGCCGCGTATGGAAAATTGACCGGGCCCTTCGACCATGCCGCAGCGGCGGTAACCGGAGGCTGTTAGGCGAGCGATCAGATCATCCAAATCGTATTCTTTGCCGGTTTCCAAGCGAAATGCGGCCTGCAGCAAGGTATGCGGTGGCATGGTGCGGCTGCTCATGGCTTCCCAACTGAAAATCTGCAGGGGGCAATTGCCGGTATACAGATCATACAGTTGCCGAAGACGCTTTTGCTCCCAACCTCGGGATACGACGGAAGTGTCGTAAAGGGTGAGTTCCCGATTGGGCAAAATGGGACAAGTAACGCCGAGAAAAGCCTTGAGCTCCTCCTGAAGTTTTCGAGCAGCGAGATCGTCCTGACAAATCACCACCATTGGTGCCGTGGTATCACGGCGTAGCGCGGCGATCATGTGGCTGCGGTTGATTTGACCGATGCCGGTAATTGCTGCACTCCGGGCTTTGCGTGTGGCTTCCAGAAGGGAGACATATTCCGGGATGGTTTTTAAGGCGGATAAAACGTGCTCCATGAGATACCTCCAAAGGATGGGAAAAACATCAAATAATTGGCAAAGGTGGGGATTTTGCTCCACGCAAGAACGCGGAAAGGGGAGTGATCCACCCCTTTCCGTGTTATTTTGACATTTTACGGTCTACTGCCGTTATAGCGATTGGCTGTATCCGGCACACCATGGTCGATAATGGACAAAGCAGCATCGGCTGCTCGCACTAAAGCGGAGGCAAGGGGCTTTTCCTCTTCTGCGGTGAAGACGGAAAGAACCCAGTCATACAGTTCCATCTCCGGGTGAGGTTTGGCACCGACACCGATCTTCACCCGAGGGAAATCCTGAGAGCCCAACTCAGCAATAATGCTCTTGATGCCGTTGTGACCGCCGGCAGAACCGTCTGAGCGGACACGCAAACGTCCCGGTTCCAGAGAAATATCATCGTAGATGATAATGATGCGCTGGGGTGGGATGTTGTAGTAAGCACTTAGTTGCAATACGGATCGGCCGGACAGATTCATATAGGTCAACGGTTTCAGTAAAAACAGTTTTTTGCCTTCGTAATCCACCTGTCCGTAGATGCCCTGAAACTTGCCTTTATCAATGCGGCAGTGCAGTTTTTCACCCAACAGATCCAATGCTCGGAAACCGGCATTGTGCCGCGTACGCTGGTACTCCGGACCGGGATTGCCCAAACCGACGATGAGCCAGTGTTCTTTGCTTGCGCTGTGGAACATGGCTTAGAACAGATCGGCAATGGATGTGCCGATGTGGACATGAGCGATGGCTCGTGCAAACACAGGAGCCACATCCAAAGCCTTCAACTTGCCACTGGGCGTATTTTCGGCCAGAGGAATGGTGTTGAGGAATACCATCTCTTGAATGGGGCTCTCTTCGATACGAGCAAAGGCAGGTCCGGACAGGACACCGTGGGTAGCGCAGGCATAAACCTCACGAGCACCACCGATCTCCACCAACGCTCTGGCAGCATTGCACAGGGAACCGGCAGTATCCACGATGTCATCATACAGGATGCAAGTCTTGCCACGGACATCACCGATGACATTCATAACTTCGCAGACATTGGCTCTCTGACGGCGCTTATCCACAATTGCAAGACCCATGTGGACCTTTGCGGCGAAAGCACGGGCTCTGGCGACAGAACCGACATCGGGGGAGACGACCACGAAGTCATTGTGGTCGTAGGTGTCTTCGGGGAACTTGTGCATATAGTAGTCGACGAAAGTGGGGTTGCCCAACAGGTGATCCACGGGGATGTCAAAGAAACCCTGAATCTGCGCAGCGTGCAAGTCCATGGTCAACACCCGGTTGGCGCCAGCGGCGGTGATCATATTCGCCACCAGTTTGGCAGAAATGGGGTCACGGCTTTTGGCCTTGCGATCTTGACGCGCATAGCCAAAATAGGGAATTACGACGGTGATACGACCGGCAGATGCACGACGGCAGGCATCGACCATGATCAGCAATTCCATCAAGTGATCATTAACAGGCTTACAGGTGGACTGGATCAAAAAGACATCGGCGCCGCGCACGGTTTCGTTCAGAGTGACGGAAGCCTCGCCGTCGGCAAAAGATTTGACTTCGCTGTTGCCTAGGTCAATGCCCAAACATTCACAGACCGTTCTGGCAAATTCAGGATTGGAATTACCGCTGAAGACCTTGATTTTATCTGCGTATGCGATCATCGGGATGTACCTCACTTTAACATTTTTTTCTGTCTTATTGCGGGAACATAGATTCGCTTCCATTATAGCACTACAAAGGAGAAAAAAGCAACACCATTATCTGGAAAATTGCGCCCAAAAAAACGGACGGGAAATTGGGCAGTTCCGTCAAAGCGACGATTGAACTGTTTTAACGGCCAGATGACGAAATTTTGTTTGAATTTGCTATTGTGTAGATGTGCGATTTGTGGTATAATATACGGAGAAATTTTGATGGGAGAGGTATTATGAACGATCGGATCGTGATTCAGGGCGCACGAGAAAACAACCTGAAAAATGTAAATCTGACCATTCCCAGAGACCAATTGATCGTATTTACCGGTCTGTCCGGCTCGGGCAAGTCCAGTCTGGCTTTTGACACCCTCTATGCGGAGGGACAGCGACGGTATGTAGAGAGCTTATCGAGTTACGCACGGCAGTTTTTGGGACAGATGGACAAGCCGGATGTGGACTCCATCGATGGTTTGTCGCCGGCGATCTCCATTGATCAGAAGACCACGTCCAAAAATCCTCGGTCGACGGTGGGTACGGTTACGGAAATATACGATTATCTGCGGCTCTTATGGGCGCGGGTGGGCATCCCCCACTGCCCGGAGTGCGGAAAAGAGATTCAGCGGCAGACCATTGATCAAATCGTGGATCGCGTGGAAAATCTGGGTCTGGGAACTCGGTTTATCATTCTTTCTCCGGTGGTGCGCGGCAAAAAGGGCGAGCATCTGAAGGTGTTCGAGGATGCTCGGAAGCAGGGCTTTGCCCGGGTACGAGTGGACGGAATATTATATGAGCTGACAGAGGAGATTCGACCGGAAAAGAACAAAAAACATAACATCGAGCTAGTGGTGGATCGGCTGGTGCTGAAAGAGGGACTGCGGCGCAGATTGACAGATTCCATTGAAACGGCTTGTGCCCATTCCGGAGGGTTGGTGATCATCGAATTGCCGGGTACCAAAGAGGAACTGAGTTTCTCTCAGAACTATGCCTGTGAGGATTGTGGCATTGGCTTGACGGAGTTGGAGCCACGGATGTTTTCTTTCAACAATCCATCGGGCGCTTGTCCGCATTGTACCGGATTGGGTTTTCAACTGGTAGCGGATCCCGATCTGGTGATCCCGGATAAAAGAAAGTCGATCCTCGATGGAGCGATTCAAGCGTCAGGGTGGCAGAGTACCCGGACGGACAGCGTGTTCCGGATGTATTTTGAAGCATTGGCCCAAAAATATCATTTTTCCTTGAGTGCGCCTTTTGAGGAATTGTCGGATGAGGTCAAAGACATCATCCTCTACGGCACCAGAGGGGAAAAACTGCGCATGACCTATAACCGTGGCAATGGTATGGGTGTGCTAGAGCAGCCCTTTGAAGGTATTATGAACAATATTTCCAGACGATTTCGGGAAACCCAGTCCGACGCCGCACGAAAGGAACTGGAGGAATGCATGACCTCTGCCCGGTGTCCCCATTGTGATGGTCAACGGTTGAGTCGGATGGCAAGAGCGGTGACCGTTGGTGGTATGGGTATCATGGAGCTATGTGCGCTCAGCATCGAAAAGGAACTGGAGTTCATGGAAAACCTCCGACTGGAGGGCAATATGGCGATGATCGCAGAACAGATCCTGCGGGAAATTCGATCCAGACTACAGTTTTTGATGGATGTAGGATTGGGTTATTTGACGTTGGAACGGGCTGCAGGTACTTTGTCCGGCGGTGAAAGTCAGCGTATCCGGCTGGCAACACAGATTGGTTCATCGCTTATGGGCGTGTTGTATATTTTGGATGAGCCTTCGATTGGTCTGCATCAACGCGACAACGATAAACTGCTGGCAACGTTGCGGCAGCTTCGGGATCTGGGAAATACGTTGATCGTGGTGGAACATGACGAAGACACCATGCGTGCGGCAGATTATATCGTAGACGTCGGGCCTGGAGCGGGTAGCCACGGTGGCGAGATCGTGGTCAGCGGTAGTCTGGAAGATGTGATCGCTTGCCCACGTTCGGTGACGGGACAGTATTTGTCCGGTGTGAAAAAAATCCCGGTGCCGTCGAGGCGACGCAGTGGAAACGGACAGTTTTTGACTGTGCGTGGTGCGACAGAGAACAATTTGAAGAATATTGATGTTTGCATTCCACTGGGGACGTTGACCTGCGTGACGGGTGTGTCGGGTTCCGGTAAATCTAGCTTGGTTTGTGATGTGTTAAACCGTACGTTGCTTGGCAGACTGAATCATGCGCGGGTGCGCCCCGGCCAGTGCCGCTGTGTGGAGGGCTTGTCCTATTTGGATAAGGTGATCGATATTGATCAGAGCCCCATAGGACGAACGCCCAGAAGCAATCCCGCCACCTATACGGGCCTATTTAATGACATTCGGGATCTGTTTGCTGCTACCAATGATGCAAAGATCCGAGGCTATGGGCCGGGGAGATTCTCCTTCAATGTGAAGGGGGGACGTTGTGAGGCTTGCAGTGGTGATGGCCTCGTGAAAATCGAGATGCATTTTTTGGCGGATGTCTATGTACCCTGCGAGGTGTGCCGTGGCGCTCGATATAATCGGGAAACTTTGGAAGTGCAGTATAAAGGTAAAAATATTGCGCAAGTTCTGGAAATGACTGCGGAAGAAGCAGTGGTATTTTTTGAGAACTTGCCGAAGATCCGGCACAAGGTGCAAACGCTAGTGGATGTTGGATTGGGGTATGTGAAACTGGGCCAATCTAGCACGACACTCTCCGGTGGTGAGGCACAGCGAGTGAAGCTAGCGACGGAGCTGAGCCGCGTATCTACCGGGCGAACGATCTATGTTCTTGATGAGCCAACCACGGGTCTGCACGCAGCGGATGTGCATAAACTCATTGAGGTGCTACAGGAACTCGTGGATGCTGGAAATACGGTGTTGGTCATCGAACACAATCTGGACGTGATCAAGACGGCGGACTATCTTATCGACTTGGGGCCGGAGGGTGGCGATGGTGGCGGCATGGTAGTGGCCAGCGGTACACCCGAGGAAGTGGCGGCCTGTCCGCAGAGTTATACCGGTCGATATTTGAAACCCTATTTGGAATAAGAAAAAAGCGCTGCAAAAGCGCAGCGCTCTGATTTTTTCAGGGTCAAATCTGATCGGATCCGTAAAGCTCCGCAGGCAAGGAATCCGCAAATTCCAATAGAAGATGGTCGTGCTCGCTGGCGTAGTCCACATAAAGGATGGGCGAGCGAACCATGGAATCGGAACTGCGGCGGATGGACAGAGACATGGTCAACCGCAGGCCTTGATTTTGACTTTGCTCCAGCAGAATGGTACCGCCATGGACGGCGGCTGTGTTGCGGATCAAAACCATACCAAGACCAATCCCAAAACGGCCATCCTCAAGACCCGGATTACGCATATAGCGGTCAAAAATATTGCCGGCTGCTTGTTGGGAAAAATCACCACCGTTGTCCTGCACAGTTAGATAGAGCATCCGATTGTGTCGGCGCAGATGAACGTGAACGCTGCCACCTTTGGGTACAAACTTCAGAGAATTGGAGAGAATGTTGCTGATACCGCGCTCCAGTTTTTCTGCGTCTACCAGAGTGTAGATCGGCTCGGAAGGGCCGCAATAGTGGAGCGAAATGTCGGCGTGGGCCAAAAGCGGTACAGCACGGTCACAGATTTCCCGAATCAGGGCGGTAACGTCACGGATCTCTCCACGGAAGACCGTTTCGTTATTGTAACGATATGCATCCGACATATTACAAACGATACGCAGTAGCTGGTAGAGACCACGGTTGATCGTGGCGATCTTATGTTGCATTTGTTCGGGAATGTCCACACCGGTGAGCGGGAAAAGTTGGTCGGCGATGGTCATCACATTGGACAGTGGCGTGCGTAGAATTTGAGCCGCAAGAGCCATAGAGCGCAGCTCCGCTTGATCACCTGCTGGCAGCAGTTCAAAGAGGTGATATCGGCCAACAGGGACGACGGAAGCGCTGCAGGACAAATCACATAGCCGCAGAGTCAGGTATAGGCAGCCGGATTGGAAATGGGAATATTCTTCCTGACCGGTGTGCAACATGGAGCGAACGGCATCGCCTGTATGAATGAAATGCTGCTGGGCAGCCTCATTGACAGCGGTGACGATGCCGTCTTCTGCAAGAAATGCAGGACCGGGAATGTGCCGCAGCATGGTAATAATATCTTCTGTGTGTTCCATGATGTTCCTCCTCACGGCATATCATGCGCATTTTTTTGGAAATTTTGCATCGGAAATTTCGACGCATTTCGACGTTTCTACCATTCTAACGAATAAATCACAAAATAGCAAGCACAATCCCTAAATGAGGTGAAAATATGTCTGAAATGAATCTTCATAAGGATCATCGCAAGCGAATGAAACAACGCTTTCTCCAAGATGGACTGGACAATTTCGACGAGCATCAAACGCTGGAATTGCTGCTGTTTTACTGTATTCCACGTCGGGACACCAATCCGGTTGCACATAGGTTGATTGACCGGTTTCACAGTTTTGCCGGCGTATTGGATGCCCCGGCTTCTGAATTGCGGATGGTAGATGGCGTGGACGATGGCACGATCACCTTTCTGTCGTTGCTACGGGAGACGATACGCTACTATGAGGTTAGCCGTGCGGTGGCACCGTGTATCCTCGATACATTGGATGCCTGCTGCCAGTACTTACTGCCAAAGTTCTACAACCGCAGAAACGAAACGGTATTGCTGCTGTGTCTGGATGCAAAGTGCAAGGTTCTGTGCTGTTATGAAGTGGGAGAAGGTAGCGTGAATTCTGCAGCGATCCCCATTCGCAGAGTGGTGGAGATGGCTCTGGCTGCCAATGCTACATCGGTAGTGTTGGCGCACAATCATCCCAGTGGTGTGGCACTGCCCTCGGATGAGGATATTTGCACGACAATACGGGTGGGGAAAGCACTCAATGCGGTGGAAATCCAGTTGGCAGATCACGTTGTGGTAGCCGATGAAGATGCAGTGTCGATGATCCAGTCCGGTTATTGCCGGTATGAGGATTATCTGATTTGAGGAGAATAGCATGGATCGATTCCAATTGGTATCGGAATATCAACCCTCCGGCGACCAGCCGGAGGCAATTGCCCATCTGGTCAACGGGGTAAATTGGGGACTGCGAGAGCAGACTTTGCTAGGTGTGACCGGCTCCGGAAAAACGTTTACAATGGCATCAGTTATTGCACAACTGAATCGGCCGACATTGGTCTTAGCCCATAATAAGACGTTGGCAGCGCAATTGTGCAGCGAATTCCGGGAATTTTTTCCAAACAACGCAGTGGAGTATTTTATTTCCTACTATGACTACTATCAGCCGGAGGCATATATCGCTCACACGGACACCTATATTGAGAAGGATTCTTCGGTCAATGAGGAGATCGACCGTCTGCGCCACAGCGCCACATCGGCGCTGTTTGAGCGGCGGGATGTGATCGTGGTTTCCTCCGTCAGTTGCCTGTACGGTCTGGGTGACCCCATCGATTACAAGAGTATGGTGATCTCTCTGCGTGTGGGGCAGGAGCGACCCCTGGATGACATTCTACGCAAGCTGACGGAAATTCGTTACGAACGAAACGATCTGGATTTTTCCAGAAATAAATTCCGACTTCGGGGAGATACGTTGGAAGTGTATCCTGCCTATTGGGCAGGGAAAGCCATCCGCATTGAGTTTTTTGGGGATGAGATCGACCGGATCTCGGAGATCAATGCGGTTTCCGGTATGGTGGAGCGGTATTTGGATCATGTGGCCATTTATCCTGCGTCGCACTATGTGGCATCCCGGGAAAAGTTGCAACGAGCGATGCTGGAGATTCAGCGTGAATGCGATGATCAAGTGGCTATGTTTCAGGAGCAGAATAAGCTCATCGAGGCACAGCGTATCGCACAACGCACCGCTTATGACATTGAAATGCTGACGGAGATCGGCTTTTGTAGCGGTATTGAGAACTATTCACGGGTGATTCAAGGCAGAGCGCCGGGTACACCACCGACAACGCTACTGGACTATTTTCCGGATGATTTTTTGGTCTTTATTGACGAAAGTCACGTCACGCTACCACAAACACGAGCTATGTACGCCGGCGATCGTAGCCGCAAGGACGCACTGGTGAATTACGGTTTCCGCCTGCCGTCTGCCTATGACAACCGACCACTGAATTTTGAAGAATTTGACAGCAAGCTGAATCAGGTGATCTATGTTTCGGCAACACCTGCGGAATACGAAAAAAGTCGATCCGGGCAGATCATCGAGCAGGTGATCCGTCCTACGGGATTGTTGGATCCTGTGGTTGAAGTGCGGCCGATCGAGGGGCAGATCGATGATCTCATCGGAGAAATCAATGCACGAAGCGCCCAAAAGGAACGGGTGTTGGTGACCACGTTGACTAAAAAAATGGCGGAGGATCTGACGGTATATCTGCAGAAGGCAGGTATCAAGGTTCGCTATATGCACTCGGATATCGGTGCAATGGAGCGGATGGAGATCATTCGGGATCTGCGAATGGCAAAATTCGATGTTCTGGTGGGAATCAATCTTCTGCGAGAGGGGTTGGATCTGCCAGAGGTGAGTTTGGTAGCTATTTTGGATGCGGATAAGGAAGGTTTTCTCCGCAGTGAGACCAGTTTGATCCAAACCATTGGCCGCGCGGCGAGAAATGCGGAAGGTAAGGTCATTATGTATGCGGATCAGGTGACGCATTCCATGCGCGCCGCTATAGATGAGACTGCCAGACGACGGGAAATTCAGGCAGCATACAATCGGGAGCATGGCATTGTGCCTAGAACGGTGATCAAATCGGTTCGAGATCTAATTGAGATCTCCTCGCCTACAGCGGAGCGTAGAGGCCGCACCGGCGTGAAGATGACAAAGGCAGAGAAGGAACGGGAGATCGCACGACTGGAAAAGCAAATGAAGGAAGCGGCCCGTATGATGGAATATGAATATGCGGCAGTATTGCGAGATCAAATTATCGAGTTGCGTGGTAGCGGAACGTAAAAATTACTCCCCAAGGCGGTGAATTGCCTTGGGGAGTGTGTTGTTTATAGGTCCAATTTGAGGTCACCTTCTTTGATCCAACCGATCTTGCGGAGAATCTCACAGAAGGCCAAGGAAAGGATCGCGGGGAGTATGAAGCAGATCAGCACCATGCCGATCCAATCGGCGGCGGTAATGGCACTTTTGGTACCGTTGGCAACATCATTGACCCACCCGGTCCAAATGCCGATCTGACCGCAGAAACCACAAGTTCCCATGCCGGAATTGACAGGAGCGCCATTCATCTCCAGCCGGAATAGGCAGGTGGAGAGCGGCCCGGTGATCATGGAGGTAAGAATGGGAGGAATCCAGATGCGAGGATTCTTGACGATATTGGGCATTTGTAGCATACTTGTACCCACGCCCTGTGCCACCAAACCGCCCCAACGGTTTTCTTTGAAGCTCATCACGGCAAAGCCGACCATCTGGGCGCAGCAACCTGCAACGGCTGCGCCGCCGGCCAAACCGACCAAGCCGAAACTGGCGCAGATAGCAGCCGATGAAATAGGGAGCGTCAGTGCAATGCCGACCAATGCGGATACAACAATACCCATGACAAAAGGCTGCAGCTCCGTGGCCCACATGATGGCCTGCCCCACAGCTTTGGCGGCCGTGCCGATTGGCGCGGCGATGAGGGAGGCAACGCCGATACCGACCAGAATGGTCACAAGGGGGGTGATGAGAATGTCGATTTTTGTCTCCTTGCTGACCAGTTTGCCGAATTCGGCTGCCAAAATGGTGACGAAATAGACGGCCAAAGGACCACCGGCACCGCCCATAGCATTGGCGGCGAAGCCTACCGGGATCAGACTGAACAGCACAAGGGGTGGACTATGAAGCGCATAACCGATGGCAATGGCAATGCCGGGCCCCACCATAGCCGAGGCCAGACCGCCGATGGTATAGCTGATCTGGTTGATACCGGAGGCATCTTTGATCGTAATGATGATGGCGTTCAGAAAGTCCACATGGAACTGCTGGCCGATGGTGTTCAGAATGGTGCCCACCAGCAAGGTACAGAACAGACCTTGGGCCATGGCGCCGAGGGCGTCAATAAAGTAGCGCTTGGGGGAGAGGATGATGTCTTTGCGTTTGAGGAATGCAGAGATCTTTGCCATTTGTGTTTCACTCTCTTTCAGTAAGATAGCCGTCTTCTGAAAAAGCGTGCGTCAGGGACTCTGACCCTAGGCGGCACGGAGCATCTATGCGGTATATCTTTCCTTTGCACCACGGATGCACTGCTGCCTTCGGTACTGCCACGGCCATACAGCCTCTGTATGGTGTGGTTTTGCCCGTTCTTCCGAGATCGGAAACATTGGAATCATTATAGCGTTGCAGGGGAAGAATGTCAAATGAAAGTTGAAAAGGGTAATTGTGTTTATCGTTCCGGGAATGTATTGTAGAGGGTGTCGGCCTCTGCAGAAGACTGTTAGACTACAATTTATCGTAGTATAGAGTGAACATAAAAAGCCCCGCCGGGGTCCGGCGGGGCGAGAGCGTATAGGGGCAGGAGATTACCGAGCCTTACGGGCGTCCAGATCAGCCTGCATGGTGGCGAGGGTCTTTTTATCCAGGTTGTAAACCAGGCCCAGGCCGATGAACAGCATGATACCGGCAACCAGGAACAGAATTGCGATCAGAGAACGGACATCTTGAGCGAAATCCCAGGAGAACTTAGTGACATCAATAAAGTCAGCACCGGTTTCGGGATCAACGGCGTTGTTGACATAGCCCATGCCCTGCATGATGGTCAGAGCGATGGCGGGGCCAATGCCCTGAGCCAGCTTACGGAAGAAGGAGTGCAGGGAGTAGACAATGCCTTCGTCGCGGCTGCCAGTCTTCCACTCGTTGTAGTCGATAGCATCGCCCATCATAGCCCAAGAAACGGTGGAGTAGATACCCATACCCAGAGACATGATCAACTGAGCAACGATGTACATGACCAGATCCAGACCGGTGTCGGTCTCGGTGACAGGGATGATACCCAGAGGAGCCAAGAACAGAATAAGAGCACCTACGATGTAGCAGATGGAGCCGATCATGGACAGTTCCTTCTTGCCGTACTTCACGACCATCTTACGGGCCAGCGGAGTGAAGACAATGATGGGGATCATGGAGAACATGGAAATAAGACCGGAAATCTTGGCGTTATCGAAGTAGATCTGGAAAGTGACGGAAACAGCGGTATTTGCACCCTGCATACCGATGAACATACCCATAGCGGCCAGTGTAGCGCCGACAGCGGGACGGTTTTTCAGGAAGTTGCCCATAGCCTTGAACACATTGAACTTGGGCTGATCCTCATTGCAGGAAACCTCGGTGTCCACACGGACGACGGTGTTCTTGATCATGAACTGGAAGCAGATGAAACCCAAAACGCCCATAATCAGAGCAGCAACGAAGACCATAGGACCGTTCAGGGAGCCATCATCATTGTAAACCAGATAGGGCAGAATGATCGTGGGCAGCATACTGCCAACCAAAGAACCGATGGAACGCCAAGCGGACAGAGATGCGCGGTCAGCAGGATCCTTGGAGATCAGGGACAGCAGAGAACCGTAAGGCACATTTGCGA
>CAZOVE010000024.1:0-24291 GCA_964583135.1 uncultured Oscillospiraceae bacterium | reverse complement strand
CAAAGATGTTCTTGCGGCCGGCAGCGGACCACTGGTCCACGTTGTCAGCCATGGGACTGGACGGGGTAATGGGGTAAATGCCAGCAACCTCGGTAAAGGCATAGCTGACGTGGGCGGCAGCGGTATTGCCATCCATAGTCTTAAATTTTCTTGCCAAAATTAAATACCTCCTAAGTACTCATTTTTTGTCCTGTATATCATAGCACTTTCAAGTCGGTTTGTAAAGCCACAAACAACCATCTTTCGAGGGAAAATGTGCATAAAAAAGCACCGCCCCGTTTTGTGTTGGGGCGGATCGGTGCATTCTATGAGGATCGATTCCATGTTTTAAGGTCACGAAACAGATCATTGCTCAGAGGGTTTGCAGTATATTTCACGATACGGCTTAAAATGCTCCAGTACATCTGCAGGATCCACACCGGAATCGGAGGCGACCAAATACAGATCAGTGTCGGGCCAGTGAGCCATAAAATAGCGCAGCTCGGTATTGATAAAGGATTGACCAAACGCAGGCTTGTTTGCTTCTGAATCGTAGTTGCTGACAGGAGCACGTATATCATCAGGGTGTGTAGCCGTGGTCAGATCTCCCTTGAATGCGTACTTGACGGATTCGTCCACAAAACTGTAACGAAAATCTTGTGGGACTTCGATGTCCAGATTTAGCGTTACTGCGTATTCATTCTCTTTGTCGTCCTGAATGTTGCCCTGAATGGTGATCGGAAAGCTCTGTTGCACAGTTCCATCCGCAGTGATCAGATAGGCCGTCATATTCCAGGATACGTATGTGTTGGCGGAATCGGGGGAGCGGACCCAGAAAATGATCGCGGCGATCAGTAACGCAATGCAAAGAACGAGCAAAACACAAAGAATGGGGAATCGGTACTTATGCATAAGCAAATCCTTTCTGTGAAGCAAACGGAATCAGACGACCAAATGGGTGTTGTCCGCTTGTTGACGGATGATATGATATGGAAATTGGAATCAAAGACTGAAAACACACCTTAATGCGAGACAATAAGGACTTTTTCGGCATCAGGATCTGTTGGATGTGTGAAATAGTATTCGATATCGCCAAGGTCATCAAAGTGAATATAGCCACCCTGACAGGCTAGAGCTGCCTGTAGTTTTCTTGTGGAGGCAGAGTGATAGTAGGCCGAATAAAGTGTGGCTTGCTGCTGAATATAGCCGAGCGTGACAGGTTTATTTGCTACGGGATCATAGTAATGTGGACATTCTATGGACATAAGCGCATTTGCATAAGTCGAGCACTGTACGGCATACCAATTACCGGAGCTTGTATCGTAAATCTCGATGTAGCTATGCGTCCAGGATGTAGATGCACGCATGAGCCATGTATCTGGCTCGAGGTATTGGAAGGGGCCTTGAGATACTACTTCAGTTACATCGATCAAAAGAACGAATTATCGTCCGCGCCGGTATCTTCGCTCCCGATATGTGGAGGCAATAATGTATCAGAAGAACGAGAATTATTGACTTCGTTTTCTCCACTGATCACGACAATGTAAGAACTGTTGGAATCAAGCCCCAACTGGGAAAAATTGGTCTGCAAACTGGCTTCTAGTGCATCAAAATTGTCCGCAGTGACATTATATGCTTCATAACCGGCGGCGTTGAGTTCATCGACGGCTTCTTCTTCCAGCGTTTTTTCAGAGCCGGAGCGACGGGAATAGGTGGAGGCGGCTTCACCCTTTCCGGTAATAGCTGTTTAGAATT
Source organism: uncultured Oscillospiraceae bacterium (assembly GCA_964583135.1). Taxonomy (GTDB): domain Bacteria; phylum Bacillota; class Clostridia; order Oscillospirales; family Oscillospiraceae; genus Faecousia. The sequence continues at coordinate 22,557 of CAZOVE010000024.1, read as the reverse complement.
TCCTCAACCGTAGGCGCTGTAGATGTATCGTTGGCGGTTACGGCTGTGGAAAGGGGAATCAGCATGGCGAATACAAGCATCAGGGAAATCATTTGCTTTGTCATGTTGTTACTCCTTTCGGTTGTGCAGTTGTTGGTGTGTGCGGGCGAAAAGTCACGGTGCAACTACGATCAGCCTCCTTTACAAAAAATGGCACATGTAGTGTCGCATTTATTATTTCACATGAAAAAGCGTATGTCAAGTATTATTTATTATTGTAACAAAGGCATTGCGTTTTAATTATTTGTGTGATATAAATATTTCAGAGGTGGTACTATGGTAAGCTCGCAGGAGCAAAACGCGTTTCGCCGGGGCGTAATGTCTCTGGTAATCCTAAGCCTGTTGAGTCGGGAGGATATGTACGGCTATCAGCTGGTGCAAATGACCAGGGAGCTGTCCGGCAACAGAATCGTCACCCAGGAGGGGTCTTTATACCCGGTGCTTTATAAACTCTTGGAGCAGGGACTTATCTCGGACAAAAAAGTATTGGTTGGTAAACGGATGCAGCGGATCTATTACCACCTTGAACCGGCCGGGGAAGAACGCTTGCGGGAACTGATTCGGGATTATGAGCAGATTTCCCTGGGAATCCACATGATTATTGGAGGGGGAAGACCATGAATACAGCGTGTAAGCAGTATCTGCGCCAGGTGCGCCAGTGGCTGCCGGGCACTTTCAAGAGAAAACAGGCGATCATCGCCTGCATCCGCCAGGATATTCTGCAATACATGGAAGAAAATGAAAATCCTACAGAAGCGGCGCTGCATCAGCGGTTCGGTACGCCCCAGCAGATCGCAGCCGCTTATGTGGATGAGATGGGAGCCACGGAACTACTGAAAGATCTGCGCACACGCCGCCGGGTCGTTGCTCTGGTTGCCGGTGCTGTACTGGTGGTTATTATGATCTGGCTTGCTGCAGTGGGTATCGCACTTTGGGATTCCTTTGAAAATTCAAGAGGTTCTATTACTGAGGGCGAAATTGAGGAAGTATATCGAGGTGATTTAGTTGAATAAGTGTATTCAGATTTTTCTGTAATGCTGCTATTGTTTGCTTTGGTGCCGATGAACGTTTTTGCTTCTGAGGAAGTAGATGGTGGTACAGAAGTGATTTATTTATATGATGGTAGTTATATTACGATTCAGACAGAATTGCTCCCGACTCGGGCGGCGCAAACGGTAACGGGAAAAAAGACCTATACATATAAAAACAGCAGTGATGAGGAAGTATGGAGAGCAGTATTTTCTGGCACCTTTACCTACACAGGCACAACCTCTACCTGCACGGCTTCGAGTTGTACAGTCACCATTACCAATACTAGTTGGTACGAGGTTTCGAAAACGACAGGCAAGTCCGGCAATACGGCCACTGCCGATTTGGTTATGGGACGCAAATTTCTGGGCATCACCGTTCAAAAGGAAACCCTGAATATGTCCCTTACCTGTGACGCTAACGGTAATCTGTCTTGACTGCATATTACAAGAGCCTGCCGCTTTTAAGCGGCAGGCTCTTACTGCTTGCTTTTTCGGTTAGCGACGGGTATAATCGAAGAAAAAACGGTAGGAGCAAAGAATATGGCCTGCGAAATTTACAACAAAGATAAGAAACGGCCCATCCGTGGCGTTTTGTTTGACATGGACGGGGTGATTTTGGACACGGAGAGGCTCTATGCCCGCTTTTGGCAAGAAGCTGCCATTTCCTTGGGCTATCCTATGACCCGTCAGCAGGCGTTGGGGATGCGCAGCCTGAACAGGGAAGCGGGGCAAACCAAACTCACGGAATATTTTGGACCCGGCATCAGCCACCACGAAGTACGCATGAAGCGTATCGAACTAATGGATGCCTATGTGTCTACTCACGGCGTAGATCCCATGCCCGGGGTAGGGGAGATTTTGGCATACCTGAAGGAGCGGGGCATTCCTTGCGCCATCACTACCTCCTCGCCTATGGAACGGGTGGAAGACTATCTGGGACGGTTGGGGTATCTGCAATGCTTTGACTGTATCTGTACCGGATATGAAGTGCCCCATGGAAAGCCGGAACCGGATATCTATCTCTATGGTGCGCAATGCTTGGCACTACGACCGGAGCAATGTCTGGCTGTGGAGGATTCGCCGGCAGGGATTGAAAGTGCTTTTCGTGCCGGATGCAAAACAGTGATGATCCCGGATCAGGATGCGCCGACCGAAGAACTGGAGCAAATGCTCTATGCGAAAGCCGACAGCTTGCTGGATCTACCCGATTTGCTGGAGCAATAAATAACGAAGCCTTACAATGTCTCAAAGTTTCGAATATGTTTTGAATCAGCAGGCATCCACATTGATCGCTCGGTATACCGCCAAAGCGATCTGCAGTGCGCCATAATTATTGGGATGGATACCATCGGTGGAGAACCAGTCCGGATGATCTTCAGTTAGATCATTGATGTCGATGAGAACGTAACCACGCTCCGAAGCTACCGCCCTGACGATGTCCGCAATTTCTTCTACTACGGCGGGTTGAATGTCATAATTGGCTTTTCCTTCGGTTTGCCCATTCATAAAGAAGGCGGTTGCAGGCGTACAAAGATAAATTTCGGGAACGTTGTAGCTGTCGAGTAGCTTTTCCAGCTCCTCCCGGAAAGCGGCACCACCAAACCAATTTTCCGGCTTTGCGTCATTACTACCCATCATAAATACCAGAATATCTGCGTCATAAGCGATGCTCTGCTGATAATGCTCCAATTCGGTATAGGGTTGGTCGGAGTCGGGGTGCACTGCCCGCCCGCTGACGGCGTAACTGTTGACGTGGAAATCCTCTCCCAGTAATCCCTGCAGTAGCTTGGGATAATTGTTTTCGGGCCAATTGGAAATGCCGTGACCGTAAGTAATGCTGTCACCTACGCAGGCGACCTTTACCTGATCGGCAGAAGGTTCGCTGACCTGACTCATGCCGGAAAGACCGTTAAAGTACAGGTATGTAAAACCGCCACACAGAACTGCCGCGAGCACTAGCACAATGCCGACAATGATCCACAGAATCTTTTTCTTTTTCATGGGAAAAACCCTCTTTCTATTTGGATAAGATAGATTATACACAATATCGCCCATGATGGCAAGACCATTGCAAGAATATCATGACCTGCGTACATTGTGTTTTTGGTAATGAATCAAAAAATACAGTTTTTGACATATTTAGCAGATAAAGTATGGTGTTTATGAAAGTTAAATGTTTGTTTTTTGGATGTTCTTACTCTGTTCACAATTGAAGCGCTACAGAGGTTGATTTTCTCTGTGGCACGTGATATAATCCCGAAGCGATTTCTCCTGCGGCCGATTTCGGTGGGCATCGGAAGAATTCGCAAAGTTTTTCAAATGCGAGGTACAATTTATGAAACGAGTCATTTCCATGATGTTGGCAAGTGCTGCACTATGCAGTGCGCTGGTTGGCTGCGGTGGTAAGCAAAGCGATACCGAACCCACCGGAACTTCCGAACCGGTCGATGTAACTGTTCCCACCGGTACGACCCAGATGACCGAGGCTCCCGATCAAACGCAAAGTCCTTCTTCGGCACAGGAAGTATTGGAATCGATCTGGAATCGCATTCCGGAAGATCAACGATTCTGGGTCGTGGGCGGCGACTATAATAGTCCTGTGGACAATGCGCCCGGTGCCGTTAATCTGTCGGTGACGGATTATTTGACGACTTCTTTGGTGGTTCCCGAGGCACAGCTTGCGACCATCCGCGAGGCAGCTTCCGTGATGCATGCCATGAATGCCAATAATTTTACCTGCGGTGTTTATCTGGTCGAGGATGCAGATACCTTTGTTGCGGAAATGAAAGATGCGATTTTGGGCAATCAGTGGATCTGCGGTATGCCGGAAATGCTGAAGATTGCCGACCTTGGCGGTGGCTATGTGTTGGTTGCGTTTGGCATCAGCGATGCGATGGATCCCTTCTTCGCACAGGTGGAGGAAGCCTATCCTCAGACGATTGTGTTGATTGACGAATCGGTGACTTGATCGATCATACCAAAGGCAGCGGTCTTTACTGCTGCCTTTTTCAAAGGAGAACCTAAATTATGCTGTTTTCCGGCATTCCTTTTTTGTTTTATTTTTTGCCGGCGGTGCTGATCTTGTATTTTTTGACGCCCGGACGTCTGAAAAATACCGTTCTGCTGTTGTCGAGTCTGTTTTTTTATGGTTGGGGAGAACCCAAGTATTTGGCGTTAATGGTGGGTACCATTGTGTTGTTCTACGGCTGCGGATTGGCGATCGGCCAGGCAAAGACACCCCGATGGAAGAAGCTCTGGCTGATCGTCAGTATCGTGTGTAGTGTCACATTGTTGGGCATTTTCAAATATGCTGACTTTTTCATCGATTCGTTTAATGCGGTGACGGGGATGCGTATTCCGCTTTTGAAACTGGCTTTGCCGGTTGGTATTAGCTTTTATACCTTCCAATGTCTGAGCTACACCATTGATGTTTATCGTGGCAATGTACCGGCCCAACGCAATTTCATCACATTTGGGGCTTACGTTGCCATGTTTCCGCAGTTGATCGCCGGCCCAATCGTCCGGTATTCGGATGTGGTTCGAGAATTGGGTCAACGGCAGCATAGTTGGGAAAATGTATCGCTGGGTCTGCGTCGGTTTGTGGTTGGCCTTGCCAAAAAGGTTATCGTTGCGGATAATTTTGCATTGCTCATGAAGATTTTCCGGGAGAGCGGAGAAAAGAGCGTGCTGTTTTATTGGATGTATGCTGTGGCTTTTATGCTGAACATCTATTTTGATTTTTCCGGCTATTCCGATATGGCTATTGGTTTAGGACGTATATTTGGATTCCACTTCATTGAAAATTTCGATTATCCGTATTTATCCAAGAGCGTTACGGAATTTTGGCGGCGTTGGCATATGAGTTTGGGCAGTTGGTTCCGGGATTATATCTATATTCCGCTGGGTGGCAACCGAGTCAAAAAGGTTCGCTGGGTCTTCAATATTCTGGTGGTATGGATGCTCACGGGACTGTGGCACGGTGCGGCATGGAATTTTGTGCTGTGGGGCTTGATGTTTGCCGCATTGCTGTTGGTGGAAAAATGGATACCGGCTTTACAAAAGATGCCGACGTTTCTTAGACGCGGGTATGTGCTGCTGGCAATTTTGATCAGCTTTGTGTTGTTCAATGCAGAAAGCATGACGCAGGCAGGAAGTGACATCGCTGGACTCTTCGGCATTGGAGGCATTCCACTGGTGACGGAGCAGTCGCTTTACTATTTGCGTAGTTTTGCTGTCTTGTTTATCGTGGGTTTAGTGGGGGCGACGCCTCTAGTGCGCAACACCGCAAACCGTTTGAGCCGTTACCGCGTGCTTGCGATTCTGGAGCCGGTGGTGCTGATGGTGTTGTTGCTGCTTTGTACCGGCTATCTGGTAGACGGCTCCTTCAGCCCATTCCTGTATTTCCGCTTCTAAAGGAGGTCATTCCATGGAACACAAGTTTATACGTCGCATCGGTACTGGCGTTTTGGTGGCGGTGTGGCTGGGATTGGCGGCCTTTGCTTGGTTTGCTCCGGCGGAGGCTGTGTCGCAGGCAGAACGTCGGCCTTTGGCACAAATGCCTGTGCTGCAGTGGGACACTCTGCTGAACACCGAGTTCATGCAGGACTTTGAAGAATACACGCTGGATCAGTTTCCACAGCGAGACTTTTTTCGCACGATCAAGGCCTTGTTCCACAACTACGGTTTGATGCAGAAGGATAACAACGGCATCTACATTGCCGACGGTTATGCCGCAAAGTTGGACTATCCCCTGAATATGCAGGCTCTAATGGGAGCCACGAACCGCTTCGATCGGGTCTATGAAATGTATTTGAAAAACAGCGATTGCAATATCTACGTTTCGGTGGTGCCGGATAAAGGGTATTACCTTGCCGGGAAACATGGCTACCCGATGCTGGATTACGAAGTTCTGTTTTCACAGGTACAAAATGACATGCCATGGGCGGAATATATCGATATCACCGCCTGCCTGCAACTGCAGGATTACTACCGGACCGACACCCATTGGCGGCAGGAACGACTGATTCCCGTTGCCCAAAAGTTGGCACAGTCCATGGGTGCTACGTTGCCGCAATTGGCCGGATTTGAGGCTACGGCTCTAGAACGTCCGTTCTATGGTGTGTACTGTGGTCAGGCTGCGCTGCCGATGTCCTCGGAAACGATGTATATCCTCAATAGCCCGGTTTTGGACGGTTGCACGGTGTCCGGTTATGATACCATGGGTCGCCCGATTACCATGCAGGTCTATAACAAGGTGGATCTGGAAAGCTCGGATCTGTATGATATCTATTTGTCCGGTGTGGAAGGCTATTTGACCATTGATAATCCTGCGGCGATGACCGATCGAGAGTTGGTGATTTTCCGTGACTCGTTCGGAAGCAGTTTGGCACCTCTGTTGGTTGAATCGTATTCCAAGATTACGCTGGTTGATATCCGATATATGAACATGACGATGCTACGGCAATTGATGGAATTTGAATCTCAGGATGTGCTCTTTTTATACAGTACGCTGGTGCTGAATAATCCGGACGCATTCCAAACTGCATAAAAATATACTCCCGGTGGGCCTTGAATGGTTTGCCGGGAGCTTTTTTGGGAATAGCGACAGGAAAGCCCTTGAGTTTTTTTGGGAAATCGGTTATGATATGTCAAAATGGGAGAAATGGGGCGTTTTTATGATCTGCAGTGTGAAAACGTTGGGCATTACCGGTATCCATGGTGCTTTGGTAGTGGCGGAATGTTATGTCTCCAATGGCTTGCCGGGATTTGATATCGTGGGATTGCCGGACGCGGCTGTGAAGGAAGCTCGGGAGCGAGTACGGGCCGCAGCGAAGAATTCCGGGCTACATTTTCCTACGAGCCGCATTACCGTGAATCTGGCACCTGCGAATCTGAAGAAGATGGGCACGCATTACGATTTGCCCATTTTGCTGAGCATTATGGCTGCTTGCGGCGGTGTCCGCAGACCGAAGTCCACGAGTGCGTTTATCGGCGAAGTTAGTCTGGAAGGTACGTTGCGTCCAATCAATGGTGTGTTACCGATGGCGTTGGCCGCTAAGAAAGAGGGAATACAAGCCCTCTTTGTGCCGGCAGAGAACGCAGCCGAAGCAACATTGGCTCGGGGACCTGCCGTGTACGGGATCCGCAACATTCGGGAATTGGTGGCAGGCTTGAACGGGGAAACTGTGTTGCAGGAAGAGCCGATCTGGGTGCCCAGTCGGGACGAACTGAATGTACCGGACTTCAAGGATGTTCTGGGGCAGGAAAATGTCAAACGTGCTTTGGAGGTTGCTGCTGCCGGAAGTCATAATGTGCTTTTGATCGGGCCTCCGGGCTCCGGTAAGAGTATGCTTTCGAAGCGACTGCCTGGGATCCTGCCGGATATGACGTGGGAGGAATCGCTGGAAGTTAGCCAGATCTATTCTGTGATGGGACACTTGACGGCAAAGGAACCTCTGGTAGTTCATAGACCCTTCCGTAGTCCCCATCATACCATTTCCAATGCCGGTCTGGCTGGCGGTGGTAGCAATCCAAAACCCGGAGAGATTTCCATGGCGCACAAGGGCGTGCTGTTTTTGGATGAATTGCCGGAATTCCGTAAGGATACTTTGGATATGATGCGACAGCCGTTGGAAGACGGTCAGGTCACCATCTCCCGAGTTGTTGGTGCGGTGACGTATCCTGCCGAATTTATGTTGGTGTGCGCCATGAATCCTTGCAAATGCGGTTGGTATGGAGACGATTCCGGACGTTGTACCTGCTCCGAGCGGTCGGTTCAGGATTACAGAAGCCGGATCTCCGGCCCGTTGCTCGATCGCATCGATATCGTGGTGGAAGTGCCGGCTGTACATTTTGAAGATCTGCGTACTCGCACGGAGGCGGAACCTTCGTCGCAGGTTAAGAAGCGGGTGGATGCGGCCAGAGAAAGACAACATGCCCGTTTCGGGGGTGGCGGTATGTGCAACGCCCGGATGGGTCCGGAAGAAATGCGAAAGCATGCGGCTTTGGATGATGCATCTGCCGCATTGATGAAACAGGCCTTTGACGCCTTGGGTTTGACTGCCAGAAGTTACGACCGAATTTTGAAAGTGGCTAGAACCGTGGCGGATCTGGACGGTAGCGAACAGATCCAACCCCAGCATATCGCCGAGGCGATCCAATACCGGGCGGTGAATTTGGGAAATCGATAAAAGCTCTGTCATTTCCAGCGGATTGAAACGGAGTCGAGGTATCCACATCTTTTTTTGAGGAGAACGGATCCTTCGACTCGCTGCGCTTGCGCAGGATGACACGGAATATGTGAGGTAATTATGAAAGAAATCTTTTTATTGAAACTGGGCGAGATCGTCCTAAAGGGTGCCAATAAGCGCCAGTTTGAGGCCCGGCTTCGGGCCAATGTCCGCCGCCGCATGAAGGGCTATGGTAATTTTGATGTGTATCTGATGCAGTCGACCGTCTATGTGGAACCCATGGATGAAACCTGCGATATTGACGGTGCATGGGAAGCCTGCCGAAGCATTTTCGGCGTGGTTTCTTTGTGTCGTTGCCGCCCCTGCGAAAAGGATTTGGATGCCATTTTTGCTGCCATCGAGGAATACTTGGGCGATGATTTGGACTGCGCAAAGAGTTTCAAGGTGGAGTCGAAGCGCTCGGATAAAGCATTTCCCCTGACTTCTATCGGTATTTCCCAGGAAATCGGTGGGCGGTTGGCGGAAGCTCATCCTGGCGTTGCGGTGGATGTTCATCACCCCGATTATACCGTCTATGTGGAGATCCGAGATCTGGCTGCCTATGTCCATGGTCCGGCGGAGCCCGGTGCAGGCGGCCTGCCCACCGGTGTTGGTGGCAGAGCCATGTGTTTGCTGTCTGGTGGTATTGATTCTCCCGTGGCGGCATATATGATCGGCAAGCGTGGCGTGGAGATCGAGTGTGTTCACTTCTTTAGTTATCCCTACACTTCTCAGCTTGCCAAGGACAAGGTGATCGAACTGGCTCGCTTGGTGACCAAGTATACCGGCAAAATGACGCTGAACGTGGTATCTTTTACGGAGATTCAAGAAGCGATCCGGGATAACTGTCCCGAAGAGTTTTTTACCCTGATCATGCGACGGTTTATGATGGAAATCTCCATGCGTCTTGCCAAGCATGATGGCTGTGGTGCGCTGATTACCGGTGAAAACTTAGGACAGGTTGCATCCCAGACTATGGAAGCCATGGCTGTGACCGGTGCCGTAGTGGATATCCCTATCTTCATGCCCTTGGTGGGTATGGACAAAGAAGAAATTGTGACCATTGCCCGTAAGATTGGCACGATGGATACTTCCGTTCTGCCTTACGAGGATTGCTGCACCGTCTTTACACCTCGCCATCCCAAGACGAAACCGACTTTGGGTCAAGTGCTGCATGCGGAACGTAAACTGGATCGGGAGGCGTTGATTCAGCACGCTATTGAAACCGTGGAGCATATTAAGATCGGTTATTACGACGAATCGATGGCGTGATTATTTCCCATTTGCGCAGGAGGTGTGATTTTGAAGAGAATATTTGTTTTGATCGTGGCGATCTTGTTTCTGCTGTCTGCCTGTGAACAGAAGCCAACGCAGGAAACCACAGAACCTACCGTTACAACGATCCCTACGACTGAGCCAACGGAACCTACCGTGCCGGAGCAGCCGGAGCCCGCATTCGCAGATTACACCTATCGCTATGAGGATTCGCGCAACAGCCTGTGGGAGCAGGATGTGGTGTATTTTGCCAAACTGTTTCTGGGGGAACTGGTGGTCAAGGGGCATCCATATCTGACGGCTCGCCGTATCAGTATCATGGATATGGATAATACGGTGACGCAGCGATATTTCTACGATCCCGTCCTGCGTGATAACTTTATTTCGGAAATATATGCCTTGATCGAGGATCTGCCGGAGTTGACCGATCAGCAAATCGCCTATGAACTCAGACGTATCGTGGCAGTTCTGGGCGATGCACACTCACAGGTATATTTTGCGAATGATGAACTGTTTCCTCTTGTGGTGGAGCAGATGGAAGATGACGGTAAGTTGGGACTTTTTGTCACGCGCATCCCATCCGCATACCAGAATTTGCTCCTTTCGCGGTTGGTTTCCATCAACGGCATTGCGGCGGAAGAGGTGCTGCAACGGCTACGCCCCTATATTCCGACGGAGAATGAATACTGGGCAGATTACTGTATTACCTCCATTTTTAATGAAATGCTCATTGCTTGCAAGTCGGCCCTGCAGATGGTCGGGATCATGGGAGAAGAGGATAATGCGGTATTTACTTTCGAAACCGCTGACGGTCAGAGAACTGAAGTGAGGCTATCCGCTTTGAATATCAGTTCCGGGGAATACTGGAATACCAACTTCTCCAATGCAACGCAGAATTCAATGGGATTCTTAAGTTACAATCAATATGGTGAAACAAGCTATTTTTATCGCTATCTGGAGTTGTATGATACCATGTATCTTCGCCTGTTTGACTGTTCTTCGGATGCGGAATATCGTCTGTCGGATCTGCTAGAGGAGATGGATCAAAAACTGCGAGTCATCGGTGCTGTGGATAAGGTTGTGGTGGATGTTCGTGGTAATCCCGGTGGTTATGTGGGCTTTATCGATGACCTGATCGACTTTTTGCGACAGATCGATACGCAGGATATCTACATTCTTGTGGACAACGGCAGCTTCTCTGCGGCGACCATATTCCCAAGCCGTGCCAAGGTAAAGCTGGATCATGTAACCATCGTTGGTTCCCATACGGCCCAAGCCCCGAATTTTTTTGCCGGCGCGACATCGTTGTCTCTGCGAAAACATGAAGTTTATTTTACCATCAGCATGACTTATTTTGAAGGGGAAGCCGGCTTCCAAGGGGAAGCCTTGACCCCGGACATACTGATCTACCAGAATGTGGATGATTATGCGATGCGGGTGGATACGGTGCTCCAGACGGTGCTGGAGCGGCCATGATCCCAACGAGGTGATTATTTGAAAGATCTATGTACACAGGTTTTGGGAGCGTTGCAGGGGAGGACTCTGGTCACTGCCGAAAGCTTGACGGGTGGTGGAATTGGTGCTGCTTTGACGGCTGTGCCCGGCGCATCGCAGGTATATAAAGGCGGTATCATCTGCTACACCAATGAGGTAAAGCACCATGTTTTGGGCGTACCAATGGAAGTTCTTGAAAACTACGGCGCTGTATCCATGTGGACGGCGGGATATATGGCTTATGGGGTAAGAAAGCTGCTGGAAGCGGATTTTGCCCTGTCAGTAACCGGTCTGGCCGGGCCGGGTGGTGATGAGTTCGATCACCCCGTCGGCACGGTGTTCATTGGCCTGGATACAGCGGACACAGCGCTGACCCGACAATGCCATTTTGCAGGAAACCGGGAGCAGATCCGCCAACAGACTGTGGAAGCGGCGCTGGAGTTGCTTTTAGAGAATATATAATCAATTCATTTCAAACAGAAAAAGCACCCGATACGGCAATGTCATTAACGTAATGATATTGTCTATACGGGTGTTTTTTCTGCTTATGCTGGCCTTTTTCTGTCACCAACGCAACAATTTATCCCATATGATGCCATATTATGAAAAAGTTCTTGCATAATTTGGTGAAATATGATATAATTTACCTTACGCTAAAAACGTTTTTTGGTGACTTGCACCAGAAAACCTGTGAACTGGTGGAATGGGTAAGTGAGTCAATAAACTGCCGCAAAAGGCTGACGACTGCTAGATCGATCAAGCGGTCAGCTTTTTTGCGTGCTGCGGTGGTAATTTTGAAAAAGGAGAATAAGTATAGTTGAATACTTTTCTGGAACTGATTGGTTACGCAGGAACCGCATTGGTACTGCTATCGATGATGATGACCTCTATGAATCGCTTGCGCCTCGTCAATAGCTGCGGTTCGTTGCTGAGTATGATCTATGCGATCTTTATGGGCGCTTGGCCGGTCGTACTCCTCAATGGCGGTATTATCATTATCAATTGCATTCAGCTTTGGCGTACCCTTCGCAAGAAAGAACACAAGGAGGTCACACAATGAATTTGAATATTGATGGACGTGCGGTACAAGCCCGCCCCGGTCAGTCTCTGCTGGATATCATCCGGGATATGGGTCTGGTGACCGGAAAGCTTTCCACAGAACCGTTGGCGGCGAAAATTGCCGGCGAAGTGTTTACCTTAAATTATATCCCTGTCCGGGATAAAGATGCCGATCCCGAGCGCCCCTCTATTCGTCGCGCCATGGCTGCTTCCGGTGGTCAGATCCATTTGCTGCGTTATGACGATGCCGCCGGACGGGAGGTCTATGCGCGTACGGCGCAGTATGTGCTGTTTTTGGCGCTTCACCAGCTTTGGCCTCAGGCAAAGGCGAAAATGAATTGCACGGTCGGTAGCGGTCTGTTTATTTCCGTGGAAAATGCGGAGGATTTCTCGGTTCGCAGCCTGAAAGCGCAGATGCGCCGGCTCGTAGAATTGAATATTCCGTTGATTCGCCGCCGGTTGAACCTGCAAGAGGCTGTTGCACGATTTGAAGAGCGTGGACAGGAAGACAAAGCTCGACTGTTGCAATGGCGCACAGAATCCTATTTTGATGTCTATAATTATGAAGACTATGGCGACTATTTCTATGGTGAACTGGCACCTTCTACCGGTTACTTGTCCGTTTGGGACATTCAGCAGAAAGCCGGCGGCTTTATGTTCATCTATCCTGACCGCACGGATCCGGATCAGGTGGCTGATTATCGGGAGAGTCCCCATTTTTTCAGTATGTTTTCCGAAGGGGACAAATGGGGCGCATTGATGGAATGCCGCACCGTCGCAGATTTGAACGAATTGGTAGATTCAGGCCGCATTCGTGAGCTAATCCGGGTCAATGAGGCTCTCCACGAGAAGCGATATTCCCAAATTGCCGATATGGTGTGCCAACGGGGTGCTCGTGCTGTGATGCTGGCAGGTCCCAGTTCCTCGGGCAAGACTACATCTGCCAATCGTTTGGCGACGCAGCTACGTGTGCATGGCAAGAAGCCCATCCTGATGAGTCTGGATGACTATTATTTGGATCGGGATCAGATCGCACCCGGGCCGGACGGCAAGGTGGATCTGGAACATATCAATACGCTTGATACAGAATTGTTTGCAGAGCATCTGGCCAAATTGTTGGCAGGCGAGGAAGTGGAGATTCCCACTTTTAGCTTTAAGTTGGGCCGCCGCGTGTGGGTAGGACATAAAATGAAGATGCAAAAGGATACGGTCTTTATCATTGAGGGACTGCATGCGCTCAATCCTACCATGTTACCGCAGGGACTGGAAAGCCATTTGATTTTCAGAATGTACGTCAGTCCGTTGCTGCCATTGAATCTGGATGACCACAACCGGATTCCCACCAGTTATCTGCGGCTGTTGCGTCGCATCGTTCGGGATTACGAGAGTCGTGGTACCAGTGTGGAGCGCACCATCGATATGTGGGATAGCGTTCGCCGTGGTGAGGAGCGTTGGATATTCCCGTATCAGGAGCATGCGGATGTGATTTTCAACAGCTCCACACTCTACGAGCTTGCCGTGTTGAAAAAGCATATTTTCCCGCTGCTGACTGCGGTGGAGCCGGAAAATCCGGCCTATGATGAGGTTCGTGCCATTGTCAAGGTTCTGAATTTTGTGCAGGAAGCGGATGTGGATGACGAGATCCCACCCACATCCTTGATCCGGGAATTCATTGGTGGAAATACTTTCTATCGCTAACAAAGAAAAGGCGGTGCTCGGGCACCGCCTTTTGCCTGTAAAAAGCGCTGCCACGATCTGTGACAGCGCTTCAAGAATTTAAGGGAACGCCAAAATCAGGGAAGCCAAGGTGCATACAAAGATGGAAAAGAAGCCGCAACTTAGCCAAAGGCTGCGTTGGCGCAGGAGTTCTCTGGACATATACAGTAGCACTAGTCCACCCACGGACAATAGTATGGTCAAGGCAACGCAAATCACTTTCAGCCACACAATGCTCATGCCTGAAAAAACCAGAAACAAAACGAAAAGAAAAGTATCTAATAGCAACACTTTGGTTAAAGCTCGCTCGAAATGCTTGTAACGTTTGCCGGTCGACATAACCGCACCTCCAATCGCAAACATCATACCATGTTTTGTCTGGAAAAGCAATAGTTTTCTACGCAATACCGACAGGAGCAATTGATTTTCCTGCCCAATTGTGGTATACTTACCCTAATCAAACGTATGAAAGGTTGTGTTGGCTTGGATGCGATTGCAGTTTTGGTTCCCTGCTACAACGAAGGGCAGACGATCGTATCGGTGGTGCGTAGTTGGAAAGCGGCACTGCCGGAAGCGACGGTTTACGTCTACGATAATAATTCGACTGATAATACGGCGCAACTTGCCCGAGAAGCCGGCGCGGTGGTACGGCAGGAATATCAGCAGGGCAAGGGCAATGTGATCCGTAGGATGTTCCGGGAGATTGATGCCCATGTGTACATCATGGTTGACGGGGATGATACATACCCTGCAGACCGTGCCCGGGAAATGGTGGATCTGGTCTTGCATCGGCAGGCGGATATGGTGGTTGGAGATCGTTTGTCTTCCACATACTTTACGGAAAATAAGCGCCGTTTTCACAATTTTGGAAATTCGCTAGTGCGTTGGAGTATCAACACGCTGTTTCGGTCCGATCTGAAGGACATTATGACCGGCTGCCGGGCCTTCAGTTATGAATTCGTCAAAACTTTTCCGGTTTTGTCGGCTGGATTTGAGATCGAAACCGAAATGACCATTCATGCTTTGGATAAGAATATGAAGATCGACCATGTGGTGATCGACTACAGAGACCGACCGGAGGGAAGCGAATCTAAGCTCAATACCATCTCCGACGGCTTCAAGGTGTTGCTGACGATCCTGCGCCTGCACAGAAACTATAAGCCATTTTCTTTCTTTGGGCTGATCGCAGCGGTACTATTTGTCTTGGCTGTGGCATTTTTCATTCCTGTGCTGATGACCTATCTGCGGACTGGTTTGGTTCCTAATTTCCCAACATTGATCGTGTGCTGCTTTACAGCATTGGCAGCATTGCTGTCTCTGTTCACGGGTTTGCAACTGCAAAGTACAGTTCAGAAAAACCGGCAGGATTTTGAACTTCACCGCATCCGTGCCAGCGAGCGTTTTCGGGATCTGCAGGAGGATGAGGTATGAAATCCTTGTCGAAACTCGTTTGTCCTCGGGTATTCTATCCGATTTGGCTGATTGCTATGGCTGTAGCGCTGTTGTGGATTTGTAGCGGTGCCAGTGTTTTGTGGCTGTTGGCAGGCATCGGGGTGCTGTTAGTTTATATCTGCCGCCCGGGTTCGGCCCTTTACACGATCACCATGGAGGCTTGGACCACACCCAAACGACTGTGTGCCGCTTTGGTGGCATTGCTGACCGTGCTGGCTTGTGTGCTTCCTATGGCGCAGTTTTCCTTGTGGAATGGGGAGATCCCCGGTCATCGCAACCAGTATGAGCTGATGGCGGAGAATTTACTGGAGGGACGGCTGCACTTTGCCTACGGAGATGAAGATTCTTTAGCGAAACTAGACAATCCATATGATCCTGAAGAGCGCAAGGAAGCCGGCGTTTACTATCATTGGGATCACGCATACTACAATGGACAGTATTATATGTACTTTGGTATTGTGCCGGTGTTATTTCTGTTTTTGCCTTACCGGGTCATCACCGGTCAGGCGTTGGTGACCTATCAGGCGACCCAGATTTTTACGGCGCTGGCCATCGTCGGTATTTTTGTGCTGTTTGCTTTACTTGCGAAGCGATTTTTTTCGAAACTGCCGTTTGGCGTGTACCTTGCCATGTCTGTGGCGATGAGTGTGATCAGCGTATGGTATGCCGCTGCTGAACCTGCACTGTATTGTACGGCCATTATGTCTGCGATCGCATTGGAGGTGTGGAGCATTTATTGCTTCATCCGTGGCGTATGGTGGGAAACAAAGCAAAATCGTCAGCTACTTTGGGCAGCGGGCGGAGCGCTGCTGGGAGCATTGGCATTTGGATGCCGCCCACCGGTGGCGTTGGCCAATTTGTTGGTGATCCCGATGCTGATCACTTTTTTGCGGCAGCATCGATTTACGCCGGCCCTTTTGGGCAAACTGGTACTGGCGGCATTGCCATATGTAGTTGTGGCGGTGGGGCTGATGTGGTATAATTATGTCCGTTTTGGTGATCCTTTTGAATTTGGTCAGGCCTACCAACTGACGGTGGCGGATCAGTCCCAATATGGCGGTGTAACGGTAGCGGACTTGCAACGGGTATGGCGTTGGTTGCCATATCAGTTTGTACGCCCCGGGAAGATCGCAGAGGCCTTTCCATACCTCAACTGCGGTGGCGCTTTTGCCAATTTCCCGATTTTGCTGCTATCTTTTGCAAGCTGTGAACCGGGAACGATGCGTACGCTGCGAAAGGAACGGCTTGGAGGGCTGATGATTGGCTTTGCTGTGACAGTGATGACGATCACAGTACTGGATGTTCTGTGGTCTCCTTATTTGCTGGAGCGGTACCGGATGGATATATATTTTCTGATGGGTATGGCCTGTTTTATTGCAGTTGGTATGCTCTGCCGGAGTCGGGACACCTTCCGTAAACCGATCTGTGCAGCAATGGTAGGCTTGAGCGTTCTAAGCGTTCTGGGCGCTGCGTTATTGTGTTGCGATGTTATCAGCGTTTATTATCCCAAAGAGATCCAGCAACTTGCCCAGTGGCTGATGGGCTGAAAAGTAGAGATGAAGGACCGCTTTTGAGCGGTCCTTTTCCTCTTTCGCCCCTCGGATAGTTATTTTTACGGAAATACTTGCGCATAATGAAAAAGAATGCTATAATGTACCAAATTATCATGGAAGTAGTGTACAAGGAGCCGTTATGGACCAACCGCAATATCGATTGGAGGGCATCGTCCATACCCGTAGTGATGAGCGGGAGGATTTTGAAGGCCCTCTGGATGTTATTTTTCTGCTATTGAGCAAGAATAAAATAGAGATCCAGGATGTGTCCATTACAGCGATTCTGGAGCAGTATTTGGCCTATCTGGAGGAAATGAAGCAGTTGGATATGGAGATCGCCAGTGAATTTATCACCATGGCATCTCATCTGATGCTCATCAAGACCAAGATGCTGCTGTCCAAAGCGGAGCAGGAGGAAGCTCAGAGCGAATTGGAGCAACTACGTCAGAGCTTGATCGACCGACAACGCAAAGAGGCAATGGAGCAGATTCGTATGGCGATCACTTGGCTGGAACCACGCAATGAGATCGGCCGCTGCCTGTTTGTGAAAGAGCCGGAGCCCTTACGCCGGGATCAAACTTACCGCTATCAGCACAACGCTACGGATCTGTTGCGGGCATTGGATGGTATTGCCGAACGCAACGAGCGTCGATTGCCGCCGCCGACGGTGCATTTTAAGGGCATCGTGGGAAAAGAACCCTATCCCGTCAGTCGCAAAGCTGGCGAGGTGCTGCGAAAACTGCTGTTGCGGGGTGTAGAACGGCTGATCAACCTATTCAAGGGTAGCCGAAGCCGTTCCGAAGTTGTGGCGACGTTTTTGGCTTTGCTAGACATGTGCAAAAATCGCACCGTATCACTGGAAGAAGATGACACCGGAGAGAATCCCAATGTACGACTGCTGCAGCAGCCCCAAAAGGAGGAAGTGATCTGATGGATATCGAACAATTGCAAAGAGCCATCGAGGCCATTTTGTTTGCCGCCGGCGAAAAAGTGGAAATCTCCCGCTTGGCAGCGACTTTGGAGGCTGATGAAGCGGACATCATCGCTGCTACGGATGCGCTTGCTGACCATTTGGCCTTTGAGCGGCGCGGTATTCGCATCCTAAAACTGGAGCAATCCTACCAGATGGTGTCCTCCGGTGAGATGGCCGATTATGTAACAAAGACGCTTGAAACCAGAAAACCGCCGAAGTTGTCAGCCTCTCAACTGGAAACGCTGACCATCATTGCCTACTATCAGCCGGCCACCAAGGCCATGGTCGAGCAGATTCGTAGCGTGGACAGCTCCTATTCCATTGCCGCATTGATGAATAAGAAACTGATTGAAGAAGCGGGACGCTTGAATGTGCCGGGCCGCCCGATTCAGTATCGAACTACGGCGGATTTTTTACGGACCTTTGGTATTTCTTCTCTGGAGGAACTGCCGGAAATTGAAAAAGTGAATTTTGGTGAGCCGGTAGTGCCTGAAGAGGCAGAACCTGCCCAGCCTCAGGAGGGCTGATGGGCTGGCTCATTGCGCTGGCGGTCCTGATTTTTCTTGCCGCTTTGCCGCTGGGCGTCAGCGTGAAATATGACAGCGGCGGTACGCTTTTGCGATTGATTCTAGGGCCGTTGCGCATCACGCTCCTTCCCTCCAAAAAGAAAAGAAAACCGGAAAAAGTCGACAATCAAAACAAAACACGGGTAAAAGCACAAAATCAGCAAACTCAGAGTAAAACGACAGCCCCGGGAAAACTCACGGACTTTATGCCCTTGGTGAAAACCGCTGTTAATTTTTTAGGGGATTTGCGCCGAAAGCTGCGCGTCGATGTGCTAGAAGTCAAACTCATTATGGCTGGCGATGATCCTTGCGATCTGGCGACAAATTATGGCAGAGCGTGGACGGCTCTGGGAAGTCTGTGGCCCGTTTTGGAGCGTGTGTTTG
Organism: uncultured Oscillospiraceae bacterium; assembly: GCA_964583135.1. Taxonomy (GTDB): domain Bacteria; phylum Bacillota; class Clostridia; order Oscillospirales; family Oscillospiraceae; genus Faecousia. The sequence continues at coordinate 3,786 of CAZOVE010000024.1, read as the reverse complement.
TGATCAAAAAACGCAATGTGCAGCTTGAGTGCGATTTTACTGCAGAGGAAATGTATATTTTTATGCGTTTGGATCTGACCATGACTCTGGGGCGATTGATCGCATTGGTGGTGCGCTACGGTGTCCGAGCGCTGAAGGAATATTTGAATATTATGAAAATTAGAAAAGGCGGTGCAGCTTCATGAGCCAAACTCTTCCCAATATGTTGGAAAGTACCATTCAAAAGATTCGCGATATGGTGGATGTGAATTCCGTGATCGGAACTCCGATTACGACTCCGGACGGTGTGACCATTATTCCCGTTTCTAAAGTCAGCGTCGGTTTTGGCGGCGGTGGCAGCGATTTTGTAAGCAAGAATGCCAATCATCAGGAGAACCCCTTTGGTGGCGGTGCCGGTGGTGGCGTGAAAGTGACACCCATTTGCTTTTTGATTGTCAAGGATGGCAATGTGCGCATGATGCCGGTGGCAACGCCTGCCAATACCACGGCGGATCGACTGGTGGAGCAAGTGCCGGATGTTTTGGACAAGCTGGCTGCTTTTATTGATTCTCGTACTGAGAAAAAGGGCGAATAATTTTTGACTCACCGGAGAAAATAGGCTCGGGTGAGAAAATGATGAAAATAGTCTGTTTGCGGACGGCGGCTGCGCTGATGGCTGCCGTCTTGCTTTTACCATGTAATGCACAGGCGATCTCTGCTCAGAAAGCTATCCTGCTAGACGGCGAAACCGGTAGAGTGCTGTATGAGAAGGATGCCGACAGCCGCAGTTTGATTGCAAGCTGCACCAAAATTATGACCGCTTTGGTAGTTTGCGAGCAGACCAATGTCTTGGATCGGGTAAAGATCCCGAAGGAAGCAGTAGGGATCGAAGGTTCCTCCATGTATCTACAAGAGGGAGAAGTGCTGACGGTGCAAGAACTGCTTTATGGATTGATGCTCCACTCCGGAAATGATGCGGCAGTAGCATTGGCGATCTATTGTGGTGGCACTGTAGAAGGTTTCGCCGGGTTAATGAACGATAAAGCCCACCGCTTGGGATTGGACGATACCCATTTTGAAAATCCCCATGGCTTGGACAGCCCCAACCATTATTCTACAGCCCGGGATCTGGCCGTGTTGACGGCGTATGCCATGAAAAATCCGGTTTTTGCCCAGACGGTATCCACTAAAAATGTCCGGGTAGGGGAGCGGACACTTACAAATCACAATAAGCTTTTGTGGCGTGTTGAGGGCGCCGACGGTGTTAAAACCGGATATACCAAGGCGGCCGGAAGAATTCTGGTATCCAGTGCCCGACGGGATGGGCGACGATTGATTTGCGTCACCATCAACGATGGCAACGACTGGGTCGATCATGCCTCGCTGTTTGAAGACGGATTCTCCCGGTATACAGTTCGTTCCGTGGTGAACTGCGGGGAGATTTTGGCGACCGTCACGGTACTGTCCGGCGAAAGAGAAACAGTGGATTTGGTGGCGGCAGAGGATTTTTCCTTCTCTCTGACAGAGCAGGAATCGCCTGTGGTACTGTTTTCCGGCCCGGATTTTGTCTATGCTCCGGTGGTACAGGGCAAAAGTGCAGGTTATGCCTACGTTTGTATCGGCGAAGAAGTGATCGGAAAAGTGGAACTTCTATATGCCGACACTGTAGAGATACAAAAGCAATCACCAAAAAAACACTTCTGGGATGGGTGGTTTCGATGAGTGAGCGATTACAGAAAATTATATCCGCCCGAGGTGTGGCTTCCCGAAGGGCGGCAGAGGAAATGCTCCAAGCCGGCAGAATTTGTGTGAACGGGCGTATCGCCGCATTGGGGGATACGGCTGATCCGGAAAAGGATGAGATCCTGTTGGATGGGAAACCCCTCCCATCCAGACCGGATCATGTGTACATCATGCTCCACAAACCGAGAGGCTATGTGACCACCTTGTCAGATGAAAAGGGGCGCCCCAATGTCGCACAGTTGGTGATTGACTGTGGCACACGGGTCTATCCCATTGGACGGCTAGACTATGATTCAGAGGGATTGCTGTTGCTGACCAACGATGGCGAGTTTGCCCATCTTTTGATGCACCCGAAGCATGAGGTGGAGAAAAACTATGAAGTCTGGGTCACCGACTACCATCCGGCAGCAACGACGCTGCTGAATCGTCCGGTGGAATTGGATGGCTATCGAATCCATAAGCCAAAAGTAAAACTGCTACGGGCGGAGGGGAACAAAGCCAAATATCTGGTCACAATTCACGAAGGACGCAATCGTCAGGTGCGCAGGATGTGCGAAGCGGCCGGAATGCATGTGACTCGTTTGCGTCGCGTCGGGGAGGGGAAACTCCTGCTGGGAGATCTTCCTTTGGGGAAATGGCGTTACCTAACCGATGCAGAAGTGAAAATGCTCCGACAATGAAAGATTTTGAAACATAAGGTATCAAACTATGAACTACGACGGTATTATCATCGGCGGTGGACCTGCCGGTATGTTTGCCGCAATCACAGCGGCACAGCGGGGGCAAAAAGTCCTGCTGCTGGAAAAGAACGATCGCCTCGGAAAGAAACTATTGATCACTGGCAAAGGCCGTTGCAATGTAACCAATAACTGCAGTGAACAGGAAGTGATGCGCAACATTCCCCAAAACGGACGTTTCCTTTTCAGCGCGCTGGATGCCTGCCCGCCGTCCATGGTGATGGACTTCTTTGAAACCAACGGCTGTGCCTTGAAGACAGAGCGAGGAAACCGGGTCTTCCCGGTCAGTGACCGCGCGCAGTCTGTGCTGGATTGTCTGCAGAAGGCTATGCGCCGTAGTGGCGTTACGGTGCGTACCGCACACGTCAAAGAAATTCTGACAGACAACGGTGTGGTGTCCGGTGTCCGCACGGACAAGGAGAATATTTGCGCTAACTGGGTGATCCTTGCCACCGGCGGTTTGAGTTATCCAACGACCGGCTCTACTGGTGATGGCTATTCCATGGCAAACGCCTTAGGTCATACCGTGACTGCCTGTGAGGGGAGTCTGGTGCCACTGGAAACGGCGGGGGAGGACTGCCAAGATATGCAGGGCCTGTCTTTACGCAATGTGGGTGTAAAACTGGTCAATGAGAAAAATAAGGTGTTGTATAAAGATTTTGGGGAACTGCTTTTTACCCATTTTGGCGTATCCGGCCCCACGGTTTTGAGCGCCAGTGCACACCTGAAAGGGGCGTGTAGTCTGATCATTGACCTGAAGCCTGCCCTTGATGAGGGAAAACTGGATGCCCGGATCCTCCGGGATCTGGAAATGTATCAGAATCGGGCAATGGAAAATGCCCTAACAGACTTGTTGCCCAGGAGCATGATCCCGGTGGTCCTGCGCCGTTGTGGTATTGATGCATCCATGCAGGCCAATTCTTTGACCAAGCAGCAGCGCCGGGCGCTAGTGGAATGTCTGAAAGCATTTTCTGTGAAGATCACCGGCAAACGCCCCGTGGAGGAAGCTATCATCACTGCCGGCGGTGTCAAAGTGTCGCAGATTGATCCGAAAACGATGCAATCCAAGTTGGTTTCCGGTCTATACTTTGCCGGAGAAATCATCGATTGTGATGCCTATACCGGCGGATTTAATCTCCAGATCGCATGGAGCACCGCATATGCCGCAGGTGTGGCTGTGGCTGGGAAAGAAAGAACTGATTCGCCATAGAATTTTTCGTAAAAAAGAAAAAATAGTGCTTGACAAATGGTGGGCATCTGTGTATAATGAAACCCGTCGCTGAGGTAAACACCTTGTGTGACGCTTTGGGAGCATAGCTCAGCTGGG
>CAZOVE010000023.1:0-24425 GCA_964583135.1 uncultured Oscillospiraceae bacterium | reverse complement strand
TGTAAATATAAATAACGAGGTAAGAATATGAAATCATTATGTGGCGCAGATTGTGCAGCCTGTCAGTGGAACAGCACCTGCCCCGGTTGCTCTGATGAAAAATGCTTTATCGCACGGTACATTAAGAAGGACGGAAAAGAAGCGTACAAGGAATTCAAGCAGACCATCATCGGGGAGTTTAACGCCCTTGGTATTCCCGGTATGCCGAAGATCAACGAACTGTACGCCTTGGTTGGCAATTTTGTCAATCTGGAGTATCCTCTGCCCAGTGGACAAACCGTAAAATTCTTGGATGATAACAGCATGTATCTAGGCAATCAGGTGGAGTGCGAACATAAGGAAGACAGATGCTATGGTATGGTTGCGTGCCTTGAATTTTTGCTTGTCTGCGAGTACGGTGTCGATGGCGCAGATCCAGAAGTTGTGATGTACATGCGTCGTTAAAATAGCTTTTTAGGAGAAATTCTATGAGAAGAGAACTTGGAATTGCTCGCTGCGGGCTGGCCTGCTGCCTGTGTTCCGAAAACGAGCACTGCGGTGGTTGTGATTCCGGGGACTGCCCGGATACCGGGTGGTGCGAAAATCAAACCTTATGGATTTACATTGTTTGTGAAAAGGTACGGTATGGAAGTCTTGCTCGACTGTCTGGAGGAAAATGAAAAGAACGGTGTTGTCTATCATCGGCGGGGCATCATGGGGGATTATGATGATTTTGGCGATGTGGAAACGCTGATCCAATTTATTAAAACGGGCAAGCGCTCAACGTGAAGTTAGTGCGGTTTCGATCGGTGGCGAAAGAAACGATCCTTGCAGGCTTGGTGGTAAAAGACGATCAAAATGATGCAAGATAGCATCATGACGGTAACGAACGATCGTACCGGCGGTAAAAGATGATTTCGTGCGGAAAGACTTGACGAAAATGATGGCACATGGTATAATTATCAAAACACATATTTTTAGGGAACTAGCTGACTGCAGAGGACGCTGGTTCTCTTTTGCTTTTTTGGCAAAATCGAAAATGTAGACTGCGATTATTGTTCGCGGGGATAAAGGGGCGTTTCTTATGACGCAAAACAAAAGGTGCTCACTATCGACGACGCAGATCATCTTGCTCAGCTTCCTGATAACCATTTTGCTGGGAAGTTTGTTGCTAGCGCTTCCCATCAGCTCTGCTGACGGTAAGTCTGTTGGATATCTGGATGCATTATTTACTGCAACCACAGCAACTTGTGTTACCGGTCTTGTCACTTTGCCAACAGTCTCCACTTGGAGTATATTTGGACAGGTTGTTATTCTGCTCTTGATCCAGATCGGTGGACTGGGTGTGGTCACGATTATGTCGGGCGCGATGATTCTATTGAACAGGAAAATGGGCCTTGGGGATAGATTGCTGATTCAGGATGCCTTCAATTTGAACACAATGGCCGGACTCTCACAATTCGTAAGGAATGTTTTGGTTGGCACCCTCTGCATCGAAGGGATCGGAGCAATTCTGTATATGTTTGTTTTTGTTCCGGAGTTTGGAGCCAAAGGTATTTGGATCTCTATATTCAATTCGGTTTCCGCCTTTTGTAACGCAGGGATCGACATCATTGCAGAAAACAGTCTTTGCAATTATGCGACCAATGTGTTGGTCAACAGCGTTACCGCTACGTTGATCATCCTAGGAGGATTGGGATATATCGTTTGGTGGGATGTGCTTCGTGTCATGAAAAGAAATCCCGGTAGAAAAATATTTAGATTTTTGACATTGCACAGTAAAATTGCCGTTACAGTCACCTGCGGACTGATTTTGGGTGGTGCGCTTCTGATCTTTGTCCTTGAGTATGGGAATCCGCTGACAATCGGCAGTATGTCCTTATTTGACAAAATACAGGTGTCGCTGTTTCAGTCTGTGACGACTCGGACAGCAGGCTTCGCTTCGGTGCCCCAAGAGGATCTGACGAATGCTTCTGCGGCCGTCTGCCTGATGCTGATGCTGATCGGCGGTTCGCCTGTTGGGACGGCAGGTGGGATCAAAACTGTTACGATTGCGGTTCTGTTTTGCTCGGCATTTGCGACGGTCAGAAATAAAACGAGTGCAACGCTGTTTGGACGATGCATCAGCGAAAGCTCCATAAGAAAGGCAGTTGCGGTAGCGGTTATGTTTTTGACGATTTGTTTTGCGGCAACGGTACTGTTGCTGATCGACACCCATGGTTCCGACGCATTGGATGTGGTTTATGAAACGGTCAGCGCAACAGCAACGGTGGGCCTTTCGCGGAATTTGACGGCTAACCTAAATGTTTTTGGAAAAATCATTATTATAATTACGATGTATTTTGGGCGTGTAGGACCAATATCGCTGGCGGTAGCGTTGGGAAGAAAAAATGAAAGTCAGAATGTGATATCCGAACCAACGGAAGAAATTAGTATTGGATGAGGAGATGGAACGATGCAAAAGAAAAAAACATATGCAGTCTTTGGCCTAGGAAGATACGGCATTGCCGTTGCCAGAGAACTTGTAGATAATGGCATGGAGGTCATTGCGGTTGATCACGATCAAAGGATCGTAAATGATGCAGCAGCGTATTTGCCTGTTTGTAAGTGTGCGGATGTCACAGATGCGGAGGTGATTTCCCGTCTTGGCATCGGCAACACTGACACGGTGATTGTGTGTATGGCCGGTAATTTGGAAGCAAGCGTAATGGCGGTTACACTTTGCAAGGAAGCCGGTGTTCCGACCGTGATTGCAAAATGTGCCAACGAAATGCACCAGAAGATCCTGCTGCGCATCGGTGCAGATCAGGTCGTTTTTCCGGAGAACGAGTCGGGAATCCGACTTGCAAAGAATTTGCTAAGTTCCGGATTTATCGATATGATCTCCTTGTCCCGGGATGTATCTATGGTGGAGATCGATGTGCGGGACGAGTGGGTCGGCAAGAATCTGATGGAGTTGAGTCTGCGCAAGAAATACGCATTCAATGTGGTTGCGATCCGAAGCGGCAATGAGATCAATACTTCTGTAGACCCAACACTTCCGCTAAAAAAGGATATGCAACTTCTTGTTATTGCAAATACGGCAAAGCTAAGGAAACTGAAATAGCATTCAGACCATGAAGCTGGCCGGCTTTTTTGGTATGCCGCACAGCTACGATGGCGGAAGTCCTTATAGGCGCATCCTTGAAAACCATAACTCCCGGTATCCATATAACACCGCTGAAATCCTTCGATTTGCGATGGTATCAGCGGTGATTTTGTTTGCGTGTAGATCTGCAGGTGCAGGTACTGTCACCATTGATTGCATCTGCTGCGTTTCACTTCCTTGCAAACAGTTTAGCAGACAGACATTCCCTTTTTATCCATCAACATACCGGTTGCAATATGGCGCGACTTCGTTTATGATTTGCTTGTCGCAAATCTTAACTTAGGAGATACGATTATGTTTTGTTTTCAATGTGAGCAAACCGCAAAATGCACCGGTTGTACAGGCAATACGGGTATTTGCGGAAAGAAAGCTGATACAGCCCAAATTCAGGACAAGCTGACCGGAACGCTGATCGGCATGGCACGGGCGATTGGCAGTAGCAACACTAAACTTACCGATCCTGTCGCTGCTTTGGTTGTGGAAGGTCTGTTTGCTACCATGACCAATGTGAATTTTGACAACGATGCGCTGCTGTCTATCCATCGGCGGGTGGAGATGGAAAAGCAGAAGTTGGCATCGGCCAATGACTACGATATGAGCAAGCTGTGGAATGCGGATGCGGATATTCGCTCTCTTAAGTCCCTGATCCTGTTCGGTATCCGTGGTGTTGCGGCCTATGCTTACCACGCTGCCGTTCTGGGCTATCAGGACGATGCCATCCATGGTTTCCTGTGTAAGGCTCTGTGCGCCATCGGTATGGACGATTGGGGAATGGAAGAGCTGTTGCCCATCGTACTGGAGGTTGGCGAAGTGAATCTGAAGTGTATGGCTATGCTGGATCAGGCCAATACAGAGGCTTTCGGCCATCCCCAGCCTGCCGAAGTTTCTCTGACCGTGGAGAAAGGCCCGTTTATCGTCATTACCGGCCATGACCTGTATGATCTGAAGCTTCTGCTGGAGCAGACGCAGGGAAAGGGTATCAACATCTATACCCATGGCGAAATGCTGCCTGCCCACGCCTATCCCGAACTGAAGAAGTTTCCACATCTGAAGGGGAATTTTGGAACCGCATGGCAAAATCAGCAGAAGGAATTTGCTGATTTGCCTGCGCCGATCCTCTTCACCACCAACTGCTTGATGCCGCCGAAGGCCGGCTATGTTGACCGGGTATTTACCACGGAAGTGGTTGGCTATCCCGGTATGCAGCACATTGGCGCTGAAAAGGACTTTGCCCCTGTTATTGAAAAGGCTCTGGAGCTGGGGGGCTTCAAACAGGACACCACCTTCCCGGGAATCAACGGTGGCAATACCGTCATGACCGGCTTTGCAAGAAACACGGTCATGGGTGTTGCAGGAACGGTAATCGATGCGGTCAAGGCCGGCGCGATCAGACATTTCTTTCTGGTGGGTGGCTGTGATGGTGCAAAACCCGGACGGAACTATTACACCGAATTTGTCAAGCAGACACCCAAGGATACGCTTGTGCTGACTCTGGCCTGTGGTAAATACCGTTTCAACGATCTGAATTTGGGCACCATCGGCGGCCTGCCCAGACTGATGGATATTGGACAGTGCAACGATGCTTACTCTGCCATTCAGATCGCAGTAGCTCTGGCAAATGCTTTTGACTGCGGCGTCAATGACTTGCCCCTATCTATGGTGCTGAGCTGGTACGAGCAGAAGGCGGTCTGTATTCTTTTGACTCTGCTGCATCTGGGGATTAAGAATATCCGCCTTGGTCCGTCGCTGCCGGCCTTTATTTCCCCCAATGTCCTTTCCTTTCTAATGGAGAAGTATCAAATTGCTCCCATTACAACTCCTGAAGCGGATCTGAAAGCGATCCTCGGCAATATTTAATAGGTAAGTCCTTCCCATACTGGATCTTGCTTGATCCCTATATTCATGACCGTCGGGTAGTATCACGGGATATCACCCGACGGTCACTTTTGAGCCAAAGAAATGATTTGCAAAACTTTGAAAGCAACGGTACAACAATACATATGAATGCGATATGTTCGGACAGATCAATATATGTCCGAACTGATTTTGGCAGAATTCCCTAGCTTTGTTTCCCGGGCTCTTTTCTTTTGTGTAGGGGTGTGTTATAATCAAAATGAAGATCGGCAGTATAGATCACGCAACGATCGGAGCGTGTTGGGAGCTGCCGGGTGATTTGCAGAGTCGAACGAAATTGGCAGTTCGAGTGCGGTGGCAATCAAGAGTATTACGGAGGAACTATGAGTAAGATCTTATTGGTTAACGGTAGTCCCAACCGGGACGGAAATACGGCGGCGGCCCTGAAGCTGGTGGGAGCTGCGATCGCACAAAAAGGCATTGAAACGGAATGGTTTCAGCTCTCTTCCGGGCCTGTCCGTGGTTGCATTGGCTGTGAGCAGTGCCGGAGTACCCATCGCTGTGGTTTCGTGGATGATCAGGCAAATGAACTGATCGAGAAAATTGCGGCGTGTGATGGTGTGGTCATTGGCTCACCGGTCTATTTTGCAGGCCCCAACGGTGCGCTTCTGGCGCTGTTGGACCGTGTTTTTTACGCAGGTAGCTGCCATGGCAGATTGTTCCGGGGAAAACCCGGTGCAGCAGTAGTCACGCTTTGGCGAGCAGGTTCCACGGCTTCGCTGGATCGTATCCACAAGTATTTTGCCTATAGCGAAATGCCCATCGTGAGTAGCGCATACTGGAATATGCTCCATAGTGGTAAGGATGAGTTTGGAGAAAAGACGTTGCGCATTCTGGGCGAAAACATGGCGGAGCTGGTTGTGAAAACCGCAATATAGGCGGCGGAGGTGTCTTACAATGAAAGAGTTGCTGAATAAACCCCTTCCGGTCATTCCGGAAGACATCGCCCAGAAACTGGCACATCCCGAGATCACATTAACACCCCTTGAAAATCGGAACCATGTGTTGTGTGATGGTGCATTGCAACAGGAGATCGGATACGATCAGTTCCCGGACGGAAGCTGGTTGGTGTCCATGACCTGTCCTATGCCGGGCATCACGCCGGAAATGATCCGATGGTGGTTCTGGTGGCATCCTCAGGAGAGCCTTCGCTACCGGGTGTGGTTTCCGGGGGCACATATGGGCATTCGATATCATAAGAAAGACCGTGATTATTTTCTGCAGGATACTGTGCCGCCATTCCGACCCAACACACATTATCCTACAGAACAGATAGGCGGCGCAAATCTACCGCTCAGAATAGACTTTGTGACACCGGAAGAATTTGGCTTTTCAGCGCAGATGATGAAAAAGTGCCATGTTGCGCAGATCGTTTGTGGTCATGTAAGCGCATTTAATGGACTTGTAAAGCACACGGAAATGGCGCACATTTTCTGGCAAACCGAGGAAGGCCTTTTCCTGACCAGCCGTTTCTGGATCGGAAAGACTCTAAAAAATAAACTGCTGCGAAAAGTCATTTTGACCGAGGAAACAGCCAAGGGTATGGCAGAGCATTGTTGTATTGAATACCGAAACCTTGCAATGATCCTGCCGGAGCTGTATCAGGAATATTGCGAATAAAAGAAGCATTGATTTTCCAAAAGAATTTGCCATGTTGTTTGAATTGTGCAGAAAAAAGTACGCAAGTCCGGACATTTCGGTCTTGCGTACTTTTTGCTTGATCGGAATATTGCAAACCAGCGTGCAACCCGACGGTGCAGATCCGGTATCGTTAGAGTGCATGCTGTTTTTGGACCTATGACTGGATTTTCTGATACAGAGGCATGACAACTTTGCTTTGGAAAAAGTCGACCAAGGGGCCCATGCAAAAGGCGGTGATGATGGTACCGATGCCGACCACGGTGGTCAGCTCACGCAACGCACCGCCGGCAGCCAAAAAGGTGACACTGCCCATCACCACGCAAACACAGTCCGTGAAAATGCGGTTAAACTTGAATCTTCCCTTTTTCCAAGTGTGGGTGATGATGAGGGAGATGGCATCATAGGCTGAAACGCCTAGATCCGCAGTGAAATAAACTGCGGTGGCAAAGCAGAGCAGCACGATGCCAATGATAAAGCTGGCGATGCGGATGGGTATGGTCGGATCCGGAAAAAGGACGAACAGAAGATTCGTGGCAAAATCAATGATATAGCCCTGAATGGTCAGGGTGATCACAGAGGCCAAACCCACATAATGCCGATCTGCCCAAAAGCTAAATAGCAGAAGTAGCAAACCCACGATGGCATATAATGTGCCAAAGGAAATAGGAATCACGGCGTTGAGGCCGGTCATCATAGCCTGAAAAGGATCCACACCCATGGCAGCCAATTTCAAAAAACCGACGCTAACTCCGGCAAGTGAAACTCCCAAAATGCACAGCAAAATGCGCAGGATCCAGTCTTTTTTCTTCATATGCATCCCCTCCATGGGCAGTATAGCATAATGATCTCAAAAAGGATAGCACAATCCCCCAAAATGTGGTCAGATTCAAAATGAGTTTTCCAAGGGATCGCTGCGGCTGTGACACGTTGCGGGCGGGAATATCTTACTCGGTGAAAATTTGGGCAGTGGCTTCGTCGGCATATTGGCGAGAATACAGTTCGTAGTAGTATCCCTTTTGATTCAAGAGCGAATCGTGGGTGCCTTGCTCCACGATTCGTCCATTTTTTACCACCAGAATCACGTCCGCATTACGTACGGTTGACAATCGGTGGGCGATCATGAGACAGGTGCGCCCGGCGGTGATGGATTCCAAAGCTGTTTGAATCTTTGCTTCCGTCAAGGTATCGACAGAGGCGGTGGCTTCATCCAAAATCAGGATCTTGGGATCGGCCAGCACGGCGCGCGCAAAGGAAATGAGTTGCTTCTCACCGGTGGAGAGCAGATCGCCCCCTTCGCCCACATCGGTATCTAGGCCTTTTTCGAGATGGGCGATGACATCCTCTGCAGATACTGCTCGGAGGGCTTGCCACATCGCTTCCTCCGTGGCATCGGGGTTACCCATAAGCAGATTTTCTCGGACAGTACCAGAAAACAGATGGGGCGTTTGCAGCACATAACCGATCGAGGAGTGAAGCCAAAGCTGGCTGCGCTCCCGGGCGTCCCGACCGTCGATCAGCACCTGACCCTGCGTGGGTTCATAAAATCTGCACACAAGATTGACAAGAGTAGATTTCCCGGCGCCGGTTTCTCCGACGATAGCCAGATGGGAGCCAAAGGGCACTTTTAAGGAAAAATGCTCCAATATGGTCTCCTCACCGTCGGGATACCGGAAGGTCACGTCATTAAATTCAATGTCACCGTTCAGCTCTTCCCAGTTTTCTCGCTTGGGATGGAGAATGTCACCATATTTTTCAATGACTTCCGGCGTGTCTACCACATCGGACTGAACCGCTAGCAAATTGGTGAAGCGCTCAATGTTGACTTGGGTGGTGATCAAGTCGGAAATGATGTCCACAAGCCACCGCAGAGGCTCCATCATGCCCTGCGCATAAGACATGAAAACGGAGAAAGTACCCAACTCTTCCGTAGCAATGTAGCCGCCCTTCCATAGCACAATGGCTAAGGCGATGCTAGAGGCTAGATTCATTGTGCCGGCAAACAGGCCACGCAGACGGGAGGCTTGAACGCTCTTTTGGCGCATGGTTTGTGTATCGGAGGTGAAGCGACGCTCCATTTTTTCTTCGATTGCCAGAGATTTGATGGTTTTGGCTCCGGTGATACCCTCGTTGAAATTACCGGTGATCTGTGAGTTGATTTCCCGCACCTGCCGGTTGACCTGAACCAGTCGTTTCTGAAAGATGGCATATAGCACCGTAAGTAAGGGTAAAATGGCCAATACCATGCCCGCCAGTTTGGGGTTGAGTAGGAGCATCACCACAATGGCGCCAACGAGATAACTGATGCGCCACACACAGTCCACTAGCGTCCAAGACACCAGACTGCCAATGCGGGAAGTGTCGCTCATGAGCCGAGCATGGATGTAACCGACGCTGTTTTGATTAAAATAGGAAAAAGACAGGGTCTGCAGGTGGTCAAAGCCCACTTGCCGAAGCTCTCGATTGGTGCGCATTTCCACAATGATGGCCAACGCGCAGGCAATGTAATTCGACACGGCTGCTGTCAGAATAGTCAGCAGATAAAGTGCGGTAAATACTGCGATGGTATCGAAGGTACCTTGTCCCACAAAATGATCTAGCGCATACCGCTGAAACAGCGGCAGAATAATATCCGTCAGACTGCCCATCAGACCAAAAAATACCATGGTGAAGATGAGTTTGCTGACCTTGGACAGGTAGGGGAGGATCCTGCCGATACCAAAGAATTTCAGGTGTTTGGTTGCTTGTTCCGCCATTACGGATGCACCTCCATGATGCCGCTTTGGGCTTCGTAAATTTTTTGATAGATACCGCCGGCAACTTTCAGCGTATCGTGGGTACCTTCTTCGGCAATACGGCCCCGATCCAACACGATGATTCTATCTGCCGCGGACAATGTTGTGATCCGGTGGGAAATGAGGATCACGCTGGCCTTGCCGAAGCGCGTTTCGATGGCCTGCCGGATCTTGGCGTCGGTTTCTGTATCCACGGCGGACAAGGAATCGTCAAAGATCATGATCGGCGTTTCTTTGACTAGCATCCGGGCGATGGCTGCTCGTTGCTTTTGACCACCGGAGAGGGTGACACCTCGCTCGCCCACCATGGTATCGTAGCCTGCAGTAAAGGAAGTGATGGAACTGTGCAGGGCTGCGGCTTCAGCCGCTGCACGGATGGACTGCAGATCTGCTTCCGGAGCGGCAATGCCGATATTTTCTGCAATGGTTCGGGAAAATAGATAGGGCTCTTGCAGCACGATGCCGATGTTACGGCGCAGATGTTCGGTGCGGATGTTGCGGATGTCGGTGCCGCCAATGCGGATGCATCCACAGCCTTCATCCAACGAGTATAGCTTATCCAAAAGTAACATGAGCGTGGATTTACCACTACCTGTACCGCCCAAAATGCCCAAAGTGGTGCCGGCCTTCATGGTAAAGGTAATATCATGCAGAATTTCTGGCGAATTTTCATAGGCGAAGTGGACGTGCTCGAAGCAGATGTCACCGTCCATAGGGGCATCTACAGCATCCGGCGCATCTTGTTCCGGCGGCGTATTCATGATATAGGCCACCCGGTCTATGGATACGCCCGCTTTGCTTAGCTCGGAGATCATACGCCCCAACTGCCGGATGGGCCAGACCAACATGGAATTGTAGGAAATGAAGGCGATGTATTCGCCTTCCAGAAGACTTCCGTTAATGCAAAACATCGCGCCGAAGATCACCACGAGCATGACCTGAAGACCTGAGAGGATATCGGAGGTACTCCAAAATCGCGACAGAGTCTTGCCCATATTCTCCCACAAAGTGGTGTAGTGATCATTCTGCTTTTGAAATTTGTCGATTTCGGACCGCTCGCGACCGAAAGCTCGCACCACACGGACACCGGTGAGATTTTCCTGAGCCATTGCGGACAGCTTGCCTTCGCTTTCGTCACATTTTTCGAAACCGTCGTGTACCTTCTTATGAAAATGGAAGGAATACAGAATAATGACAGGGGTAGGGATCAGGGCGATCAAAGTCAGAACAGGATGCATGGAGCACATAAAGGTGATGGATAGAGTCAGTAATAGCGCAATACGAAAGATGGAAGTTAGCTGCTCGGACAGAAAACTTTTTGTGGTGTCGATATCCGAGGTGCAGCGCTGGATGATGTCGCCGGTTCGGTTCTTCATGTGCCAAGAGAAGGGCAGATGCTGGATATGGGAAAAAAGCTGATCTCGCATGGTTTTTACCAGTGTTTCCGAGGCTTTGGTGTTAAACACCCGGAAAGTGTACTGGGAAATGACTTGTACCAACGCTATCGCCAGTACGGCCAGAGCCATGATCCACAAATGTTGCCCCAAATAGGCAAAACCGCCGATGCGCTCTACTACGTCCATGACAAAGTCGGGAAAATCTGCCTCTTTACCGCTTAAGGCGCAGTCAACAGCGGCACGGATGATCTGGGGTTGCAGCATATCTGCCAGAGCGGTGACTCCTGCTGCAAGGATGGTCACCAGAAAATAGCGTTTTGCACCTTTTAGGAATCGCCATAATAGTTGAAGTGTTTGTTTTGTTTTCATTTTTGGTCTCCGTTTCTCGTAAGATTTCGTAGCCCCTTCCGGCTGCAGAGCATGAAAAAAGGGCGCAGGCGGAAGCCTGCACCCTTATATTGACAGTAAAGAAAGGCACAAAATGCCTAGACTGACAGCAAAGGAGCAATACTTCCGTTATGGTGGATCGACACGTTCTTCAACATATTCATTACTCCTTTCTTTCATAATTTACCGGTATCATAGCACCCCGCCGGACAACTGTCAAGGCTTTTTCGGAATCGTCACGGTTCGTAACAGGGATGTTATCTGCAGTTTGTTGATTTTTGGATAAAATTCGTGTAAGATGGTAAAAACGAAACCGAGTGGAGGAACAGCACATGACTCTGGGCGAAAAAATCAGAGAAACCAGAAGAAAATGCGGTCTGTCTCAGGAACAGTTGGCGGAAAAACTCAGCGTATCTCGTTCCGCCGTGGCAAAATGGGAAACGGACAAGGGCTTACCGGATGTGGGGAATCTCAAAATTCTGGCACGGCTGCTGAATGTGAGCGTGGATTACCTGCTAGACGAAGGGGAACAGCAGGAACAGGCAGTGCTACGGGAAAGCTACGATCTGGCTTCCTACGGCCGGGGTTGCAAGAAGCTAAAAAAGGATCGCCTTGTCCGGGAAAAGTTTCCTGACGCAAAAATATATACCCTCCTAGCCAGACCGGAAAGGGCGACGGTAGAAGGAAGCATAGATGACACCCTTGGTTGCATGAGCGCAGCACCTTTGGGTGCATCCGATGCAAGATGCGGCATCAAAAACCGGGATAAAGAATTCTATTTAGTAGAAAGACCCGACCGACGGTATGTTGTGATGGTGGCGGATGGATTTATGGAAACCCGACCATTGGAGGACAGCATGGACCCCGACCGGTTTACACTGGAGGGTTGGAGCTTTATCCGCTGCAGCTATGCGCATGGAATATGACCCGGCTCTGGGGCGGTTGAAGACCTTTTCGATTATTTCCGCACCCTAAGGATGGGCCGTAGCGCCTTGAATTTTTGCTTCCACGCATCCGAGATTCGGAAGGAATCGCAGATCTTCTGGATGGCTTTGCCGTTGATGTTGTAGCGCAAGTTGTTCTGCCGGAGCCATGTATACACTGTTTCCGGCTCATGTACCGCCAGTTCTGCGATCAACCAACCCTGCGCCATTTGTACATAGTAGTGGGCATCGTCTTGCATGAGCGGCAGAATTTGGGTGGCGTGACCTTTACACATTCGGGAGATAAACAGCACATAGCCCCAACGGCGGATGAAAGGATCTTCTGAACCAACATAGCCTTTGGCAAAGTGGAACGCCACATCAAAATCCAATTCCGCCACGAAATGAATGATCTGATCCGTATGCCACCAATCGGAAAATAGCAAATTCTCGTGGATGAAAGCCATCCGATGCTCCACGCATGGAATCTGTTCCAAAGCTACGTAGTAGTATATCCTGTGATACTGCTGTTGCGATAGTATATAAGATCGCAACGCAGAAACATCTGCATGCGCTGTGACATAGCGGCGTATCAACTTGTCCACATCCCCGGTTTTGTAATGTTGCGGCAGGGCATCTAGATCGCGTTGTACCTGTTCTTTGGTCAGTTTCATATTATTCTACCTCGTAGGGCCAGTCGATGATACCACCAAATTCTCGTATATTGGAATAGCCAAGTTCTGCAAGAATCTGCGCAGCCAGCTTGCTGCGCCGTCCGCTGCGGCAATAAACGAGGATCACTTGCGCCTGATCCGGTAGCTCCTGCGCTGCCCTTGCTTCGATTTCAGTGTAGGGTATCAAAATTGCACCGGGGATATGTCCCTCCTCGTATTCTTCCGGCGTCCGCACGTCGAGGATGATCACATCAGTCGTGCTGTCCATTATTGCTTTGGCTTCGTTTGCGGAGATGTTTTGGTATGTTGCGTTTTGCTCAGGTTCGGAGGTCGGAACGCAAGCTGTCAAGAGCGTAGTAGCCAAGAGAAGATAAAACAGGCGGTTTCGTTTCATGATTTCCTGCCTCCTTTGGAGATTTTGCTGTGTTCTACCATTGATTATAACATACACAGTTGCAACTCGCAACGCTTCCGTGAAATCCCAAAGCACTTGGTATGGGACGATGGGGAATAATGCTTTCCAAGACAGTAAAGACGCCCATGCAAACAGGAACAGTATTTACAACCCATAGGGGCCGTGCTAATATAATATCAGCTCGGTCGCAGTACTGCTGCGATCGATGCAATGGTGCGAATGTGCATGGTAAAGGAGGGAATCGGATATGCGCAAGACTGCATTCGAGCAATTGCAAGTCCTCCGATTTATGAAGGCCCACGAAAACTGGAAAGATTTACTGGTTGCGGCACCCTATTACTTGAAAATCTCAACAGACGGGGAATATACCTTGCTAAAATACAATCAGCTCAACAGTGACTTTCATGAAGAAATCGTGCGAGAGTGCAGAGGCCTGATTGTGGACGCACAACTAAACCCTGTGTGCATCCCCTTCTTTAAGTTTGGGAACTATGGCGAGAGTTATTGCCCCCAGATGGATTGGGATACGATCCGAGTGCAGGAGAAAATCGACGGCAGCCTGATGAAGGTGTGGTTTGATCGTGGAGCTTGGCATATTTCTACCAATGGCACCATCGATGCCCATCGGGCTTCGCTTCCCAATGCGCAAGAGGATCCCAATGCGCCTTTTACCACCTTCGGGCAACTGTTTGATGCGGCAGCAGCGGCCAGCGGATTGGACTATGACCGACTGAATCCGGAAAATACATATATCTTTGAATTGGTCAGCCCCTACAATCAAGTGGTGGTACCCTATCGGGAACTAGCTCTTTATCATTTGGGGACTCGCAATAATCGAACCGCACAGGAATGCGAGGAAGATATTGGCATTCAAAAGCCCCGGTCGTTTCCGATGAGATCGCTGCAGGACTGTATTGCCGCAGCGGCGCAACTTCCCTATGATGCAGAGGGATATGTGGCGGTGGATGGGCAATATAATCGTGTGAAGATCAAGTCGCCCAAATATATTGCGGTGGCGTACACGAAAAACTACGCAGATAATCCGACGTTTCTCACCAAGCGGATCATTGATATCATCCGAAGCAATGAGATTGCAGAATTTCTTCTTTATTGTCCGGAGCATCGAGCTGCCTTAGAGGATATTCAGGCACGAATGCGCGTACTGGCTGATCGATGGCAGAAAAAGGCGGACGTGCTGGCTACAATGACATTTGCTTCTCAAAAGGAATTTGCATTGTATGTGCGGCAGGATGACGCTCAGGTGTACTTGTTTGAATGGCGGCGCAATGGTATTTCGGCGGAGGATTTTCTGCGGAAACAGTCCTGCGAAAAAATAGCAGAGCTGATTTTCGGAAAAGGGTGAAGCGCTACTCCATTTGCAAAACTGGCGGCTATTGTTATTCCACAAAATATTCAACACCGACTTTTGGAACAAAAGTCGGTGTTTTACTATGGAGGCAAACCTCAAATCCGTGTTAAAGTGGCACATAATCTGCCGGAGAATACCGGAGCAACCGCATGATTTCCAGTTCGTCCAATGCATCATAATATGCATTATGACTTTCACAGTATGTAGCTTTTCCGGAAAGTAATCGGAGCATGGGCTCCACACCGTAACCGCGTTTCAAGCGACCGGTAGAGCAGCAGTCGGCGTAAGCCGGAATTTTGGGATTGTGCTGGCGATAGGCGGCAAGACGCATGATATCGTACCACTGAAAATCCCGCAACTCTGGCAGATGATTGCGGTCGAAGCATGCGTTGTAGGCAAAAATAGCCCGGATACTGTGGGTTTTGAACCAAAAACGCAGATCCGCAATTGCTTCTGAACGGGTGCAAAGGATGGGCTGCACCGGTGTTTCGAGAAAGAGAGCATTTTCGTACATACCTCCGATCTGACACGCAATGGGCAAAATGTGGTACTTGGTCTCGATGATTTCAAAGGTATCCGCATCTGAAATGACGGTCCCGATGCTCATGACCTGATCTGCCCAGTTGGTTTCCGTGTCGATCACAGCGAAGCGAGCCATGTTCCTTCCTCCTTGTCGTGCTTGAGGTCATTATAGCCCAAAAAGAAGAATAAGGCAAGAGGGATCAGATCAGGTATTGTGGTGTAGCTTTTGGTTGATCTTTGCTGTTTTGGATTTAGTGATAGAGTAAACAAGGAACCAGATGATGGCGTAACCTACCACAAAGATGCCGGTAAAGATGGCAATTGGGATCCATTGTTGCTCCAACCAACCGTTGACCAAATAGATCAGGATATATGCGACATACAGCCCGAGACCATGGATGAGGATGGCCGAAGGAAGCGGCAGTCGCTCAATTTGGTAGATGGCGGTCATGCCGGCAATCAGGAATGCTAGCAGTGTCACCGTCAGAATCCCCATGCAGACTTCTCCGGGCGTGAAGTGACTGACGGTACCGGTGACGCCCAAAACGCCGTAGACGATGGCAAGAACCACTGGACCACCGCCGCAGGCCAGCAGACCTCTGAGTAAAAAATCTTTTGCGAATGTTTTCATTTGGATTCAAACCTCCTTTTAATTTGGCTGAAGCATCGTCTGGAAACATATTCCGTGTACCCACACTGAAATACGGCATCGACTGCGCCGCTGTAAGCAACAGAGAAACGTTCCAAACGGTTTTCATTGGCGAGGGTGCTTTTGTTGATGCGGATAAAAGACGAGGGGAGCATTGCTTCCAGCTCGTATAGTCGCAGCTTTAGGCGGTAACGTCTGTTCCCGGAATCAATGGCATAGGTTTTGCCGTTTAGCACCGTGACGCATTCAATGTCCGAATAGCGAAGCATTTTCATATCGTCTTCCGTGTAAGCCGGGATACGGTCTTCACCGGCGAAGCGTAAGACAAGTGCTTCGATTTCGTCGGTCAAAGCCGTGGGACGATGGACGGTAGCGACCACTTCTTCGTCTTTTTCTTTGTCGATAATGAGCTTAAATTTCATCGGTTCACCTCCTGTGTCTACATTGTAGCATGGAAAAAATAAAAATGTTGCAAATTGCGCCCAACGGTCATTTTTCAGCCACAAGCGGAAAAAGGATGCCATAGAGAAGTGCGTTTTCCGATTTTGATCGGCATTTTTTTGGAATACAGCGAATCCCACAGAACACCACAGCCTCTCTTATAACGCCACAGTTCTTGCCGAAACAGAGCAAAGGTAGGGGTTGACAAAAGAGAGTATCTGTGGTAGAATGACAAACGTCTACAATTCAAAGACAAATACGAAGAATGAAGGAAAAACAGCAGGATGATCCGGGTTTGCGTTCGCGGAAGTGGCACATTGCAACTTCCAAGGCCTGACCAGCCTGAGGGGATCGTGCCGGAAGATACCTGCAAAGAGATTCGGAAGCCCACATGGTTTTCGGGAAAACAGAGAGGAGGTAGTTGCTATGTATTTTGTTCGTCAATCGATTCGCCAACCACTCAAGACCCTGTGCGGTCTGCTGCTTGTAACGTTGGCGGTAGCGATCCTTTGTGTGTGCCTGGGGCAAGCCGTTGCCGCCGGCATGATGCAGGAAAACCTGAAGGAGTTGTGCACGAGCGTGGCACTACCCACGCAGAAATATTTGTATGCCGGAACGATGGATGGTATCTGGCATGAGTATCGGGTCGATCAGCCGGATGGGGTGGTACAGTGGATGTACGATATGGCGCAGCAGTATCCGGACATTGTGGAGCAGGTCAATCGACCGGGCTTGGCATCCGCTTATATACCGGAACTGACGGCAGATTGCTTTGCGGCCCATCTGGTGGACATGAGTGGCAAGGATCCTTTTGCCTCTGTGGTGACCACGAATCGAAATACCACCAACTATACACACGCCATGCTGGAAATCACATTAGAGCATATTGGGGCAGTGCAAGCAGATTTTGTTACGACCCAGTATCATACGACTGTACAGGGTGTGGCTGTGGAACTGACCGGTATCATTGAAAATGTGCTAGCGGTGCAGGCCGGCTATACCGATCCCACCGGTTATAAGGTTCGTATGACGCTGGTGCTGCCAAATGAACAAGCACTGGAAGAGCTAGAACTGGAAGTTGGACAGCGGTATGTGGTCTATGGAATGGACTATCATGATCTGGATCAAGAACTGCGTACCGATATTGCACTATATGGCCACGGTTTGGAGAATTCGGATGGTCTGAAACAGGAATATCCGCAAGTTGATTATTTTTACGAAGAAAACTGGGTCCCTTTTCCGGATGGCTACATCGAAGGAATGGGATGGGCGGATTGGACGGAGTATAAAGTCGGCTGGTATGAATTTGAGCAAACTTTCTCCGATGGCAGGACGGTGTTGCGTGGTATCCACTTGACCAATCTGGATATGCTGAAATTCCGCACGGTAGAGTTGACGGTGTTCGATTTCAGCCAACTGGATTCCGGCGTCGCTTCGACGTATTCGGTCCCGACCATTGCGAAGTTGGATGACTCTGTGCAGAGTTTTCTGTCTAGCCAAGATGGTGCGCTTTGGCAGCAGTATTTGACTTGGACGCAGATCAATCACCAAGCGTTCCCAATTTTGGGCGTGGATGATCTGATGGCCATCGGAGACTTTGCATTAGAGGAGACCACCATCACTGCTGGGCGGAATTTCACCGAAGAGGAATTGACGGCCGGTGCGAAGGTTTGTGTGATCTCGCAGGATGTAGCGACTCTGAGCGGTTTGTCTGTTGGCGATACCATCACCCTGAATTATTACTCATTGGATGCCCAAAATCCCTATCAGGACCTGCTTTCCTCGGGCTACGGGACTGTGAATCCGTCTGCATATCCCTACGCAGGCGCCTCGCAATGGTACGCAGCGGAGGAACGCTACACCATCGTGGGCATCTATACCCGGGATTTTTCTTGGGAAGGTGCAACGTCTGCTTATAATTTTACGGTAAACACGGTGTTTACGCCGAAATCTTCCATTCCGATCGATCTGCAATACGGCGAGACTGGCGTGTTCCTGTCGATGGTGATTTGCAATGGCGCATTGGACGATTTTGAAGCCCTTGCTGAGCGGGATGGTCATGATGGCCTGTTTCTGACTACGGATCAGGGCTATGGGGAAATCATGAACAATCTCTACGACTACACGGCAATTGCCCAACAGGCTGCTGTGGTAGGTGTGGCAGTCTATGGGGTGATCATCCTTTTATATTTACTGTTCTATCCTGCGATGCAGCGCAGAACACTAAAAACCATGGGATCACTAGGCGCAAACAGCCGAGAGAAACTGCAGTTTATGATGTACACAAGTCTAAGCATGGCAGGCATCGGGACGCTGTTGGGTGCGGTTTTGGGTATGCTCCTGTGGGATAAGATCACGGCTACCCTTATCCAATCAGCAAGAGTGACGCTACAGCTTCAGTTACAGCCGCAGATGCTTTTGCTGATCGCTGTCGGCCAGTTCGTTTTGGTGGCATTGGCGGTGTGCATGATCAGTTTGCCAATGTGCCGCAATATGCGCCTGCTGGAGCGGCAGAGTGTGCTCAAGAAGCTCTCCCAGAAGCTGCGACGGACACCTCTGGTAGGCTGGAGTGTGGTGCTGTTTGCGGTGGTCATTTCTCTGGTGCTGTGCGCTCTGTATGCCGCAAATAAATCGGAATACGAAAATTATGAAGTGTCCGTTCGGGAAGCTCCGGTAACGGTGACCTTGGTGGATCCGGTGAATCGGGATCCTTATGGTCTTCAGGCCAACGGCTTTGTTGTCGATCTTTTTTATGAGGAACGATTTGCGAATTTTACACCGAAGCAGTATCTGAAGGATATGACCTATATGACCAGCCTGTGGCTCGATGCGTTCAACTATTCGCAGGATCAGTATACGATCCGAGCGGTATCCTCTACCGGAGTTATACTCCAAGATGTTTCCATTGCGTGGTTTGAAGGCTATGACGCGAGCATCTTCACTTCCGAAACGATGTTGCTGCTGGTTCCGGAGACGATGGATCTTGTGGACTCTTCCGAAAGAATGGAAGGCATTCAGATCATCGTACAAAGGGATAAGAATGAGGATTATGTGACGGTTGCTGGTACTTACCGTGGTGGCGACGATGGTTATCTTTATGCTTCGGAAGCCGCCGTGCGCCAGTATTGTGATCGCATGGACTTGCAGTATACTTCCTTTTTGCAATCAACGGTGATCATGTACGAAGTCCACTCCCAGATACCTAAGACGCTTATCGGCATGACTGCCAATGTTGCTCCGCCCAACTTGACGGCCCAACGTGAATGCGTGATCACATGGTTGGAAGGGTATGACGCATCTTGTTTGGATTCTGAAGAAGCGATGTATTTGCTGATTCCGGAGGGGCTGGAATTCAAAGACTGGGATCCGGAAGCGGAAGGTACGCAAGTGCAACTGCGATTTTCCGGATGGGTGTTTGATGGGTATTATGACCGCTCCCACCCAGCGGCTGGACAAGCCAAATATAGGCAAACGGTGTATGAATGCGTAGCTACGGTTGCTGGAACCTATACCAACAGCATTGATAGCAGGGACATCTATTGCTCTTTTGAGCCGCTGATGACCTGCGGCGCAAGAATTGGACAGAATGCGATGTTGGAGTACATCAGTGCGACGCTTATTGACAATGATCTGCAGGCGCAGTTGCGGGAAATGTGCGATCAATGGTTCCTGGACCCGGAGAATCCGGAGAAGACACCTCGTGATTATCAAGGCTATGCTGTTGTTATCAACGATGATACCTTGGAGAATCTGCGTATTACATTGGAAAACAGTATTGCAGTCAATGAGATCTGCACTTTGTTGGTCTTTGTTCTTTCAGCCGGGGCGGGATTCTTCTTGGGCTTTTTGATGATCCGCAGCCGCAAACGGGAAATAATCTTGATGCGTACATTGGGGCGTGCGAATTTCTCCATCTATCTGAGCTATGCTCTGGAGCAGATGCTGTGTATCTTGGCAGGTGTTGCTTTGGGAGGTCTTGCATTTCGCTGGGAACCGGTGCGCTACTTGTGTACCTTTGCGGGCATCTATTTTGTGGGTCTGTCGGCAGCACTGATCCTGTTCTTGAATAGCAGACTGCTGACTACCGTAAAGGAGGATGAATGATATGGCGATTACCTTAAATCATGTTTCATACAGTTATCAGGGCAAGTATCAGACCGTCCGGGCGGTCAACGATGTGTCCTATGATTTTCAAGCCGGCAAGCTTTATGCCATCATCGGATCTTCCGGCTCCGGCAAGACCACGCTGCTGTCCCTGATGGCGGGTCTGGACTTACCCACGGAGGGTGAAATTCTTGTGGAAGGGAAGTCTACAAAGGACTGGAACCGCAACGCCCTGCGGCGAGAACACATTAGCGTGATCTATCAGAATTTCAACTTGTTTCCGCTGCTGACTGTCAGCGAAAATATCCAGTATCCGCTGAAGTTGAAGCATATGAATGGTCAAAGGGCAAGATTGCTGGCAAAGCAAATGCGACAACGAGTGGGCCTGATCGAAGACTACGACAAGCGGCTGCCCCGGCAATTGTCCGGCGGCGAGCAGCAACGAGTGGCGATTGCCAGAACCTTGGCGCAGGGTTGCAAAATAATATTGGCTGACGAGCCTACCGGCAATTTAGACTCTACCAATACGGATAATATCGTAGATATTCTCAAGAGTTTGGCGCATGAGGACGGCTGTACCGTCATAATCGTTACCCACGATCCTGCCGTGGCCGCACGGGCAGATGTGGTGCTGAAAATGAAAGACGGAAGCTGGGATGGATAGAGGGTAGTAAGCCTGTGGAACGCTGGGTCATCCATCCCTGTAACGGAGAGGAGTGTCAGAAATGACGGTGGAGTGTGTATGGGAACATAATGGAAATGACACACTGCTGTATGCCGTGAATCTACCGGGTGCGTATGCACGCGGCCCGAGTAAAGAGATCGCTGTGGAAAAAATGGTGGCGGAAGTGGGCAGTTATCTGCGGTGGAAAGGGGAGAGCATACCCGAAAGAATCACAATAGAAATCGTGCAGGAGGCCTCTTGTGACCTGCAGATTTGCGATGCGGACTCGGATGTGCTGTTTGCGGCTGCAAAGGAACCATTGACCATGGAAGAATATCTGAAACTGAAAACGTTGGCGCTGAAGTCGGCGGAAGATTTTTGGAAGCTCTATGCTTCTATCCCCGACAAGGATAAAAGTGATATGCCTCTGCGTCGGACGTTTTATGGGTCGGTGCCAAGAACCGCTGCAGAAATGTATGCCCACACAAAGAATGTCAATGCCTACTATTTTGCGGAAATCGATGTGGATGGGGACAATGAGGGGACGATTCTGGACTGTCGCCGCAGAGGTTTTGCGGCGTTGGAATGCAAGCCTGATTTTTTGAAGAATCCCGTGATTGAGGGTAGCTACGCAGAGAGTTGGACCCTGCGCAAGGTACTGCGCCGTTTTCTCTGGCATGATCGCATCCATGCCAGAGCAATGTACCGCATGGCAATCCGCACCTTTGGCCAGAACGCAGTGCCGAATGTATTTTGTTTTTGAGTCATACCAAATAGAAAAGCAAAGGCCACCGGGGGTTCGCTCCTCGGTGGCCTTTCTGTGCCGTTGTGCCGACAGCGTAAGACGTCTTTAGAATCACATCACTGTCAAACAAAATGGTGCTATGGGAACACAGCCCTTATATTTCCGCAGAGCAAACATAGCTTGCGGGTCTGTTTTGCCACGTCTGAAAAATCCGTAAAAGCGACAAAAAACATTGGCAGTCTGGGGTGAAATGTCGAAAGATGTCGATTCTTCACGAGCGATTGTTTCCCCTTGATTCTTGCAAAAAACCGGGTTTCATGCTATGCTTTATTTGTCGCAACGCGGTAAATATCACCGCAGTTTCGGGGGATCATCTTCAAATGACAGGAGAGGAAATTATGGATCATACCACAACCGTATTTATCGCCGATAACAGCGAGGAGTTTTGCTCTGGCTTGAGTGCTTTGTTGCAGCAATCCGGCGGCTTTCAGGTAGTCGGCACCGCCTCTGACGGCGAGCAGACGATCCGCATGGTGACACAGCTAAAACCGCAGGTGCTGGTGCTGGATCTGATGCTGAGCAAGCAGGATGGGCTGGGAGTGCTCAAGAACTTAAGCAGCATGGACAAGCCACCCGTTACTTTGGCTACATCCGGCTTTATTACCGACTATGTTGCCAATGCGGTGTCCAATTTGGGCGTGCGTTATTTGATGCTCAAACCTTGTGATATGTTGATTTTGGTGGAGCGTCTGGAGGAGATCCGTGGTGGGGAGAGCCAACGGATCATTCCCGTACGTCGCAATGATAAGACCAGCATTGAGGCGCTGGTCACCGGCATCATCCATGAAATTGGCGTCCCTGCCCACATCAAGGGCTACCAGTATCTGCGAGAAGCGATCATTATTGCTGTGGGCGACATGGATGTGATCAACGCCATCACGAAAGTGCTGTATCCGCAAGTTGCGAAGCGGTTTGAAACCACGCCCAGCCGTGTCGAAAGAGCAATCAGACACGCCATCGAAGTGGCATGGGACAGAGGCGACTTAGATACCTTACAGCGCTTCTTCGGCTATACGGTGAGTAACACCAAGGGAAAACCCACCAATAGTGAGTTCATCGCCCTGATCGCGGACAAGCTGCAGCTTCAGCTCAAGAGCCAGGAAGTTGGCAATTTCTAAGTAGGCGCACCCCATTTCTAACAACGAACACTCCTGTGTGATCCACTCTTCGGTCGATCATACAGGAGCGTTCTGTTTTGCCGGCAAATGGTCGTAGGCTACTACCTCTGCGTTGGTTATCGGGATGCCGATGGCACCGGTAAGAGTCAGATCATTCCGCACTGCCTATTTTTTGCACAATGGAAGGCGTCTGTTTCTGTTGCTTTTTT
This sequence comes from uncultured Oscillospiraceae bacterium, assembly GCA_964583135.1. Lineage (GTDB taxonomy): Bacteria > Bacillota > Clostridia > Oscillospirales > Oscillospiraceae > Faecousia. Next base: position 1,274 of record CAZOVE010000023.1, on the reverse strand, counting down.
CCATTGACAGAACAAGCGGAAATTTATATAATTACATCTGTGGAATTATGCAAAAATGCGCAGTTTTCCAAACCAATGTACATTATGGCTCAAAAGCCACAGGAGGTCACAAAATGGATGTATTAACCAGACTCGCAAACTCCATCGTTGTTCCCGTTGTTGTTCTGGATAAGGTCGAAGATGCGGTCCCCACTGCCAAAGCAATGGCTGCCGGCGGTGTGGACACCATGGAGATCACGTTCCGTACTGCATGCGCCCCCGAAGCCATCAAGGCGGTCGCAGAGCATTGCCCCGAAGTGTTGGTCGGTGCTGGCACCATCGTCAATCTGGAGCAATGTAAGTTGGCGGTTGAGATGGGCGCCAAGTTTATCGTTTCCCCCGGTTATAGTGAAGAAGTCGTTGCTTGGTGCGTGGAAAACGGTATTCCCGTGGCACCCGGCTGTGTGACTCCCACCGAGATCATGGCGGCTCTGAAGCATGGCTTGAAAATGGTCAAGTTCTTCCCTGCCAATGTCTACGGCGGCCTCAATGCCATGAAGAATCTGTCTGCTCCCTTTGTTGGTCTGAAGTTCTTGCCTACCGGTGGTGTGAATGCGGCGAATATTAAGGAATATATTGACGCACCCTTCATCCATGCTGTGGGCGGTTCTTGGGTCTGCCCCAAGGCAGACATTGCTGCCGGCAACTGGGATAAGATCACCAGCCTGTGTCTGGAAGCCCGTAAGGCTGCCAAGGGCGAGTAAGATTCTGCGGAAATACCCCCGAGGGCGATGCCCTCATTGACCCCGTGCGGATGCAGGAATCCGTCCCTAGAAAGGTATTTTATTTTTGAAAGGAAAATGTAATATGGCAAGAGTGATTACTTTCGGCGAACTGATGCTGCGTCTGCAGCCGTTCAACTATGAGCGTTTCGTTCAGGCCCAGAGCGTGGAATTCACCTTTGGCGGTGGCGAAGCCAACGTGGCTGTGTCCTTGGCCAACTATGGTCTGGATGCTGCATTCGTTTCCAAGCTACCTGCCCATTCTATCGGTCAAGCGGCTGTGAACAGCCTGCGCCGCTATGGTGTGGACACCTCTTTGATCGTTCGTGGTGGTGACCGTGTTGGCATCTACTACAATGAGAAGGGCGCTTCTCAGCGTGGCTCCGTCTGCATTTATGACCGTGCCAATTCTGCCATCCAACTGGCTAAGCCCGAAGATTTTGATTGGGATCGTATTTTTGAAGGTGCCGATTGGTTCCATTTCACCGGCATCACCCCTGCGTTGGGCCCCAA
>CAZOVE010000022.1:0-26220 GCA_964583135.1 uncultured Oscillospiraceae bacterium | reverse complement strand
ATATTCATAGGTTTCGAACCCGTATGCTTGACATAGGTAGCCGTTCCAAGGAAGGTATAGGCTTCCGCGCTGCCGGTGAGCCGGTCCGTCTTAAATTCTCTGACAAACAACAACACCTTGCTTCCATGCTTTTGGTGATGGATGTAGCGCTGGCCTGTTGGAGATGTATCGGCTGTCGTGCTCTGGCTTTGCCAATGGAACAAACTCTCGTTGATTGAGTAATCTTTGTACATCGTGGTAGGGGAATAATCCTTATCGGCTTTGTGAAGCGTCACGAAGAATACATCGAGTTTCTTTTCTGGTAGCCATTTGACACCCTCGCGGACTGTTGCAGGCTTCATAAAGTCCATTGCGACCAGTAGCTGATCCCGCGTGTAGGTACAGTGCAAATCCAGCGGGCAATCGAATCCAAGCTCCACAGGTTCATCCACAAAGTCGATTTGCTCATACCGATATTGAAGTAGACAAATCAATTCTCCAAGCAGTACGGGACTATCGGACAATGCATAGAGATTGTTCAGCACTTTTTCGCTATTCCAAGCCTCCGCTGCCGTTCCCCACACGGTAATATAGAACATCTGAAGCATCTGCTTTTCCATATCGGTCAAAGCAGAAAAATCCACATTGTCCAATCGTGGCAGCAGACCTAACAAGAACGAAATCCATCGGCGAGAATCAATCACCGCAAAGCGTGGGAATGCTTTTGTTAATGTGGTCTCCAGAGGCTCCTCAAAGTCTTCGATCACATCGGCTCTGGCGCAAAGGCGTGAGAAGGATGTGTATTTATAAATCGCTCTGGGGTCCAAGTGGTAATATTTCAGGAAGTTGGCAAGAGTAAGATCCAAGCCGGTGTCATTGACAAAGGAGGCAACACGAGAGACCAACGCAGAGGTATTACCATAGGACGCGCGAATGTTATCCAAAATGTATTTTGCAGCCTGCTTTTCCAGTTGGATATAACATCCCTTCGGCACGGAGATAAAGCCATCCTGGATTTCTCTGCTGACACTTCGGGTTGTGTTGCTGAGCAGCGCAGCAAATTTGCTTTCAAAATTATATTTCTTGTGGGCCTGACCGATGAAATCTAACACGGTCAGGCATTCTTTGTCTTCCGCCAAGCGCAGACCACGGCCTAGCTGCTGCAGGAACACAGTCAGCGATTCCGTTGGACGCAGGAACAGAACGGTATTCACCTCAGGAATGTCCACTCCTTCGTTGTAGATATCCACAACAAAAATGAAGCGCACAGTTCCATCCACCAAACGCTGCTTGGCGGTTTTTCTTTCCTCCTCGGGGGATTTGCCTGTTAGGAATATAGATGGGATGCTATGCTCGTTGAAATAACGGCACATGAACTCTGCATGCTCAATAGACACACAGAAACCGAGTCCCTTCACAGCATCAATATCTGTTACATATTTGAGAAGCGAGGACACCACCAAATCGGCGCGGCGATTGGCAATGGCGCCACTCAAGGTATAAACATGAGTCAATTCTCCCCTGTCGTACCCACCAGCGCTCCATTTCAGAGAATCCAAATCCACCGTATCGGTGACACCAAAATACTGGAACGGACACAGGAGTTTGCGGTCAATGGCTTCCGGCAAGCGGATTTCTGCTGCGATGCGGTTGCTGAAATACGGCAGGATGCTTTTGCCATCCATACGCTCCGGGGTGGCGGTCAATCCCAACAGGATACAAGGCTGATAATAGTCAAGTAGTTTTTGATATGTGGGCGCCGCAGCATGGTGGAATTCGTCTACGATGATGAAATCGTAGAAGTCAGGCGCAGTCTTTTTCGTAAAATCTTGAGAGTTGAAGGTTTGAACCGAAATGAATAGATGCTCAATGTGATCCGGACGCTGACTGCCAACAAACAGTTCACCAAAGTTGGCATCCTTGAGAACCGCCCGGAAGGTATACAGGCTTTGTCTGAGAATTTCCTCGCGGTGCGCCACAAATAGCAGGCGGCAGGGCTTGCCTGGATTCTGCTTGCGGAAGTGCTTATAGTCCAGCGCAGAGACCACCGTTTTGCCGGTGCCGGTCGCTGCAACTAGCAAGTTGCGGGTATAGCCACGGATCTTACGCTCTGCCTCCAGCTTGTCCAAGATTTCCTGCTGATAGGAGTAGGGTGTAATGTCCATGGTATAGGCGGCAGGGTCGTTGGAGTCGTAGAATTTTTCGGCACGAAGCGCCCGGGCAAGACGCTCACACTGATCCTCTGAATAGTATTCAAATTCCCGATCGTTCCAATAGTACTCAAAGGTAGCAGCGATTTTCTGAATGGTTTCCGGGAGATCCCGATTGGTGACTTTGGTGTTCCATTCTAAACCGCTAGTCAAAGCTGCCTTAGACATATTCGAGGAGCCAACATAGGCTGTGGTAAACCCGGTGTCCCGATAGAAAATGTAGGCCTTCGCATGAAGACGGGTAATTTGTGTGTTGTAGCTCACTTTGATGATGGTATTGGGCATGCGCCGTAGCTCTTCGATGGCTTTGATGTCCGTTGCGCCCATGTAGGATGTGGTAATCACGCGCAACTGGCCGCCGTTTTGGGTGAATTCACGCAGTTCGTCCATCAGTAGCCGCAAACCACTCCACTTGATAAAGGAGACCAACATATCAATCCGATCTGCCGTGACGATCTCCTTTTTTAGTTCTGTGTACATCTGGGGCTCATGCAGGGCGCCGGTAAACAAGGAGCTTTGTGCAACAGAAGTTTCCGGACGGCTTAGGTCGGCAGCAGAGCCACCAACGGCTAAACGAGGGTCGTTTTCCCGCAAGAGAGCAAGAAGCTGCTCCGCGCGCTGGTCAACCCCCAGCGCGGCAAAGTCAACTTCTTGTGTTGCCATTTGAATTAGTTCGACGATTTTGTTGGTCAGAGTAATTTGGGCAGAGAGATCCCCACCGTTGTCAACCACATTATCCAGGCCCTTCTGAACCACATCGGCCAAATACTGGGCCAAGACCCTAGACGCCTCCGCCTTGTCAATGGGCGCAATGGCCTTGCGGGCTTCCGGAATCTCCGAAAGCTCGCTGCTGAGCTGGTTGTTGATGACTTGTTCGTATAGGCCGTGATGGAGCATAAGCTATGCCCTCCCCTATGTGCGATTATTGCTCCCTTTACGTTGCTATAGGACAGCTATCTCTCTATTTCAGAGCTAGAAATCCCTGTGCAAACGCGGTATCCATTGTGAAAATTTTTTCACCAACGGAGAACTTGACACGGATGTACTTACGTGCCTTGTCGATCCAGATGATTGTACCGTCGCCAAAAATCTTGTGCGCGACTACAATGCCTTCTTGAACCTTAGAATAGTCGAACGCTTCGGCTGTTGGCGCTTCAGGCTTAGGCTGCGCCGGAGTGGAAGAAGTCTTGATGCCATAAGTAGCAGCGACTGGATTCGCCTTCTTCGCCTCAGGCTTAGCCTGGGAAGCGGGAGCAGGAGCCACCGATTCGATCTTTGTTTCGGATGCGGGCTGAGGTGTAACAGGAACAACTTCCTGAGTGGCTTCCATAGTTGCCTGCTGATTGTAGAATAGTCGCTCGTACTCTTCCCGCTTGATAACAGTGTCCCAACCACCGATGTCTTCGCCTTTGTGACGATTGATGCCAGTGTAAGAAAGGCTGGAATCTTCGTAACGCTTAAACTTGAAAACAGCGTCATTCATAAGAGAACGATTGAATACACCAATGTCCTGAAGCGTATTGAAGTCCCTCTGAGTCAAGCCAGTTACCCGCAGGAAAAGAGGTGCTTCAACGGACTGGATGACATCGAGCAAACAGAGTTCGCGTCTGTCTGTCAAATACATGAAGATGGGAATGCGAGTGGCAAACTTGATAAGCTTTTCTTGGATTTTCTTACGCAAACTCTTATATTCTCTCTCGTCTGCGGACAATTCCCTTTTTTCTTGCGGTGTCAGTTCTTGATTTTCTTTTTTTGCCTGCTTAACTCTTTCTGATTTGTTTATGATAGTTTGAATTTCCTGATTCAAACTGCGGAAACCTTCAATACGCATCAATGCTTCCATGGCTTCTTTATTCGCCATAAGATCGGAAAGGGTCTTGTTGTCAACATTGACAAGCAGAGCAGACTCCCATCTTCTCGCAAGCAGTGTTGCAGAAGTGCCGGCCATGGTGATGTCGAGGATATCTTGGGCGCTGACCTGTTTCATGGTACTTCCATCATAAGCCAAAACTGGCAGGAAGTGAATGAACTCGGCTACTTTTCTTTCGGGGTTACTTCCATCTGCATTTAAGCGGCAGCTGTAATCAGAAACTTGGCGCAACGCACGATCCAACGCAAAGTCAAACACATAGCATTCGTGTTTCATGATTTCAGTTGCGCCATCGTCCTTTTTGACCGTCCATGGACTTTGAACACGGAAAGCCGCTTGGAAGTAGGTTTCGGGGCTCTTCAGATTTCTCAGCATAAAGATGCCCGTCCACGGTTTCACTGTAACGCCGGTGGTCAGTTTACCACAAGACAGTGTGATTGTTTTTGTTTCCAGCGGGTCCCCCATGGATTGCTGTACGGGTATTAGCGCATCCAAACCAATGCCTGCTTTTGTGCCAGCACATACATTGATTGTGTAATCGTGGAAGAATGCGTTTTGGCGTTGAGCCAGCAAATTGCGCATAGCAAAGCAGGAAGCCACATTCGGCAGGAACCAGAAGGTATGGGTCAGAACATTAAGCAAACGACTATCTGAATAAGGCATAGGAGGACGCTTGTCCTGTCCAAGCTTCAGGTCATCCACACTAGACGGAAGATAGGCACCACGAATCAAATCCAGCCATTTTTGAACTTCACTTTCGTAGACAAAAGTGGCATCCTCGCCCTTGCCCTTTGCAGAGAAGAATACATTCAAGTCAAACTCGTTGAATTCGCCTTGCATTGCAATTTGCGTAATACTGTCGGGCACTTTGTAGGTCATCATGACCATGCGGGGTAACGAAGCATAGGGGTTGCCGGAACCGACCCAGCTATCTTTTGCCCTTTGTTCATCAGAGTAGGTCCAGTTGTAGATCTGATCTTCGATGAACTCACCGCTGTTGATTGCTCTGAAGGGAGTGCCAGACAGGAACAGATAGTGATCTGTGGTAATTGGCAGGAAGGATTCGTTGTAGGCGTTGTCTGCCTCAGTCCGCTTGTAATGCTCCATGTCGAAATCACTGTCTGCTTCTTCGTCGGGATTCTCAAAGAGTTTCTTTGCGTTCTCGCGCCAAGCACCGAAGTGATATTCGTCGAAGATGACAAGATCCCAGTTCGTGTCGTGGATAAACTCGTTCTTTGCCTTGATGCCACCAGCGTCGTTGGTACCCAAGAGGTCTTGAAAGGAACCAAAGACCACAATGGGTCTGGACTTATCAGCCATGGCGAACTGCTGATCGATATTGACATGGTTGTTATGTGCGTCTTTGTTAGAAATGAATTGCCAACCCTCAAAGTCCACGTGGGAAACCAAATCCTCACGCCACGCAGATTCCACGGCGGGCTTGAAGGTCAGAACCAGAATTCTCCGAAGACCCATTTTCTTGGCAAGCTGGTAGGAAGCGAACGTCTTGCCAAAGCGCATCTTGGCATTCCAGAGAAATTTCGGTGCACGGGTAGGATCTTCTTTGCGAGCGGTAGTGAAGTATGCCACGGTTTTCTCGACGGCGTGGAACTGCTCAGGCCGCATCTTGAAGGTCAGCGTTCTGTTCTCTACATTGGCGGTTCCAGTCCGAAGAGCAACGATGGCAGCCATGACATCGTTCACAGAGCATTGAAACCACTCGTTCCGGTCCTCTCCGGCGTTGAGCTGACGGAAGCCTCTCTGACGCAGAATTGTGTGGACATCATGATCGGTGAAGCAAGTGCCATCGGTTCTCATGGCAGACTCACGCAAGTGAATCTTGTAGGGAACGCCGACAGTATGAACCTGTTCTTTTACGCGTGTTTCAACATCACGTTCGGTGAAACCGACCTTTAGATAGCCATTGTGCGAGGCGACACCAACCAAAGAATAAGCGTAAATTGTTGGATGAATTTGTGGGCGTTGAAGGAAGAATTCTTGATTTGCCATTTGCTCACCCCTTAGAAAGGTAATTCAGGTTCTGGTGTTTCGACAGGCAGTGTCGAAATTTTGGAAATGATATTGTTCAATACCAACCGTTTGGAATCTGGAACCAACTTCTCGAACCAATCTCTAAATTCGGTTACAATGGTACATTCGTACCGCTTGGACGGGTAATACTTGAAGCCTTGGCGAATAATCACAGTAACCAACTCTTGATTGTTCTGAATGTAGTCTTCAAAACAGTTGCTGCGAATGACTGCCTGGATACGCTTTGAAAATTCGTCAACTTCACTTACATACACAGTGTCGGGTTTCAGGCTCGCTATGCAATCGTAAAGAATGTTGGAAAATGCTTGATAAATCTCTTTATCCTCTTGGCTGATTTCCAGAGCAGAAAAATCTTTAGCACCAATCGCTACCTTTATTTCTTCAAAAGAAGAATAACGATCTTTCTTGTCCGCTGCCATCATCTTCTTCAGAATGGCATGATAAGAGAAATGTTCGGCCATTTTAGAAGTGCGAAGAAGCCGATTGAACAATTCTGCGAGATAGAACATATCGGTCTTCGAATCGTAAGTACCTTCAAAATATTCATTGGGAAGCATGTCCAAGCCAGAACGATTGATGATGTCGTTCATACTATCGTTTGTAGTATCTACAGGCTTGAAGGTTTTTCCTAAACCAAAATCAATAATTTTGACAACTCCGTTTTGATCGACCATGATATTCCCTTCACGAATATCTCTATGAACAATCCCTTGACTTTCAATATACTGAAAGCCGTCAATGAGCTGAACAAACAGATTATCGGGTTCTTCGTTGTAGCTCCAGAAATAGGCATCTTCAAGATAATCAGATAACGACTGACCATCAATGTATTCCATGAGGATATAGCCAGTAAATTCTTCCTCATAGGCATAGTAGTTGTAAATGCGGACAACATTTCGATGATTCAGCTTATACATGATTTTGATTTCCTGCAAGAAAGAATCGTAAAATTCCTTGCGGTCATCTTCGTAATACGGCTCGTATTTCTTAGCAACGAACAGTTCGTCGATGAAAGGATCTTGCAAAAGAACAGTTTGTCCAAACGAGCCAGAGCCAAGATTGTTATTGACCATCACATAGTCTTTTTGCTTTAGAAATTTGACAATCTCACCGTTAGCTTTCATTGAGTCACCGCCTTAGTCCATAGGACGAATCATAGACTCGATAAACTGAATCTCTTCTTGCGTCAGGTGATATTTGGAATACAGCTCTTTATCAGTCCAAGGCTTAGAAAAGTCTTGCATCGGCACAAAGGTGTATACTTTTTTCATTGCCTGTTGAGTGTTTTTGATTAGTGCAATCAAAAAATGGAAGAACTTTGTTTGCATATATGAAACAACATTTTCAGCGGTTTCTCTATCATCAAAGGGACCGATTGCCAAGTAGGTTTCAGTACTGCACGAATTAGGACTTACAACAAAAGGATTCACCCAGTCGGTTTCGGGATGTCCACCACCCCAAACACGAGGCACAAAAACTTTGTATTTATCGACTAACTCCATGCCTTTCCTAATATACGACCTTCCTACATAACCAACACCATCTTTTCTCCAGCCGTTGTAGTAAAACTGAACACTGTCTGCGAAAGGTGTGAGTTCGTAAGGTGCTCTTTTTCTTTTGTAGCTATTATCCTCTCTGACATCGAAACCGAAGGGATCATTTGCACTCAGTATATCCATAAACGGTTTTTCATTTGCTGACTGAACTTTTTTCAAAATAGAAATCTGTTCCGCATTTCTAATAAAAGTGTCCATGCCAGGTTCCAGTAGAGGACGGATGCTTTTATACTCTTGGTTATTCTTATGGGTAGAGATTGCACAATCGCCAGAAGACCCACGCTCCCACAAGAAATAACAAACACCACCCTTAATTTCGACACCAGGAAAAACATCGGAAGCGTCAGGGAAATCGTGAATTACACGAATCTGGTCATCGTGAAGCATATGGGTTCTAAAACTGTCAAGTCCTCGACCGCCTGTGAACCAACGAGAAGGAATAATCATTGTCAAAAAGCGAGGAGAGAGTTTTTGTGCCTGCTCAATAAATTTATGGTAGATTGGCATTGCACTTGCTGCATTGCCACCATCGCTCAGTTGGTAAGGCGGATTGCCGACAATTACATCAAACTTCATGTTAAAAATCCTTTCAGGAGTCATCGTATGAATCCATTCATAGGCATGGGTTTCGAGTTCATCGCCACGCTCGTATTCGCTTTCGGTTGCTCCACAGAAGACACATCTTCCTTTTTGCCAACCGTGCTGAATCCGCTTGAATCGAATGTTTCCTTGTGCGTGCTCGTCATCGAATCTTGTTACTGAAAACTCACTATTGGGGTACTTACTACAGTAAACGCCACGGCGAGAAAGCAGGCTGGTCAACTCGGTGATTGCAATACCATACAACTGCTTTTGGAAAATATGGTCAATACGCTCCTGAAGGTCAGGAATCTGCGGCTCCAGCCCCTTGATTAGTCTCTTGGCAATCTCCCGAAGGAATACACCTGTTTTACAAGCAGGGTCAAGGAAGGTTGTGTCGGGGTTGGAGAACAATTCCTGCGGAAGCATATCCAACATCTGATTGACTACTTCTGGGGGTGTGAACACTTCGTCGTTGGACAGATTCGCAAGGCAACTTAGAACATCTGGGTTGTAAATTGCACCAAAAAGACCGTTATCCATTTTCCTGTACCCTCCTGTAATGAGTGATATACTGAGCGAGGAACTTGCCCTCAGGGTCTGGTTCGGGATCGTCCATCATATCGAACATGATTTGTTCTTCGTGGAAAGGAGTCTTCTGTTCGGGTTTGCCGTTCAAAAGTTCATCGAAGGTGTAGTCCTTCCGCTGCATCATGGTTCCTGTGATGAAAGACCATTCAGAGAAAACAATGGGTTCGTGAGTGTCAAGGCCCTCTTCGTCCACACACATCAAGGTCAAAGCGTTTCCGCAAACAATGTTTCTACTGAGGATGAAGCGAACAGCCTCTCGTGTCTGATCATTAGTTTCCTTCTTGCAGATTTTCTTGTACTCTTTGTCCCAAATCTCAAAAAGGCGTTCACGACAAGCTAACACATTGTCCATCATCAAGTCAACGCCGTAAATACTTGAAATTGCTAAAACAGATTTTATTTCATAATCGAAAGGAACGGGATTCTTTCGGCCTCTGGGGGTAGCCAATCGCTTAGCCGCTACCAGTTTCCGCCGTAAAATCTCAACTAAGAAATTACCAGTACCACAAGCTGGTTCTAAAAAGCGACTTTCGAGCTGATTGCATTCATTGCTCACAAGGTCGAGCATGGCGTTAACTTCACGCTCGGCGGTGAACACTTCGCCGTGGTCAGCAACTCTTTTCTTCGATTTGATTTGTTGTTCCATAATCGTGACCAAACCTTTTGGGGATATTTGTTGTATTATAACATATTTTGCGGAAAATGCATAGAGGCATTATGTCACCATAAAATACTATTATCAAATTGTGTATCAAGGATGCCTTGCATTTCACTCTTGCTGTTACGGCAACTCTTCACATCTCTGCAGGGACACACTCTTTTGAAGTGTTATATAATACATAACTGGCAGTACAATGTTACTATTTTCCTGAGCAACTACCACCTTGTACCGGATGTGTCATATTCCATCCAACTTGAGTAGACTTTTTGTTTTTCTTCTTGGCAATGGGAGGAATGCTCATTGATGGGTCTGCACCAGAACCCGGAATCGGCTTTCCGGTTAATGTATGATACAGATGATACTCTTGCAAGATTCTCCAATGCTTTTGGTATTCTGCCACATCGACATAGTATCGACTGCACTTTTGACAATGTAAGACAGGAATCTATACTCTTTGGAAAAGCATTTTACGAACCGTGAAGCCTAGGGGGTCCAATTTACTACAAGCATGTCCCAACAAACCAATATACATTTCATCGGTAGACTTAAATATTAGCGCCCCGTATTTTTGTTCCCTATATTGGGCAGAAAATTGATTCATGCATTGCTCACACAGAGAAACACCGCTGTCCTTAGAGCCACGAGCATACGCAATTGAATGTTGCGAAATTCTTTGTAAGCAGTGAATGCATTGCATCCCGGAAGATGCTTTTTTAGGATAATATGATTTGCCTTCGATGGTTCTTGTGTACATTGCCTTGCCCCCCATTTCAGTTTAGAGACTCAATGCCTGTTCGTTGATTCGCTTTTGCTTCAAACCAATCGCTCAATTGAGAAGTTCTAATGCCTTATTTTTATCTCGATTACAAAATTCTTGGTGTTGTAATCTGCATCTACTATCTAAGGAGGAGCAACCAACACGAAAAGGTTGCGGAATGACATACGGTTGTAGTCTATAGTGAGTTTGCCCTTTTCAAAATACAGCTGTTCACATAAATATGTCTCCAACATGCCATTTTGTGACAAGATTTTAATCTTTTTTACAAAATAGCGCGGTTTGCGGCAGCCTCTTACCCGAAGATCTTACCTACAATCCACAAACGATGATGATTACGATGATCTAGGTGAATATGTTGCTACCGCAGCCGGCGCCACCACTGCCACCAACTCCGCCGCTGGTGCTATTAAAAGCGTGAAAATCATCCATTCCGGGTATATCAAAACCTCCGTATTTTAAGTATACGAACCGTTGCGTTGTACAGTTTGCTTCGGCGACATCATTATAGTGCAAACGAACAAACATAACCAGTCATAGCATCATAAAGCTTCTTACTCCATTCAGCATGGAATTCAGACATCCGAGGCCAATCGGCTTCGTTATTGATACTAAGGCCCTTATACTCATAAGCGATTTTTGAGGATTTTCGACCATCTCCACGATCCCAGATGAGCGGAACACCTAGCCTCTGCTCGATTTCTGCTTTATGGGCATAGACATAGTCATATGCATTTTTGTTAAACGCTGCGTCGCCCCTGCCGAAATAGAACTCAATGCGAACAGAATCATAATTGGCGATGCACTGAACACTACACCCAGCTACCCCAAAGTAGCCGGATATCCAATTTTCCTTACTGCCCACGCATCCGCTGAAGCAGCCGGTATCTTCATGCGCATTCTGGATGGCAGGTAAAGCATATTCCCAATATTTACGCCGAATTTCATATCTTGTACCTGCAAGCATTGGATTTTCTTCAGCATCGTCCTTCATGTAGAAAACGAGGTCTTCTGGGTCTGCCTTGTATAAAGCAAAGAATTTGTGTAAAAGAGAAACCTTATATTGGGTGCTAGTGTTGGACCATACATAAATACCGGGTTCGATTTCAATATATTTAGAAAACTCTTTTTCATCGCTACTCACATGCAACGCCAAATCAATCTCTTCCGCAGATGTAGTCGCCAAATTTAGTAATACCAATTTATCCTCGGCATGCAAAATTCTCAGCACCTGTTGGTACATATCGACCCAACTGGAGACGGGCTGTTCCATGCCTTTATAGCTGAAACGAGCAATCACTTTCCCGGTAAAATCCACATCGTCATTGAGTGTGTAGCTGTCCATCTGCTTTTGCGGTGCAACATATGTTGTGATCGGATATGCCCAAATTTCAAGAGCGCGCTGCCGGAGCTGCGCATCTCGTTCGACGAGTTCCGGCAATCCCCACGCATCTTTTTGCGCAATGCGTTGGTTCATGCGAATACCGCTCTCTTTGAAGCCATGCTTCATATCGCGCTTCTCGGCGAAGGTGTTATTGCTATATTTTGAGTTGTATGCCGTAAGTGTTAGGTTGGCAATTCTGTGCAACCATGTTTCATGAATATCCGCATAATCACTGCCGAGGGCATCCACCCATGCGGGAGTAAGATTCTGCGGCATAATATGTTCGATGGAATAATCGCCGTGTTCGATGTGATCCCACACGGCTTTATCCTCGGATGTACCATGATTTTCCAAACGTTCAAAAATGTAATGTTTATTTTTGCTGGTCATTAGGTAGATTGGCTTCCTGGAAAATGCGTCAGCGAATTCTTCGTCTCCGGGGAATCGTACGCGTTCTTTCTTTGCTGCCATTGCATATTTGAATTTCTCGAGGTATTGACTGGATGTGCCGTCGTACCGCATGATTTCCTTATGGAGCATCAGAAAAATCTTATTCAATGCATTTGTTGGCAAATCGCAAATCAATCTTCTGACTATGTAGTTTTCGGTGATACGGAAAATCTCAGCAACTTCGTCAAGTGTTATTACGCCCTCATCTTTTGCACACAAGACTTCTAGGAAAAAAGGTCTGGTAACAGCGGTTTCTAGGCGGTTCAGCCGGCGAATACAAGAATTCAGCTCCTGATTTTTCGTTCCGCCTGTGCGAATAATCTGGTGATATTGAGCGTATTTTAGCAGTTCGGCGAGTAAAGTCTCCGTATCTAGGCTATTGTCTTCTACATAAGCCTTAAATGTGTAGTACACGCGACTGATTTGTGGGATCGCACCTTGCTTGATACTCAAATAGTCGCGAATGAACGCACTCACATCATAGTCTGTGCATTCCTCAATACGATTCCAATAGCGATCATAGAAATCTTCTTGTTGCTTAGTGGGCAGGCCCATTAATATCAAATTACGGATTTTGTCGCCTTCGCTCAGGGCTAAACCAGTTGAGTTCAGACTTTCAAAAATCAATTGAGGATTATCATCCGAATTGAGTTTAATCTCGATAATCTCCAAGCGGCAAATCGCATCGTATAATTCATCAATCGTAATCTCTCTGCGCTGAATTCGATCATAAAAATAGTTGTAATTGATCGTCAGGTTGGATTGCTGAATGTGCTCGCTCTTTCCATAGAACAACTGGCGAAATGCTTTGCTGTCGTTCTTTACAGGCTTTAACTTGATCCGAGTTTCTTGCGGCTGCCATTTGTCCACTAAGTAGTCCTCGTAAATTTCTTGTGCCAAGGATGGTTCTTTTGGTGAGACGAGACCATTCTGAATCAGATTATGCATTGCCAAAAACAGCAACGAAACCGTAGTGAGGCGCTGCTGTCCGTCAATGATGAGATATTCAGCGTTTTTTCCTTCACTATTATATACGGACACAATGCTTCCAAAGAAATGGCTCTTGCGACCATTTCGTACAATTTTCACCAAATCATCAAAAAGCTGTTTGCAGTTTTCTTTTTTCCAGTCATAATTGCGCTGGTAGACTGGAATCACAAAGCGCTTCTTTGCGCCGTCCATATACTCAATGAGTCGCAGTTCTGAACCTTTCATAATATATCTCCTCAATTACTAAGCATTGTAATCATATTTGTGCATTCTTCCACCACAGACTCCGGTGCAACGATGTGCATCAGTTGACCAAACTGGAAAATCCAGCCCCAGAAGGTGGGGGCGATGCGGACGGTGACGGTGGCGGTGAGTTTTCCGTTTTCGGTGGGCGCCATTTTCACATGTTCGCCGAATTTATCATATACGGCGCCAATCAAAGACCGGTCAAATTCCAGTGTGACCTCTTCCGTCTGGCCGCTGAACATTTTGAAAGCCTGCTCGGTGTAGGCGGCGACTTCCTGGCGCAGGGCGATGGCCTTCTCGCAACAAGACTCGTCGATGATTTCCACCGCGTCCATCCGATCCACGCGATAATTCGATGTGCTGTCGTGGCGGGCGCTGTAGCAGGTCAGGTAGTAGTTGTCCTCGTTGAAAACCAAGGCTATGGGTTCTAACACATAATGGTGTCCGCCCCGACGATAGACCCGCTGGCCGTTCTCGTCTAAATCAAAATAGAGGAAGATGACCTTCTTTTGGGACAGGATGGCCTCTTCCAGGGTGTCGATGTTGTAGAGAATCTTTTCGTTGCTGTGCTTTCGGGTGTTGAAGCACACCATATTCCGCTGCAAAACTTCGCCCCGGTGAGAGCCGGCAAGGGCAGCAATTTTGGCGATCAGCTCCTCGGATTTTCGCTCCGTGATGAAGCTGGAGGCGTGAACGGCGTCGATGAGGATTTTTAGCTCCGGGACGCTGAAACTGCGGTCGGCCACATAGTACGCTTTCTCGTGGCCGATCATGCGGCGCATGATCTCGTAGCCCATGGCGTTGAGGGTTTTGATGTCCTGGGTCACGATACGGCGGTCGCAGGGGATACCCATGGCATTCATGGTGTCGCAAATTTGCCCCGTGGTCATGGGATTTTGTTCATCCGTGTGCTGGCGTAGAAGCTCCAGAAGTTTGAGTAGTTTTATTTTCCGATAGTTGTCCCGTGCCATAATATTACCGACCTTTCGCCATAAAAGGATACAATTTTACAGAATATATTGTATCGCACAGGCTATAGAATTGCAATAAAAAAACTAGGGGCTAAATGGAAACTTACAATTTTCTGCACTTTTCCTGCGTGGAAGCGATAAAGCGGCGAAAAACTATTGACAAACAAATGTGCGAATATTATGATAATCTTACCGTTTGGATGATTACGAGCCTACAAGAAGGGCAAGACTTGCGTTGCGGTGCAATTGGTGCATTGAGGAAGTTGGGGTAATTCTGAAAACGGCATAAGGGCGCAGGACGTTCCCAACCCTGCGCAAAGCGTACAGAATTGGATGATAAAGATATGAAGGTAGAAGGGAGGAAAACGATGTGTCGTACAATTACCAGTGCAATGAAGGTCATCGATTCCATGTTTGCTTCTAGGAACATGGATACTGCGTCTTATTTACGAAAAGCAAAACTTCTCTTGGGATCCTACCGCCATATTTGCTGGGCATCCCAAGGGACGTGCAGGATGGGATCAGCTGATGATTACTTAATAAGCGATGAGGAAATCGACCAAGCACTGGATGCATTGGATGTTTCTCCAGAGATTGTTGGCCTGATTGAAAAATACGATATTAACACACGCGTGGGAACATTCATCAACAATTTTCGTATAATTGCGATGAGCGACTTGTTCCGGTTCTTGTGAATAGTCGGCGCATTCAATTCTTTACGGCATCATTGGAAGATATTGTGATTGCAAAGCTGTATTCTGGACGGGCAACGGATATTCAGGATATTATTGACCCGAATGTTTTAGCTGCAATTGATTGGAAGGTATTAGATCATTTGGCAACCGATGAATCTGAAGCCCAGGCATCGGCGTTGAATCCTTACCGTTATCGAGAATTTTTAGATAGCTACAGGATTTATAAAGAGAGGTGGTGTCCATGCGAGAACTGACATTTAGGGGCTTCTTAGCCCAATATGTAAAACAATTATCGAAAGCAAATTCTGAGTCCAGAGTTTGATGAACATTCATTTATAGAAACAGATTGTCACCTTGAGTACAAATTCAGATTTTGGGGTTATGAATTGCGTAAATCTCTAGGTACGTGTGTCATCAGAAACCAATAACGATCAATTGAAGGAATTGATAATGCTTCAACCGTATCAACTAGGCATTGCTGCTTAGTGTTATCAGAGCTTGCCACTTCCCTGATTTCAACGTTGCTAAGTATGCGGCTTAAAAACGCTCTCATGATAGCGGCTTCCATGTGATTAGATAGTGTCGAATGTTCTCGTTGCTCTCTAATCATCGAATTTGGTAGCCGCACAGAAAAAGTATACAATCATCTTGTTGTACCAATGGTTGTTCCCCATCAGTTATTTTGACGGAAAATTGCAAAAGGTTATTCTGAATGAATCTAGAAATACATTGGTGCAAGCTGTCTGCATAAGCGTTCATATTTTCTTCGGACAGTGTACTTTCAGAACCCTTTGGGATAATCTCTTGATAGTAGCGCTCGTTGAAAACATCCTCCAAGACTTCCAATCTTTCGAAACAGGAATCATATGCATATATGTCTGTTAACCCCCATTTTGTGACATACTTTTCAAATTTTTTCAAAATTTCTTGCACATGAGTATAGCAGGGTCTTGTCTCCAAAATATTACTGCCGACTCTGGGGAATTCCGGAGTCGGCAGTTTTTGGCGATATGGGTTTTATGTAGCGCGGCTGGGGAGACTGTGGTCATGCAGGTATCTACGCTTCAGAACACGCCGCACTATCTCCCTCGGATTCTAGCCATCGGGAGGGTCTGCCAATTGATTTTTTGTCCGCAGCAATCGCAAAAAGCCATGTACTCCCGATCCATTGCCTGATCGCATCGGGGGCAGATGGGGAAGCAGTCATCATTTCTACACACACAAATTTCCCGAATGGGTATGGCAATGCGATAAGAAACCGCATCTGCGGCACAGCGGATGCGGCCAAAAATCCCCACTTTTTCAATCACTTTCCAATTCAAACGCATATCGCAACTCCCCCAAAAATGCGTCCACATCCTCGCACACATACACCAAAAACAAGGCCAGAGTTATGGCACTACAGCAGGTTTTCTCGTGGTCAAGGTCGATGTAAGAACGCTCGTCCATGGCCAGGCGCTCTGCCATTTTCGACTGTGTCAGCCCGGCATTGGTTCTCGCACGGATCAGATTGCGATGGAAGCATTGTTTGAGTTTCACCTTGTATTGCGCCCTCATGGACATCCCCTTTTCTGCCAGACTTCGACAGAATTTTACCATTCCATCGCCGCAGATCCCATGAGGCATACCTCAGGAAAATGCCGGAGATATCCAGCCAACGAAAACTGCCGATCTCTGACAATGTCATATTTGCCACAATGAAACTGCGGCAAGTATTTATGTCAGTTCGGGTGATTTTTGTGACATGCTGGGTGCATTTTACATTTACCGTTTTTGCGGTCTCATAAAAAGCGTACAGAATCCTAAGCAATCTAAAGCAAACTCTAACTAGCAGATTCATTAACGCAAAATTCGACAAAATAATAAAGAAACTGTGTCCCGTACGAATTGCGAACTTCCAGCGCAAGAACCGAAACACCACAGGACATACCCAAACCGTGCGGTACACAGTAACCATCAGCGTATAAAAATACCCCCGTTTGGCAGGCAAGTAGGTTTCTCTACTCACCCACCAAACGGGGTGCAATTTTTGCGAATATGCGAGTCTTGGGATATTATCTCATGGAACATTGTCAAATACCAGGTGGGTGATTATTTAGCGCTTACGGCTGAAGGTTATCTTACCCCATGCGTCGTAGTCATAGGAAACCACCAGTTCGCCTGTATTGTCCAGAATCAGCACCACATCGCCTTGCAGGTTGGTTACATAGTAGTAAGCCGTGCCGTTATAGGTGACAGCCAACGGCGTGCCATTGGCATCATAGGCTAAGAGCAACTTATTACTGCCTACTGTTAACTGGGTCAATTGACCGCCGATGTAGATGTACTTGTAAGTCGTTATACCGTTGCTTCTCTGGGTGCGCATTCCGTTGGCGTCGTAGGTAAAAGTCCAAGTGGTGCCACCCTTTGCCATGGTAGCCAGTTCCCGGCCGTGTTCCCATGTGCAGAACCAAGTACCATCATCAAGAAATACTTCGTGTTACACGTCACGATTTGTTTTCACATCTGTCCCAACCACACTTCCAATACCCTGCCGTCCTCAAAAATCAATGCGCATGGAATGTATATCGAACCATCAACTGCACCGATATTCGCCAACGATTGAATTGTAGGGATCGTTTCAATAAGATAACAGTAATTGTTTTTATCGTAGGATACGCACACAATACCGCTAAACTCTGCGCCGTAGATTTTTTTCCATAGTTTCTGTGCTTCTTTTGCTGCAGCTTCAGCACCTGTAATAGAATCCAAGCGAATATGCGCATATTTGTCATTTTCAAAAGGTCTATTGTAATAATCCGAAAGGCAAAATGTTCCTTGCTCTTTTACTGTATAGCCACCTGTAAAAACTGCTGCAGCTGCTATGATTGCGACCAACACAATTAGAACGCCAACAATAACAGATTTTCTCTCCATTTTTCCCTCCTAAGGCATATTGGGATCTTTTGGTAGATTTGAATATACTACTGACACTTCATTACTAGCAGGATTATAAACCTTTAGTGTGCCGTTGGCGGCATATAGATAAAATGGAATACCCTGCAACTTGGCATACCATTTATCAGGTTCCGAAAATTGATTAGATCCAATCATCGTAAGATACGGGTGTGAATGAATCATTGCGACTTGGGAACATTTCATGGGGGGAAGGACGAAATTATTCATATGGAATGTATTTGGGGGTGTATACTTGTATTTAACAACAGCTACATAATATGTAATTGTGCGTTTTATCGGTTTCCTGCACAATCTGCTAAAGAAAATAACAATTTTTCCTTCCAATGTATCTCTTCTTATCACCTTCACACGCTTTTCATATGCAATAATGGAATAAATCGTAGCAGCATATTCCCAGGCATTTTCAAAAGTGCCAAGCTCCTCCATATACAACGCCGCATCTATGGCGGCTTCATCTACAGAATCAAAAACATCATTGGGACTATAGCCATCCGCATCAACGGATACAACAGGATTATTGAGACAATAAGCGAATACATTTGCACCTAATATTCCGGTGTCGCTATTGATTTGAGAATCCATATTGAGAAAGCGGCCCCACTCGGGATTGTAGTAACGGCTTTGGAGATAATAGAGTTCCGTTTCGTGGTCATAGCCACGATAAGTCAGGGGGTTGAGTGTACCGATGGTAGTTGCCATGGAGCCACTAATCTCCAGAATATTGCCCCAGGCATCATACTCATAGGATACCACAAGCTGACCCGCTTCAGACACGATACCTATAACGTCGCCCCGAAGGTTCGTGACATAATGGTAGACGCTCTGACCTTGGATCATCACATCGGGATGGCCATTGGCATCATAAGCAAAATACACCGTCGTGCCGTTTACAGACATTTGTGTCAGCTTCGAGCCGTTGTACACATAAGTGTATGTCGTAGCGCCGTTACTCTTGGATGTCCGCAGACCGTTTGCATCGTAATTATACGTCCAAGTCGTACCGTTCTTCGCCATGGAAGCCAGTTCCCGGCCGTGTTCCCATGTGAATGTCCAACCGTCGTAGGTCAAGGGATTGCCAATGGCGTCGTAGGTGATGATTTTTTATCCGGGCGGTGGTGCACCACCGCCCACGGGAATAAGCACAGATTGTAGTCTATCAGTCTAACACAATTTCAGGAGGTTTGCTAGATTTACTATTGACCTTGATCCAAATTTCATTAGATTCATATCCAACAGAAATACAATAATCCAAGAATGCATCTAAATCCACATATGGACCATATAGATTGTCACCATCAGCATCAATAAGATAATAGTGTCTTGTGTCAGTTCGTAATTCCTCTTCTGTGATAAAGGGTCCACTTGTGGGAATGCCCTCAACTGCAATAAAAGGATCATCTACCTGTATTGCCGTCACGAAAAATGGGGTAGTCATCACAAAAGAACAATTGGTGTCTGTTGGGTTTTCTCTACGGCATATTTCAACACTGCGGCTGCTAGTTTTGAATAAAACATATTCATCAATTAGCTGAACACTCCAATCGCCACGACCATCACCAACAAACCACTCCATAAATGTACTTGAGCATCCCGACAAAACAATTACACATATTAAACTGATAGCGACAACATCAATTGACATCCGTCCATTCTGTTGTGTATGTGTATGTTGCATACCAGTCATAGTCGTTACCTCCAAAAAATGAATAAATGTAGGCCAAGTTATTCATTATACTTCCAAAACTGTTCCAGTCTCGAAACTCGTCAAAATCATAAGTGTCGTAAACTGTTACCGTTGCAGTATACCGAACTTCCTCATGTTTCCAAAACCAAAATCCTCGTGTTCGCCGTTCTTCGGTTACTGAAATACAGTATGTAAAGTGTTGAGTTGAGAGGTATAATTCATAGCCATCTTCGCTCCCAGTAAACTCTCCTGTACCACGGGTTACTTTTTCATCTTTGATAACATAGTTTTCTAGGGCTTGATAAATATACTTCTGCATCTTACTGGATTTCTTAAGAAGCTTGACCATTCGCGAATTTTCTGAATAGTATTGAGTTGTGCCGTCACCATCTATCCATGTGTAGAATAACTCAAACGCCGCTTGCAAAGCATATTGTCCCGAAGCGTCGCAGTAATTTACCGGGTTGTTGTTGCAATAAGCAAACATATTGTTTCCGAGTTCGCCTTGACCGGTGGAGACGAGGGCATCGGCGTTGAGGAAACGGCCCCATTCGGGATTGTAGTAACGGGATTGTAGGTAGTAGAGTTCCGTTTCGTGGTCGTAGACATAGCCGCGGTAGGTTAGCGGATTGATGACACCGAGGGTCGAGGCCATAGAACCGCCGGTGGTGAGGATATTTCCCCAAGCATCATAGGTGTAAGTGACCACGGCGGCACCGGTGCTATCCAGAATCGCCACTACATCGCCTTGCAGATTGGTTGCGTAGTAGTAGGTGTTCCCACCGTAGACCAAGGAAAGGGGATGCCCATTGGCGTCATAGACAATAGGCTATCGTTTGGTTACATGCTGGAGAATGATTTCGTGCAATTCGGGGCGGTATCCAATCATCAAAAAGTCTTCATGATAAAACATACGATTGTAAGAAACATCCGGAATTTCTGAATTGTCGTTCAAGAATAAGCAAATATAGCTATATTTCACGTTTTCGCGATCTTGTGCGTAGAAAAAGTCATTCACATCACGAACTCGTACGCAATGGATGCTGTCCCAAGATACTTTTCGCAGTAATTTTTCTTTGTAAAGTACCTCGATGCCATCCTGTGTACATCGAACGGTGGCATTCCAAGTCTTATGGTAAAAAATCCATTGGGCATTCGCTAAGGTATTGACAAATAACCATACAAATGCCAACACAAGCACAAGATCTACCTGCTGTGAGAAACAAAACACAGATGCCAGCAAAACGAGCAATCCGGAGCCGACTGCAAAGCAAATCCCCACTTTTTTGATCATTAATAAAACTGTACGACCTTGTTCCGGAACTAACCAAAACACCATATATTCACCTCCACTGACTTTTTCAGTATCCACTTAAGAAAAAAGCGTGTTCACTTGGAATACATCTATAATTCCATCCAATAATCCATTTACTGCAGTTTCAACATATCCACTGGATATATTTCCGGTATAGTAGTAAAAAACCGTAGAATACATTACGTCCATAGAAACGTCAATCGCATATGTTGCTGGACTTTTCGAACTAAAGGAATGATTGAAAATATCGTAGGTCGCATCGTATATAAGTGAACTAGTTGCTCGTCCTGCAATATTCATACGGAACATTGCATCAGAAAGGGGTGCAGGATTAGTAAGCCTAGAAACTAGCGCACCAACGGATCCGCCAATAGCACCAGCCAGAAAACCATCAACGAACTTACCTCCACTTTCTGTTGCACATAGTCCGCCATCAACGGCGGCGCACACAGTTGACAATCCAGCTGCAACTACAGCCGTAGTTACCGCTGCTGAAACTGACACCGCAGCCGCTGTCGCAGCAGCTGCAGCAATAGCACCAACACCAGTTAAACATGCAGCTACAACAACTGTAGTTAAAGCTATTTTGGCGACTAATTCCCAATCAAGGCAACCTGATGGATCATATCCCATAACAGGATTATTTCCGCAGTATGCAAAGAGGTTATAACTCACCGGAGAGCCATCAGCACCAAGATAGTCGATGGCATCCGCATTAATAAATCTGCCCCACTCGGGGTTATAGTAGCGGTATTGGAGGTAATACAGCCCGGTTTCATGGTCATAGACATAGCCACGGTAGCGCAGAGGGTTCAGGTCGCCAAGGCCGAAACTAGTGTTATCCACCGTTGTAAGCGGCATACCCCATGCGTCGTAGGTATAGGTAACTACAGCGGTGCCAGTTTCGTCTATAATCGCCACCACATCGCCCTGAAGATTGGTTGCATAATAGTAGGTGTTCCCACCGTAGACCAAGGAAAGGGGATACCCATTGGCATCGTAGGAAAAATGCAGTGCGGTGCCATTGTAGGTCATGTGGGTCAGCTGAGAGCCGTGGTAGGTGTATCGATAAGTGTTCGTCCCTTTCGTCCGCTGAGTGCGAAAACTTGGCATTGCAAATGAATGACCAATTCTAACTTCTTAGAATAGCCATAGTTGAAAAATTCAATCCAAGAAGGGTGCATTGCGGAAAAGGGCACCAATAACCAAAACGTTAGTAACATTATAGTGCGCTGGGCTCTCATGTTTTTTTCTTTTGCACCTCAAATGCGGGAAACAACGTAATATCTGGGTAAGTTTGCAGGGTTAACGCCAGATAATTAAGATATTCCTTTTCGGATGTCAGAACAGAAAAACACGACTCCAAGTCGGTTTCTGCAAAAAAGAATTCATCTGGAGCTTTGGGGTCGCGTGGTCCTCCGTAGCCAATCTGTGGTTTCATACCGACTGCTACTCGTTCCCACCACGATATGGCTGAAATATAGCCTCCATTTTGCACAATAACTCGAATAAATTTCTCAGGTTCATCCACGATTACCTCAGAACATATATGAGAAGGCAAATCAATACCAATTTGCAAAACCTTGTGTTTTTTAACATAATCCAAAATTCCCATCATTTTCCCCTTAATTCGCCCATATGATTCTGTCATCCACAATCCAACCCGGATCATTTAAATTACTGACCTGCACAATGCTTCGCGTCGAATTGTTAATAACAACATATTGATTGTCGATTCCTGGATATCCATACGCAGTACACGCCTCTCCTGCTCTATTCGTAGTTGTTCCTTGTCGCCCGTTTTGTATGGCATGTCGAATGCTTTGATCTGTCCAACCACGTTTTTGTGTATAGCTTTCGTTTTTTCCCCCGCTATAGTTATATGCATTTTGGTATTGAGCGGCCTGTGAACGATACATAGTGTATCCATCCACAAAGCCAAACCCTGCACCAAGCGCTGTGCCTATAACGGTGCCCCAGTTCCCTTGATTCGCAAAATCCTGCAAAGAGCTGGAATTTGATGCAGCGGATAGTACGGCTACACCATAAATCGAGGCAGAACCAATAAATCCCATAGTAACGGCTGTTGCAGTAGCAGATGTTAGTGCGACGCCACTGCTAACCAGTCCAACAGCAGTTACGGCGGCGGCAAATCCGCCACATGTCACTACTGTCGCTATTCCAAATCCAACCACGATAGCCGCACCGATTGCCCAATGCCACCAATCTTGACCGGTTGGATCGACTCGGTTCACCGGATTGTTACCACAATAAGTAAATAGATTCAGGCCAGAAAAATCCCCTGTGGATAGCTGACTATCGGCATTGAGAAATCTACCCCACTCGGGGTTATAGTAGCGGTATTGGAGGTAATACAGCCCGGTTTCATGGTCATAGACATAGCCACGGTAGCGCAGAGGGTTCAGGTCGCCAAGGCCGAAACTGGTGTTGTCTACCGTCGTAAGTGGCTTACCCCAAGCATCATAGGTGTAAGTGACCACGGCGGCACCGGTGCTATCCAGAATCGCCACCACATCGCCTTGCAGATTCGTTGCATAATAGTAGGTATTCCCACCGTAGACCAAGGAAAGGGGATACCCATTGACATCGTAGGAGAAATGCAATGCGGTGCCGTTGTAAGTCATGTGGGTCAGTTGGGAGCCGTGGTAGGTGTACCGGTAAATGTTCGTCCCCTTCGTCCGCTGAGTGCGAAGGCCACTGGCGTCATAGGTGAATGTCCAAGTGGTGCCACTCTTGCTCATGGAAGCCAGTTGTCTGCCTTGTTCCCAATTAAATGTCCACCCCAAGTAGCTCAACGGATTGCCAATGGTATCGTAGGTAATGAGCATTCCGTCATATCCCGTCAGTTGGTCACCCCAGTTGGAATTGCCATAGGTATAGTAGAGGGCGTCTAAAACGGGTCCCACTGTACCGGTGGTATAGGGATACTCTTCCCGAACAACGATATTGCCTGCGTCATCGTAGACCCAAACATAGGTAAATCCACCGGCTTGGTTGTTTTCCCGGATTAGCTGGTTGGCGCTGTCATACTGGTAAGAAGTGGTGTAAACGCCATCGCTGACAGAGAGAATGTTCCCATTATCATCGTAGGTGTACGTCCACGTCTTGTCGTAATTGGCCGCATCGGCGGTGTAGGTCGCCACCTGCGTGGACTGCCCCTGATACCCTAGCGTCTCGGTCAGCACCGTGGTGCTATTGTGCTTGGTGGTCAGGCTCTCGATCCGCCCATACGCATTGTAAACATAAGACTGGGATGCCAAGGCGTAGGCTACCTTTGTGATCCGGTTGTCGTCATCTACGGATGTAAAACTATCTACGCCATCATTGTTGTAAATAAGTTTCTCCAGATTCCGATCGCTGTTATCCGTATACACATGCTGCGCCAGCATAGCATCGCCTTTTGTCCCGAAAGGCGGTGCTTGCTGGCATGATCAAAAATACACTTGGATTTAACAAGCATCCACAACTACTTTTTCCCATATGCTCTCAAGGGTACTGCCATCAATGCGTGCATCCTCAAACAAGTCACGACAAGAGTTGAACCTTTGAGTGTTTCCTAATCCATCACTTAAATGAGATAACCCATCACTGGTATGTGCAATCCAATAGCTTTTTCCATGATATGAAAAACGAATTTCGTTCCCATATACTATAGCGCTATGTCTAACTGCTTCGTATGTTTCCCAAGAAGGATCATTCAATTCAGGAATTTCAATATGTCTGATGGCTTCAATTAGTAGGGTGTCATTACAAATATAAACTTGCTCACACAGTTCCTCTAATGAATTTCGATAATAAGGTTGCATATCTGTGGCAATCAAGCTATATTGGGAACAAAACAAGGATTGAATTCTCTTGAGCGAGTAGAATTTGGAATTATACCTGAATACCAAGAAAAAGTGCTTTCTTAAATGAATCTCGACTTCTTGTATTGTCATATTCTTCACTCCAAATACCAAAGATTACTCTGTGGCTGTCTTTGCCCGAACCAAAATGTATGCAAATGCGGATTGCTGTGCTCCAAAGGATTGCTATGGGTCGTAAAGTCTATTTGTAAACTCATATTTCCTCTAAAATCGTAATATGTCCTTTGGAAACCACCGCTATTTCCACTGTAAATTTTATCAAACGAAGTGTTGGGAGTGCCAGTTGTAGGAACTTTATGTACTGTTTGTGCATTTTGACTTGGTTTGGCAGCATTTCCTGTAACGCCAGGATTCGTTTGCCCGATTATCATTGCCCCTCCGCCAGCAATATTTAGTGCCGTTTGGACAGTGTCATAAGCGTCTTGGCTCCCTCCCATTAATCCATCACGTATAACATTCGTTCCAGTAAGGATCTCACCTGCATTACTCAAAGAGCAAACACCTATTCCTGCGGCCACAGCATAAGTACCAACAGTTCCAACAGTAATTGCTGCACTTACCATAGTACCAGTTGCGCCTATACTTGCTGCGGCGATGCCGGCAGCAACACCAACCGCGCCTGCCGATGCGACTACTGCGGCGACAAATACAGCCGCCACAGCCACAGTTGCTACGGCCGCAAATACCTGTCCCCAAGACGGCCAATTACCAGTTGGGTCAATCATATTAACCGGATTATTGAAACAATAAGCAAATAGATTATATCCTCTTATATCTCCACCAACGCCAGATATTTGCCAATCTGCATTTATCCACCGACCGATCTCAGGATCGTAATAACGGCTAGATACATAGTAGAGTCCAGTCTCGCTATCGTAAATATAGCCACGGTAGCGCAAGGGGTTCTGCTGTCCCAAAGTGCTTGCCATGCTACCGCCGGTGGAAAGCAAGTTGCCCCATGCGTCGTAAGAATATGTTACGACTGCCGTGCCAGAGGTATTCAGGATGGCAACTACATCGCCTTGCAAGTTTGTGACGTAGTAATATGCAGTACCATTGTAAGTTACTGCGAGGGGCGTGCCATTGGCATCATAGGCTAAGAGCAGCTTATTACCGCCTACTGTTAACTGGGTCAATTGACCGCCGATGTAGATGTACTTGTAAGTCGTGGTGCCGTTGGTTCTCTGGGTGCGCATTCCGTTGGCGTCGTAGGTAAAAGTCCAAGTGGTGCCACCCTTTGCCATGGAAGCCAGTTCCCGGCCGTGTTCCCATGTGAATGTCCAACCGTCGTAGGTCAAGGGATTGCCAATGACGTCGTAGGTGATGCTCTTTCCGTCATAGATGGTGAGCAAATCGCCCCAGTTGTC
>CAZOVE010000021.1:0-27555 GCA_964583135.1 uncultured Oscillospiraceae bacterium | reverse complement strand
CGTGTCGGCGGTAAAGAGCGGAAATGACACACTTACGCTTACCTATGCGCAGGCAACAGATTTTGAAGTAACTCTGACAACCGAAGGCCGCATCGGCTATGAGGAATTCAAGACGCTCGTATCCACAAAGGCGTTTGAATACGGTACCCCCTCGGACATCATAGAGGTTATGTCCGGTGACACATATACAGCGCTCGCAGGAGACGAAACCGAGATCGCCGACGGTACTTACCGCATCTCTTACGAAACAGAAAACGGTGACCAAGTAACGCAAGGATACCTTTACATTCAGTATTCTTGCGAATAAAAGCACAACCGACCGTCAAACAGGTGGTTATGCTATGCACGAAAAGTGATATCTTGCCCCGGCGGTGTTGGCATCTGCGCACCGCCGGGGTTTGCTTTTAGGGGCATCATGGTAGGAGAAGCTATGCAGAAATAGGGTTGACGAACGATTGCTATTTCTGTTACAATATCTGAGAAAACATTTCAATTATGGGAGGAAGCATTATGTACAATCTGTGGAATCAACTGGAAACCCTTCAAAAATGCCGCTGGGTGGAACTGTCTCACTCTATGAACAATGACAGCCCCTATTGGGCCGGCATTCCCGATGGCAGTGTGGACATTGGCCCCGTGGTCTACGATTGGGGTAATCCTATGCTAGATTGTCTGATCCAAACCTTCAAATTCCCCGGTCAGTTTGGTACACATATCGATTTTCCTGGCCATTTTATTAAGGACGGTGCGCTGTCTGAGCAGTATGGTGTCCGTGACATGATGTATCCTTTGTGCGTGATCGATGTTACTGACAAGGTGGCGCAGGATGTGCATTATGCTGTTACCGCTCAGGATATCATGGACTACGAAGCCAAGTACGGCCCGATTCCGGATGGCGCATTTGTGGCGCTGCGTACGGATTGGTACAAGCGTTGGCCGGATATGAATGCTTTTTCTAATCTGGATGAAGAGGGTGGCGAGCATTGCCCCGGTTGGTCCATGGAGGCATTGAAATATATCTACGAAGTTCGCAATGCTGCTGCAAATGGTCATGAGACGTTGGATACCGATGCGTCCATGCTGGCAGTGGAAGCCGGGGACTTGGCTTGTGAGCGCTATGTATTGGCCAAGGGTAAGTTGCAGATCGAAGTGCTGCGCAATCTGGATCAGGTGCCGGCTGCCGGTGCCATTTTGGTGGCTGCATGGGCAAGACTGGAGGGCGCAACGGGTTTGCCGGTTCGTGTTTGGGCGATCATGGAAGAATAAAATACAGAAAATCGCCGTGGGATTTACCCCACGGCGATTTTGCACATGAAGGAGTCTTTTTTCCTGCATTGCGCATAGAATGGCAAGATGGAAAGGAGGAACAATATGTGTGCGATCGCAGGAATTTTGGGGTTGTGCTGTGAAGAAACCACGGCACAGTCGATGCACAAAACGATGGAGCGGCGAGGACCGGATGCGCACGGGATTTACAGCGATGGGCAGTGCACATTACTGCACAGTCGCCTGGCGGTGATCGATCCGGCCGGTGGCGCACAGCCTATGGCGCTTGACCAAGGCGGAATGCATTGGGTGATAGTTTACAACGGAGAACTGTACAATACGTCCCAGTTGCGTCGAGAATTGGAAGATTTGGGACATCATTTTTACGGACACTCGGACACGGAGGTGTTGCTTCACGCCTTTGTACAATGGAAAGAGCAATGTCTTGAACGGCTCAATGGTATTTTTGCTTTTGCTGTTTGGCAAAAAGAATCGGGACGCTTGTTTCTAGCCCGGGATCGGATGGGGGTAAAGCCGCTATTTTTCAAGAGACATGAAGGCGGTTTGCTTTTTGCATCGGAAATTAAGACAATTTTGCGCTATCCTACCGTAGATGCGGAGCTAGATCGTCAGGGAGCTGCGGAAATTTTACTGTTGGGTCCGGGACGTAGCCCGGGCAGCGGCGTGTTCCGGGGGATCGAAGAACTGGAACCGGGGTGCTACGGTTGGTATGAAGAGGGGCATCTGCAGATCCATCGCTATTGGAGACTAATGGACCGGGAGCATCGGGAAAGCTTTGAAGAAACTTTGGAACAGGTGCGCTGTCTGGTCTTTGACGCCGTCCGTCGGCAACTGGTCTCGGATGTACCCATCGGTACGTTTTTGTCCGGCGGGTTGGATTCGAGTATCATCACCGCAATCAGCGCTCGTGAAATGACACGACAGGGGATACCGCTACAGACTTTTTCGGTGGATTACGTTGGCAACGACCGCTATTTCGTGCCCAATAAGTTTCAACCCAATGCGGATGGATACTATATTCGCTTGATGCAATCGCATTTGCAGACAGAGCATCATTGGAGCATCCTGACAGCACAGGAATTGGTGGATGTGTTGGAAGAATCGGTGACTGCCCGGGATCTGCCGGGAATGGCAGATGTAGATATGTCGTTGTTGGCTTTTTGTAAGCAGATCCGGGAGCAGGTGACCGTGGCGGTTTCCGGAGAATGTGCCGACGAAATCTTCGGTGGCTATCCGTGGTATACCGACCCGCAGGTTCGAGACAGAATGGGGTTTCCTTGGGCGCAGAATACGCAGCAACGGCGCAGCATGATGCACCCCGACCTGCGGGAGCGGATCCATGCAGAGGATTTTGTCCGTTCCCGATATGAGCGCACTTGTGCGGAAAGTGACATATTGCCCGGAACATCCCCTCAGGAGCGCCGAATGAAGGAAATGGTGAACCTGAACACCCGCTGGTTTATGCAGACGTTGCTAGACCGGAAGGATCGGATGAGTATGTACTCCAGTCTGGAGGTGCGGGTACCTTTCTGCGATCACCGTATTGCTGAGTATCTGTATGGGATCCCGTGGGAGATGAAATATCATGGAGGTAAGGAAAAGGGCTTGTTGCGACAGGCAATGGTAGGGCTGCTGCCGGAGGAAGTGCTGTGGCGTAAGAAAAGTCCCTATCCCAAGACCTTCGATCCGGCGTATTTACGTCTTGTCAGTGCGCGCTTAGAGGCGCTGTTGGCGCAGCCGGATGCACCGCTGTTTGACTTGGTGGATCGAGAAGCCGCACGCAAGCTACTGCAGTCAGAATATGCTTGGCCGTGGTATGGTCAACTCATGAAAGTACCTCAAACTATATGCTATTTGCTACAGATCGATTGCTGGTTGCGGCAGTATGATGTGCGCCTTGTGTATTGACAGAAATGGCTTTTTTGCGGTACAATAGTGGCAATCAACACAGGAGGTTGCAGCGATGCGAAAGACAAAGATTATCTGTACCATTGGTCCTGCCAGCGAGAATGAGGCGATCCTGACGCAAATGTGTCTTGCTGGTATGAATGTGGCACGGTTGAATTTCTCCCATGGTACCCATGAGGAACACTGTGCCAAGATCGCACTGATCAAGCGAGTGCGGGAGAAACTGGATTTGCCGATTGCCATTATGTTAGACACTAAGGGGCCGGAGTATCGCATCGGTACCTTTGCGGAAGGTTCCGTGACGATTGCCGAAGGTGCGGACTTTATCTTTACCGTCGAGGATGTGATCGGGGATGCGACTCGTGTCAGCGTGAATTATAAGGAACTGAATCGGGATCTGGTACCGGGTAACATTGTGACGGTGAATAACGGCATGGTGAAATTTCAAGTGCAGCAGGTCGTGGGTAGCGAGATCCACTGTATATGTCTGGTAGGTGGTACCTTAAGCAACCGTAAGAGTATGTCTTTTCCAAACAAGGTAATGTCCGGCCCCTACTTGTCGGAACAGGACCGGTCGGATATTTTGTTTGGCATTGCGCAAGGTGTGGATTTTGTGGCTGCCTCTTTCGTTTCCGGCAAGCAGGATGTTCTGGATGTCCGGCAGCTTTTGGATGAAAATGGCGGTGAGGACATCGAGATCATCGCCAAAATCGAAAATAGAGCTGGCGTGGATCACGTTGAGGAAATTTGCACCGTATGTAGCGGTATTATGATCGCCCGAGGGGATCTGGGTGTGGAGATTCCCTTTGTGGAAGTACCCTCGGTGCAGAAAGAGTTGACGCGCAAGTGCCGTATGTTGGGCAAACGGGTCATTACTGCCACGGAAATGCTGGAGTCGATGATCCAAAATCCCAGACCCACCCGGGCTGAGATCTCCGACGTAGCCAATGCGGTATATGACGGTACCTCCTGTGTGATGCTCTCCGGTGAATCTGCTGCGGGGCGATATCCTGTGGAAGCGGTGATGGCAATGGCACAAATCGCAGAGTATACCGAGCAGCATAATGATTACCGGCAGCGTTTTTTGGCTACGGATTTCTGCGGCAAGGATAATCTCGATTGTATTTCTCATGCTGTATGTGCAATGGCCATGGATGTGAATGCCAAGGCGATCGTGGTATGTTCGAAGTCCGGCAAGACGGCGATGCTGGTAAGTCGCTTCCGTACACCGGTGGATATCATTGGTATGACGGTGGATCGCAAAATCTGGCGTCGTTTATCCATGAGTTGGGGCGTGACGCCGGTGATGGCAGAGCAGTTTCCCAGCATGGATGTGATGTTTTATTATGCCAAGATCAGCGCACGGGATGCATTGAAACTGCAACCCGGTGATAATGTGATCCTGACGGGCGGTCCAGTACCGTCGGAAACGGGTAATACCAATACCATCAAACTGGAACAGATATGAATCACGAAAACCACACTTCCTTGGAAGTGTGGTTTTGCGCATTGCATTATTTGTGGTATTTGCTGCCTGCTTGAATGGCCTCGGCACGGTAAAGTTGTTCGAGCACCATGATGCGGGCAAGATGGTGCGGGAAAGTCATGGGCCCCATGGATAATTGGAAATCTGCAAAAGTTTTGATCCGTGGAGCGATGCCAAAAGAGGAACCGATGAGAAAACAAGCGCTGCTTTTACCAGAGAGTTTTACATCCCGAAGTTTGGCGGCAAAGGCTTCGCTGCTGCATTCTTTACCTTCTGGGGTGAGAACACAGAACCAACTGCCTTTGGGAATGTGCGATAGAATGGTGTCGGCCTCTTTTTCGAGCCCGGCAGCGATCTGCGCAGGGGAAGGTTCATCCGGAAGGCGGTACTCAGGCAGTTCCAATAAGTGAAAGCTACAGTAACCTTTGAGTCGCTTGGCATATTCCTCAGCTGCGGATAAATAAAACCTCTCCTTCAACTTTCCCATACAGATGAGAGTGATATCAAACATAATATGCCTCCTTTTGGGTATCATACCATAAAACAGGGAAGGAGTCAAACCATGAAAAAGGACAAACTGGCAAGAAAAGTGACGGTTTATCCACCGCTGATGGGGGATCTGAATACCTTTGGTCTGTATAATGCCGACCCCATGGGTAGTTATACCGGTGTACCCAAGGAACCGATGGAAAAGCCTGTGCAGGATGCGGATGATCTGTAACAATAAGGGCGCGGAGAAACCGCGCCCTTACATTATTCTTCGCCTCTGTACTTTCTTCGGGTGGCCATACCACCACGGATGTGGCGCTCCTGCTTGTTGAGTTCCAAGACCTGACGAACCTGTTCATAGAGGATCATGTTGCATTGCGGAAGCCTCTGGGACAGGTCTTTATGGACCGTGGATTTGGAAATTCCGAAATGCCGGGCAGCGGAGCGAACCGTTGCACCGGTTTCAATCATGTACACAGCCAGTTGGCAGGCTCTTTGTTCGATCGTGTCTGTCATACTCTCCCCTCCGATGCTGTGTTGCCATGAAAACTTATGCATCCGTATTCGGGAATATGCCTAGGTGACTTGACACACAGAGAAAAGAGGAATAGAATGAAAGAAATTATTCACAATTTTTTTATTTTGTTTTCCGGGAAAAGATGTATAATGAAAGTCGAAAGGGAGGGATCTTCGTGACCATTGATAAAAAGACCATCCGTCAGGTGATTCTCGGTGTGGCGGGTTGCATCCTGCTGTACTGGTTACTGCATTCGCCGGAACGGGTGAATGCAATTCTTGGTGGGATATGGAAAATATTTGCACCCTTTGGCGTGGGTGCAGCATTGGCATTTGTGTTGAATGTGCCGATGCGCGCCATCGAAAAATGCCTCAATGGTATCAAAAAAGACAGCATCCGTCGCGGTTTGGGAATTCTTTTGACTTTTGTAGCGGTGCTCGTGGTGTTGACGGCTGTGGTGTGGCTGGTGATTCCGCAAGTGGTGGATACGGTGGAATCTTTGGTGGCGGTACTGCCGGACTTTTTCAGACGTGTTTATGAATCTGCGGTGGAATTTGTGGAGGAACATCCGGATCTGCAGAAATGGTTGGCGGATAATACGGATTTTGAAACCGTAAATTGGTCGGAGTGGTTGCAAAGGATCCTAAGCTGGATGAGTAGTAGCCTGACCGATATGGTAGACAAGGTGCTGGGTGCAGTAGTCAGTTTTTCGACCGGTATTTTTAACGGTGTCTTGAGCCTGGTTTTTGGCATTTACTGTTTGGCACGCAAAGAAATTCTGGCGCGGCAGGGTAGGCGGATCCTGTATTCTTTTCTTCCCGAAAAGGTCAGCGATGAAATCATCCGCATTTTGCGCATGACGAATGCAACGTTTTCACGGTTCTTGTCCGGACAGTGTTTAGAGGCGTTGATTCTGGGTAGTATGTTTGCAGTGACGATGCCGATTTTTGGGATGCCGTTTATGCCACTGATCAGCGTGGTCATTGCAGTCACGGCACTCGTGCCGATCGTGGGCGCATTTGTCGGATGTGTACTGGGTGCGTTCTTCATTTTGGTGCAAAATCCGGTCCTTGCGTTCTGGTTTGTTGTCATGTTCTTGATCTTGCAGCAAATCGAAGGCAATCTGATCTATCCGAGGGTTGTCGGTTCTTCCATTGGCTTGCCTGGCATGTGGGTGCTGGTGGCGGTTGCCGTTGGTGGCGATTTGATGGGTATCGGCGGAATGCTACTAATGATCCCGCTGGCATCGGTGATGTATGCTTTGGCGCGGGAGATCACAAATAATCGGCTGGCAGCGAAGGGAATCGATCCCGACAAGCTACGAGATCATCCACCGGAGCTGACATCGAAATTCAAAGAAAAGCGGAAGGAAAAGAAGGCACAAAGACTACAGAAGAGAGCGGAAAAACAGCAAGAGATGACTGGTAATTCGGGACAATAACGGAGGAAATCATGTACTGTACCGTAGTGGAAATTTGTGGTGATTATGCTTTGGTGAAATATGATGCTACCGGCGTGGAGACAGAGGTCGCATTGGCATTATTGCCCTGTGGGATCGACACCGGCGATCGGCTGAAATACGAGAATTACGAATTTTTCCTTGCATAACGAATGGGGCGTGCCGGATATGGCACGCCCCATATTTTACGAGGATGGAAATGAATGGCTAGTATTCAAATCCGTTGCAGAAAGGATCAATGTACCCTGGAAGTATCCACCGGAGCGCATTAAGCGAGAATGGGCTTCAAGGCTGCAGCCAGCACATCCTTCTGGGCTTGTGCTTCGGCAAGATCTTTGCCCAAAGTGGTGAAGTAGGTTTTGATCTTGGGCTCTGTACCGGAGGGACGGACGATGACGGTAGCGCCACCTTCCAACGTGTAAACCAGCACATTGGCACTGGGCAAACCGGTTTCTTCGGTCTTTTTGTAATCCACGACTTTGACTACCTTGTAGCCGCCGATTTCGGCAGGGGGGGCAGTCCGCAGGGAGGCCATGATGCCAGTCATCTTATCCATGCCACTCAAGCCCGGGAACTCGAAAGAGTCCACTTTGTTTAAATAGCGACCATACTTCGCATAGATGGCTTCCAAACGCTCCTTGACGGAAGAACCGATGCTACGGTAATAAGCGGCCATCTCGCAGATGAGCATGGATGCGACTACGGCATCTTTATCCCGGACATAGGGACCGGCCAGATAGCCGTAGCTTTCCTCGAAGCCCAGAATGAAGCGCTCCACTTCACCGGCAGCTTCCAGACCTGCGATCTGATCGCCGATCCACTTGAAGCCGGTCAGCACATTGCGCATTTCCACGCCATAGTTGGCGGCAACGGCATCGGCCAAGGGTGTGGAAACCAGACTTTTGACAGCTACGGGGTCCTTGGGCATGGTGCCCTTTTCAATGCGGCCTTGGCAGATGTAGTCTAACAACAGAACGCCCACTTCGTTGCCGCTGACCAGTTCATAGGAGCCGTCAGGGCACTTCATGGCGATGCCAACGCGGTCGGCATCGGGGTCGGTGGCCAACATTAGATCGGCACCCTGTGCCTTTGCCAACTCCAGACCCAGCCGCAGAGCCTCGAAAATCTCGGGGTTGGGATAGGGGCAGGTGGGGAAATTGCCATCGGGATACTGCTGCTCGGGGACGATGGTAATGTCATCAATGCCGATATCTGCAAGAATTTTGGTAACGGGTACCAGACCGGAGCCGTTTAGAGGAGAGTAGACTAGCTTTAGACCGGCAGTTTTACACAGACCCGGACGAACCTGACAAGCCTTGATGGCATCATACAGACCTTCTTTGCAATCGTCACCGACATACTGGATCAAGCCCTGCGCAATACCATCCTCAAAGGACATCAACTTGGCACCGGTGAGAATGTCTGTATTTTGAATCTGTGCATAGACAACGGCAGCAGCATCGTCAGTCATTTGACAACCGTCCGGACCGTATGCCTTGTAGCCGTTGTACTTGGCGGGGTTATGGGAAGCGGTGACCATAATTCCGGCATTGGCGCCGTAGTAGCGAGTAGCGAAGGAAAGGGCGGGGACGGGCATCAACGCATCATAAATTCGAACTTGAATGCCGTTGGCAGCCAATACGCAGGCGGCATTTTTGGCAAAGACATCGGAATTGATGCGACTATCATAGGAAATGGCCACGAGCTGATTGCCACCTTGCTGCTTGACCCAGTTGGCCAAACCTTGTGTGGCCTGACGGACAACGTAAATATTCATACGATTCGAGCCCGCACCCAGAACACCCCGAAGACCGGCGGTACCGAACTTCAATGCCACGGCGAAACGATCCTTGATTTCATCCTCGTTGCCCTCGATGTTCTGCAGTTCAGCGCTCAGCGCAGGGTCTTCTAACTCGGTAGAAAGCCAGCGCTTGTAATCATCCATGTACATGTGAATCACCTAATCCTTTATTATAGTATTGAGTTTTATGCTATTTAACCAAATACAGTATAAAGGATGGACTTTGTATTGTCAATATTTGCTTTTGCAATTCAAAGGAAATTGATGACCGGCAGATCGTGGGGATCTTGCCTGATTTGCCAAAATGACTTGCAACATAGGGTAAAGATGCGTATAATATGAGATAGCATGAGCAAGGAGCGGAAAGTATGACGATTCAAGACTATCCATATTTGTACGAGACCCATCTACATACCAATCAGGCAAGTGCCTGTGCATGGAATTCCGGCTATGAAATGGCGGAGGCGGCCCATCATGCAGGTTACAGCGGTATCATCGTTACGGACCACAATTGGGGAGGGAATACTTGCGTAGACCCCACACTGGATTGGGAAAGCTGGGTCGAGGAATTCTGTACCGGCTATTACAGTGCGTTGGAATACGCCGATCAATATACGGACTTTGATGTATTTTTCGGTTATGAGGCTGGCTTCCGTGGGACGGAATTTCTGGTTTATGGCATCACGCCGCAATGGATGAAGCGGCATCCGCAGCTACAGACCCACCGCATTGAAGAGCATATCCGCATGGTACGTTCTGCCGGAGCTATGGTGATCCACGCACATCCCTTCCGAAAGGCTTCTTACATTCCGGATATTTTGCTGTTCCCGGAGCTGGTGGACGGTGTAGAAGGCATCAATGCGACCCATTCCAATACCCGTGCTGGTTCTCACCGCCGGCCAGAATACGACAAAGAGGCAATTGCATTTGCCTGTGCACATGGTCTACCGATGACAGCAGGATCGGATATTCACTCTAAGCACTTGCTAGGTGGTGGTGTGGCTTTCAAGCGCAGGCTGACGAGTATTGAGGACTATTGTCGAGCCATTCTCAGCGGAGAGGATCATGTTCTGACCAACGGCGAAGCGGTGTTTGATCGGTTTGGAAAGCATCTCTATGATCTATAAGAAAAACCCGGCTCTTTGGTGAGCCGGGTTGTGTCTTATTCGTAAAGGGGATATTTTTCACAGAGGGCATGGACGATCTGCTGCACCGTTTGGGTCGTTCCTTCGAAATCCCGGGCGGTCATGCCGATGCAACGGGCGATGGTGCGCATATCCTCTTCCTGCAGTCCTCTGGTAGTGACGGCAGCGGTGCCGATGCGTACGCCGCTGGTTACGGAAGGTTTCTGCGGATCGCCGGGGATTGCGTTCTTATTCAGCGTCATATGGTTTGCATCGCAACGGGTCTGCAGTTCCAAGCCAGTGATGCCCAAAGGACGTAGGTCAGCCAGTATCAGGTGGTTGTCTGTGCCGCCGGTGATCAAGTCGAAGCCTTCGTCTAACAGTCCAGCTGCCATGGCTTGGGCATTGAGTACGATGCGGCGTGCGTATTGCTTGAAATGATCGCTCATGGCTTCACCGAAGCAGACTGCCTTCGCAGCAATGATGTGTTCCAAGGGACCACCCTGCGTACCGGGGAATACGGCGGAGTTGATGCGCTTCATGTATTCTTCCTTGCCCATGATCAGACCGCCTCTGGGACCGCGTAGGGTCTTATGCGTGGTGGTGGTCACAATATCGGCATAGGGAATGGGACTTTGATGCACGCCGCCGGCTACCAGACCGGCAATGTGGGCCATATCGACCATCAGTACAGCACCGACCTCGTGGGCGATATCGGCAAAAATACTGAAGTCAATGGCACGGGGATAGGCGGATGCGCCAGCGATGAGTAGCTTGGGCTGATGTTTTTTTGCCAGATCTCGAATCTGATCGTAATCTAGTAGTCCCGTAGTGTGATCAACATCATAAGAAATGGCATTGTAATACTTACCGGAAATGTTGGCGGGGCTACCATGAGATAGGTGACCGCCGTTGGCAAGGCTCATGCCCATCAGGGTATCACCGGGCTGTAGTAGGGCAAGCTGCACCGCCATATTGGCTTGCGCACCGGAATGGGGCTGTACGTTGGCAAACTCAGCACCGAAAAGTGCCTTTGCCCGGTCGATGCACAGTTGCTCCAGCTCGTCCACATACTGGCAACCACCGTAATAGCGCTTGCCGGGCAGACCTTCTGCGTATTTGTTGGTCAAAATGGTTCCCATAGCGGCAATAACAGCAGGGGAGGCCAGATTTTCCGATGCGATCAACTCAAGGCCGTCACGCTGACGCACCAACTCACGCTCCATCATTTCGGCGACAACGGGGTCAAAATCGGCAACAAAGCCGATGGTATCCAGAAAGTTTCCGTACATGGCAGATGCTCCTTTGTTTATGTTGTTTGTATGGTTTCAGTATAACGGATTTCCAATAAAAGTCAATGACACAGTTCAACAAATTCTGTGGTAGAGGATTGCAGATTTGTGCAAAAAATACTATTATACGCTTGACACATCCTACAAATTGTGTTATTCTGCCTATAGATACAACCGAATCGTATCGGATGATTGGCTCGGGAGAGAACGGCTGTTTGTCGCCGCCGAAGGGGCATGCGAAAACTCTCAGGCAAAAGGACCGAGCCATGACGAAACTCTGTAGAGTGGTTTTTCCACGCCGAAGGTGCAACCTGCGCTTTGCAGGGAATCTCTCAGGTTGTTTTGGCAGAGGCGCAAAGTGTGTTAGGCACTTTGCGCTTTTTTGTAGGTAAATTTGAACTGAAAAGGAGAGAATCATATGTCTGAACTCAAGCGAACCCCACTATATGATGCCCATGTAGCAGCAGGTGCTACGATGGTGGATTTTGGAGGTTGGGAAATGCCCATTCAGTATCCTGTTGGCATCGTGAGCGAACATCTGTATGACCGCAAAAAGTGCGGCATTTTTGATGTGAGCCATATGGGGAGGCTGATTGTGGAAGGTCCTGAGCGTGTGGCATTTCTGCAGAAGGTGTTAACAAGTAATGTTGTGGCGCTGGTACCCGGACGCGCCCAGTATTGCATGATCCCCAGCGAGACTGGCGGAGCAGTGGATGATGCGTATCTATATATGTTTGAGAATGACCAGTATATGCTCATCGTCAACGCATCCAATACCGATAAAGATTTGGCTCATTTTGCCAAATATCTGCCGGATTACGATTGCAGCATCACGAATATTACCGACACTTATTCGTCCATTGCGGTGCAGGGTCCTGAAGCGGAGCAGATCCTGAAGATTCTCTCCGGCGGCGCAGAAATCTCCGGCCCAAGAAAGAACGATCTGAACGAACTGCAGATGGAGGGTCATATGGTTCGGGTTTC
Source organism: uncultured Oscillospiraceae bacterium (assembly GCA_964583135.1). GTDB lineage: Bacteria > Bacillota > Clostridia > Oscillospirales > Oscillospiraceae > Faecousia. The sequence goes on along the minus strand of CAZOVE010000021.1, from coordinate 15,208 downwards.
CAGAACCGGCTACACCGGCGATCCCATTGGCTGGGAACTGTTTATCGATGCGAAAGACGTACGTTGGCTGTGGGATCGATTGATCGAGCTAGGCGCAGCACCGACCGGTTTGGGTGCCCGGGACACCCTGCGTCTGGAGGCTGGGCTGCCGTTGTACGGACACGAAATGGGAGAGGATCATGGCGGCGCCGAGATTCCGATCTTTGCCGTGTCTTTGGCCAGATTTGCTGTCAGTTTCAAGGACGAAAAGGGTGACTTTGTAGCAAAAGAGCTGCTGAAGGCACAAAAAGAGAACGGTACTGCCAAAAAGGTGGTACCCATTGCGCTGGTGGATCGAGGAGTGATGCGTGCCGGAATGGATATTTACCGGGATGGTGTTCATGTAGGCTGGGTCACCAGCGGTACGATGGTGCCTTACTATCATTTTGACGAGGAAGGAAATATTCTCGATACCACCGGAAAGCGATCGCTCGGCTTTGCCTACATTGACAGCGAGATCTCTCTGGGGGATGCCCTGCAGATCGATGTTCGTGGTAAGCGGTTGCAGGCCGTGGTGGTCAGCAAGCATATGGATCAGAGCCAACCGCCCTATGGCCGGGCTGTGATCTGAAATTTGATAAAAAACATTTTATAATAAACTGGAGGAACAAATTATGAGCTATCCCAATGATCTGAAGTATGCCAAGTCCCATGAGTGGGTCAAGTATGAGGATGATGTTGCTGTCGTGGGTATATCCGATTTTGCGCAGGATGCGCTGGGTGATGTGGTGTTTATTAGCCTGCCTGCTGTGGGTGATCAGGTCATCGCCGGAGAGAGCTTTGGCGATGTGGAGTCAGTAAAGGCTGTTTCCGACTTGATCAGCCCTGTGACGGGGGTGGTTTGCGCTGTCAACGAGAGTTTGGAAGATGCTCCCGAAATGCTGAACGAAGATCCCTATGGTGCATGGATCATCAAGGTGGAGGAAGTGACCGGCGAGGAAGATCTGCTGACCGCTGCAGAGTACGAAGCCCACTGCGCTGAGGAGGGCTGATTATGGCCGGCTACATCCCTTCCACTCCGGAAGAACGGTTGCAAATGTTGCGTACTGTGGGTGTGGAGTGCTATCGGGACTTGTACCGGGATGTACCCGGTGCAATGTATCTGGAAGAAGGTGCGTTGCAAATTCCCGAAGGCTTGAGCGAATTGGAAGTGAGCCGCACGGTCAGCGCCATGGCTGGCAAAAACCATGTGTTTGCCACGGTGCTACGTGGTGCGGGTGCTTATGATCACTACATTCCCAGTATCGTAAAGTATATCCCTGCCAAAGAAGAGTTCCTGACGGCGTATACGCCCTATCAGGCGGAGATGAGTCAGGGTATTCTGCAGTCGATTTTTGAGTATCAAACGGCGATCTGCGAGTTGACTGGCATGGATGTTTCCAATGCCTCTGTCTATGATGGTGCTACTGCTGCGGCGGAAGCCGCTGCAATGTGCCGGGATCGTAAACGTCGTGTGACATTGATCTCCGGCGCAGCCCATCCGGATACCATCAATACCGTCCGTACTTACTGTTACGGTACCGGTGATGAACTGCGGATCGTACCAGTCAAGAACGGAAAAACCGACCCGGAAGCTCTGCGGCAAATGCTGACGGCGGAGGTGGCATCGGTGTATATTCAACAGCCAAATTTCTATGGCCAGTTTGAAGAAGCCGAAGCCATCGGCGTAGCGGTGCATGAAGCCGGTGCAATGTATATCATGGGCTGTAATCCCATCGCACTGGCGATCATGAAGACACCCAGAGATTGTGGCGCAGATATTGCCGTCGGTGAAGGTCAGCCGTTGGGTATGCCGTTAGCTTACGGCGGCCCATATCTGGGCTTTATGGCCACAACTGCGAAGCATATGCGCAAGCTGCCCGGTCGAATCGTTGGGCAGACGGTGGATTCTAAGGGGGCGCGCGCATTTGTCTTGAGCTTGCAGGCGCGTGAGCAGCATATTCGTCGCGAGAAGGCAAGCTCCAATATCTGCTCGAATCAGGCATTGTGCGCCCTGACTGCAGGGCTGTATATGGCCGCTATGGGCCCGAAGGGCATGGCGCAGGCTGCGAAGCAGTCGATGTCCAAGTCACATTATTTGGCGAAGCAGCTCTGCGCTATTGACGGCGTTTCCATGGCGCATAGCGGTGAATACTTCCATGAGTTCGTCACGGTACTACCCAGAGCGGAGGAAGTTTTGGTAGCTTTGGAGCAAGCGGATATTCTGGGCGGCTTACCCATTGACGGTGGTGTACTGTGGTGTGTCACCGAAAAAGTTTCCAAGGAAGAATTGGATCGTGCCGTTGCCATTGTGAAGGAGGTGCTGAGCGCATGAAGCTGATTTTTGAAAAGAGCGTTCCCGGTCGCGGTCAGCAGTACCTTCCACAATGTGATGTGGAAGAAGTGGCGCTGCCCGATGCATTGCGGCGTGAACACGCCCCCAGATTGCCGGAAATGAGCGAGACGGACGTATCACGTCACTATACGCAGTTAAACAAGCAGGTTCACGGTGTCAATAGCGGCTTCTATCCGTTGGGCTCTTGTACGATGAAGTACAATCCGCGCATCGATGAAGAGATGGCGGCGTTGCCCGGCTTCGCCGGGGTGCATCCGCTGGCTCCGACACATACTGTGGAAGGTTGCCAAGAGGCATTGGATATGGCCAAGGACTTGCTGTGTGAGATCACCGGTATGGATGATATGACCTTCCAACCTGCCGCCGGTGCCCACGGTGAATTTACCGGTGTGCTGCTGATCAAGCAATACCATGATGCTCGTGGTGACACCAAGCGTACCAAGATCATCGTTCCGGATTCCGCCCACGGTACCAATCCTGCTACAGCGGCCATGTGCGGATATACCATCGTCAACATTCCTTCCGCACCCAACGGCTGTGTGGATCTGGAGGCGCTGAAAGCAGTGCTAGGCGAGGATACCGCTGGCTTGATGCTTACAAACCCCAATACGGTTGGCATTTTTGATGAAAATATTCTGCAGATCACCCGTTTGGTCCATGAAGCCGGCGGCCTGTGCTACTATGATGGCGCAAATCTGAATGCGGTCATGGGCGTGGTCAGGCCCGGCGATATGGGCTTCGACTGCATTCACCTGAATCTGCACAAGACCTTCGCAACACCCCATGGTGGCGGTGGACCCGGTGCGGGTGCCGTGGGATGTAAGGCACATCTGGCGGCTTATCTGCCCAAATCGGCCACAATGGACGGTGGCGAGCATATTCAGGTCCGCAGCTTTGCCGGCAATTTCTTGGTGGTGATCAAGGCCCTGACGTATATTCTGACTTTGGGTAAAGAGGGTATCCCCGAGGCAGCAAAGAATGCGGTGCTGAATGCCAATTACCTGCAAGCGCAGATCAAGGGTACATTTGAGCCGGCCTTTGACCGGATCTGTATGCACGAATTCGTGCTGGATCTGTCGGCATTCAAGAAGGAGACCGGTGTATCTGCTCTGGATGTGGCGAAGACCCTCATTGATAACGGGATGCATCCGCCTACGATGTACTTCCCTCTGATCGTTCACGAAGCGCTGATGCTGGAGCCCACGGAAACGGAATCCAAGGAGACTTTGGATTGGGCTGCGGAGATCTTCCGCAAGCTCTATGCGCTGGCCCACGAGGACCCGGATTATATGCATGCGTCTCCGCACAATGCCCAAATTGGCAGACCAGATGAGGTACAGGCAGCGAGAAATCCGATTCTGCGCTACACATTCTGATATAAAAGTGAATGACGGTAGCTACATCGGCAGTCTGCCTGATGACAGCACCGTCGAATACGAGCATAAGGATGAACTGAGCAAGTTCGATTCTCCGACTGGACGATCGCCCCCCCGGTTATGTGGATGTCACTGAGGTGCACACCGCTGTGTTGGGCGAGGATGGCTAGACAACACCATGCTAAGCGTTGCTGTCGCTGCTGCGATCATCAGCGTTATGAGCATTGTGGCGCTACCCATGGTGAAGAAGCATTTCTAATTTCTTCCAATAATTTGCACCCCGGAATCTTCGGATTCCGGGGTGTTTTCAACGCAGGAAGGCTTGACAAGATTATAGTAAGAATGGTAAAATATCAAAGATAACTGCGTTGATCGGAAAGAGTAACGAATACGATCCTTCAGAGAGCCTGAGTCGGCGGCTGTGAGCTTGGGCAGGGGAGTGCCGTGAAAGTGCGTCCGGGAGCGGAAACTGCATATCAAGTGATAAATGAGAGTGGAACCGCGGAATTAGCCGCCTCTTGTACCGATTTTAGGCACAAGAGGTGTTTTTTGTTTCCTGATTGGGAATGCTGAACAATCATTTATATTGTGTATTTTATTACCTTTTGGAGGAATGTCATATGTATTTGTATAATTCTTTGTCTCATCAAAAGGAACTGTTTGTTCCCAATAACCCGGAACTGGTGAAGATGTACACCTGTGGCCCTACGGTCTACCATTACGCCCATATCGGCAACCTGCGGACGTATATTATGGAAGATATTCTGGAGAAGGCGTTGCGGTACATGGGCTACAATGTGCGCCGTGTCATGAATATAACGGATGTGGGCCATCTGGCTTCCGATGCCGATACCGGTGAGGATAAAATGCTCAAGGGGGCTCGCCGGGAGAATAAGACGGTCATGGATATTGCCAGATTCTACACGGAGGCTTTCTTTGCGGACTGTGCGCTGCTGAATATTCGCCGTCCGGATGTGGTAGAGCCGGCAACCAACTGCATTTCGGAGTATATTGAGATGGTTCAAAAGCTTTTGGACACCGGAAAGGCCTATATCGCCGGTGGAAATGTCTATTTTGATACCTCCACTCTGGAAAAATACTATGTTTTCAACGATCACGATGAGGAAGATTTGGCAATCGGCGTCCGTGAAGGCGTGGAAGAGGACACCAATAAGCGCAACAAGAACGATTTCGTCCTCTGGTTTACCAAGAGTAAATTCGAAGATCAGGCGCTGAAATGGGAATCCCCTTGGGGTGTTGGCTATCCCGGCTGGCATATTGAATGCTCCTGCATTTCTATGAAGCATCTGGGTGAGGATCTGGATATTCACGCCGGTGGTATTGATAATGCTTTTCCCCACCATACCAATGAGATCGCCCAGTCGGAGAGCTATCTGGGGCATAAGTGGTGCAATTACTGGTTCCATGTGCGCCACTTGAACACGGATAGCGGCAAAATGAGCAAATCCAGTGGCGAATTTTTGACGGTTTCCCTGCTGATGCGTAAGGGTTATCATCCTATGGCGTACCGCCTGTTCTGCTTGCAGAGCCATTACCGTCGTAATCTGGTATTTACATGGGAGAATCTGGATAATGCCGCCGTAGCGTACGAAAAGCTGATCGCAAAGATCGCAACGCTGGTTCCCGGCGGTGAAGTGGATCGGGAGGCCTTTGAACAGCTTCGTACCCGTTTTGTCAATGCGCTCAACGGTGACCTGAATACCTCTCTGGCCGTTACGGCGGTGTATGATGTCTTGAAGGCAAAGTGTAATGACGCTACAAAACTGGCATTGTTGGAAGATTTTGATCAGGTGCTGAGTCTGGATCTGCTACAGAATGCGCAGAAGCGTCGTGAAGAGAATGCTCGGGCGGAAGCCGAAAATTCCGATCCTGAGATCGATGCCTTGGTGGCACAGCGTACCGCTGCGAAGAAGGCGAAGAATTGGGCAGAGGCAGACCGCATTCGCGATGAATTGAAAGCCCGTGGTATCGAGATCATCGACACGCCGCAGGGTGCAAAGTGGAGAAAAGTATGAAACTGTTGATTTTAGACGGTAATTCCGTTATAAATCGTGCTTTTTACGGCGTCAAACCGCTGACCACGCGGGAGGGGTTGTACACCCACGCTATTTTTGGTTTCTTAAATATTCTGGAAAAGATGGAGAAGGAAGAGACGCCGGATGCAGTTTGCGTTGCCTTTGACCTGCATGGCCCGACCTTCCGACATCTGCGTTATGATGGCTACAAGGCAACACGCCATGCAATGCCGGAGGAATTGCGCCAGCAAATGCCTGTGATGAAGGATGTGCTTCGGGCGATGAACATCCCGATCTATGAGTGCCGGGGATGGGAAGCTGACGATGTGATCGGAACCGTAGGCCGCATTTGCTCAGAGCAGGGGTGGGAATGCGTGGTCGTAACCGGTGATCGTGACAGCCTGCAACTGATTGATGAGAATGTGCATATCAAGTTGGTGGTAACGAAAGCTGGACAGACCATATCTACCTTATATACTCGCGAGGTCTTTGTGCAGGAATATGGCTTTGAACCCAAAAAACTGGTAGATCTGAAAGCGCTGATGGGCGATAGCTCGGATAACATTCCCGGTGTGAGCGGCGTAGGGCCGAAGATTGCCACCAACTTGCTGTTGACATACGGTTCATTGGACGGGATCTATGCCAATTTGGAAGATAGTGCCATGAAACCGGGTGTTCGGGATAAGCTGATTGCATCCAAGGATAATGCCTATCTTTCTTATGAATTGGCGACCATCGTGCCGGAGGCGCCCATTGAATTTCGACCTACGGATGCCATCGTGCAACCTTATAATAAGCCGGAGCTGTATGCACTGTTCCAGAAATTAGAGTTTATCAAGCTCATTGACAAGTATCATTTGCGCAGTGCTGCGACAGTCTCACCACAGACACCGGTGCAGGATTTACAGCGGCTGCCGCAAGTGGCCCAAATGCCGGATGTTGTCGAAAATTGCGCACTGTATGTAGCTCCGGACGGAAGTCTCGGTGTTGCATGGGCGCAAGGAGTTTGTGTTCTGACAGCGCTAGAAGTGCGCATGGGTGTTCGTTTTGTGGGGGATGTGATCTTCCATGATGCTAAGGCGACGATGCATCTCTTGGATGATATGGATGTAGGATACGGCACGTGTGTGTTTGATACGGCCTTGGCAGCGTATGATTTGAATCCATCCCAGTCGGATTATCCGCTGTCTAAGTTGGCCATGCGATATTTGGGCTTGGATGTGGATGACGGCGATGCCACCCAGTGTGCTGAGGCAATGTATCTTTTGAAGCCGATTTTAACGGAAGCCTTGCAGAATGCCGGTATGGAACGGCTGTTCTTTGAGATTGAGCTGCCATTGTGTAAAGTGCTCTACCGCATGGAAAACCGTGGTATTGCCATCGATGAAGAGCAACTGCAGCAATTTGGGCAGATGTTGGCACAACGTATTGACGATTGTGAAAAGCAGATTTATTCTTGTGCTGGTAAGCGGTTTAATATCAATTCCACCAGACAGCTCGGTGAAATTCTGTTCGAACAATTGGGCCTGCCGGTGGTGAAAAAAACGAAAACCGGCTACTCGACCAATGCGGATGTGCTGGAAAAACTGAAAAAACTGCATCCGATCATTCCGGCGATTATAGATTACAGGATGCTGACGAAACTGAAGAGCACATATGCGGATGGATTGATGGCAGTGATCGGAGCGGATGGCCGTATCCACACGACGTTCCAGAATTTGGTGACGGCCACCGGGAGATTATCTTCTACAGATCCCAATCTGCAGAATATTCCCGTGCGGACGGATCTGGGCGCACAAATCCGGAAAATGTTTATCCCCAGACCGGGTTATGTGCTGGTGGATGCGGATTATAGCCAGATCGAGCTGCGCGTGCTGGCGCATATTGCGGATGATGCTGTGATGCAGCAGGCGTTTGTGGAAGGCATGGATGTGCATACCGTGACGGCAGCGCAGGTCTTTGGGGTAATGCCGGAACAGGTCACTCCACTGCAGCGTCGCCATGCCAAAGCGGTCAATTTCGGCATTGTTTACGGCATCTCTGAGTTCTCGTTGGCAGAAGACATCGGTGTTAGCCGTTATGAAGCTAAAGCGTATATTGACAGCTACCTTGCCAATTATGCCGGTGTAAGGGAATATATGAAGAATGTTGTCCTACAAGCTCGGGAGCAAGGTTATACCGAAACATTATACGGACGCAAGCGGTATTTGCCGGAGCTGAAGAGCAGTAATTTCAATATCCGCAGCGGTGCGGAGCGGATGGCGCTGAATACGCCCATTCAGGGTACTGCTGCCGATCTGATCAAATTGGCCATGCTGCGGGTGGAAGAGGCGCTTAATGCATTTGATCCCCGTGCGCATCTACTGCTGCAGGTTCATGATGAACTAATTGTGGAATGTCCGGAGCAGATCGCCGCAGAGGTAGCTGCGTTGGTCAGCCGTGCAATGCAAGGGGTGGCACAACTGAAAGTGCCGCTGCAGGCAGAAGCAAAATGGGGCGAAAGTTGGTATGATGCAAAATGATTCGGATTCAGTTGATGACGGCAGATCATGTGCCCATGGTGGCACGATTGGAGCAGCTTTGCTTTTCGGATCCTTGGAGTGAAAATAGCATCGCATCGGAACTTCAGAATCCTCTGTCTATCTGGTTGGTTGCGGTTGATGATGGGATTCTTGTGGGTTATGTAGGCTCGCAATCAGTGCAGGGCGAGGCGGATATGATGAATATTGCCGTTCACCCGGATCGCCGCCGTCAGGGTGTTGCACGTATGTTGGTGATGGAGTTGGTGAATCTTTTGGTACAGCAGGACAACACCTGTCTGACATTGGAGGTTCGTGACTCCAATACACCTGCGATCTTGCTGTATGAATCCATGGGATTTCAACAGATCGGCCTGCGTCGCAATTATTATCGTCACCCCAGAGAGGATGCGCGCATCCTTCGTAAGACGTTTCCATTGGATCAGAGATATAAGGAGCTAGCCCATGAAAAAAAGAAAGGCGAAGAAGCCTGAAAGCACACAAAGAAAAACCATTGCTCAGACTGTGACCCGACATAAACCCGGCAGGATCTTCTGGCGCATCCTGTGCATCGGTTTTATCTTGGTATTGCTGTTGGTGGCAACGGTGGTCGGCATCAACGGTATCGTGGTGGGTACGGCCTCCGGATACGTTCTCACCACCCGGCAAGCGGCGCAATTGGAAGAAGTAGATTGCATTCTGGTGCTTGGCTGTGCGGTGTGGGAAGAAGGGGTGCCCAGTCATATGCTAGAGGATCGTCTCAAGCGTGGCTTGGAATTGTATACGGCAGAGGCTGCTCCGAAGCTCTTGATGAGCGGTGATCATGGTCAGAACGATTATGACGAGGTGGGCACTATGAAAGCCTATGCTGTTGAAGCAGGTGTTGCCTCGGAGAATGTTTTTATGGACCACGCCGGATTTTCTACCTATGAAAGTATGTACAGAGCAAAGGAGATCTTTGGTGTACAGAAGGTTATTATTGTGACACAGCAATACCACCTATATCGAGCGGTTTATATCGCTCGAATGCTCGGGTTGGAGGCCTATGGTGTGGCGGCAGATTACCGTGCCTATGCGAATCAACCGGCCAATGACCTCCGTGAAGCGCTGGCAAGAGTCAAAGATTTTGCCACGACGATTTTCCGCCCTGAACCTACATATTTGGGGGAGATGATCCCGATTTCCGGTGACGGGAATTTGACCAATGACGAGAATTCGGATTTTTCCTGAATAGGAGTGAACTCATGAATATTTTAGCGATCGAATCCTCCTGTGATGAGACGGCTGTGGCCATCGTCAAAGACGGTAGGGACGTGCTGTGTGACTGCATTGCATCTCAAGTGGAATTGCACAGGATTTATGGTGGCGTTGTGCCGGAAATCGCATCGAGAAAACACATCGAGGCGATCTACGCTCTTGCAGACCAAGCACTGGAACGGACCGGATTGCAGCGACAGGATATCGATGCAGTGGCAGTGACCTATGCCCCCGGGCTCATTGGCGCTGTACTGGTTGGTGTAAATTTTGCCAAGGCTGTTGCTTTGGCAATGGATAAGCCTTTGATTCCGGTGCATCACATTCGTGGGCACATTGCCGCAAATTACATTGCATATCCTGACTTGAAGCCACCGTTCCTATGCTTGGTGGTGTCCGGTGGGCATACCATGATTGTGGAAGTGAAGGATTATACCGACATGACAATCCTTGGTACGACCTTGGACGATGCCGCTGGTGAGAGTTTTGATAAAGTGGCACGGGTCTTGGGAATGCCTTATCCCGGTGGTGCGGCATTGGATCGAGCGGCTACCACAGGTGATGCAAAAAAATATATGCTTCCCAGAAGCAGACCCGGAGAGAACCCTTATAACATGAGCTTCTCTGGGCTAAAAACTGCCGCCCTAAATCTGATCCATCATGCTCACCAGGTGGGGGAAGAATTGGATATCCCCAGTCTTTGTGCAGCGTTTTCGGAGGCTGTATCCGATACGCTGGTGCCTCGTGTGGAATTGGCGCTGAAGGAAACGGGGTATCGCAGAATTGCCATTGCGGGCGGTGTGGCGGCAAATTCTCGCATCCGTAGAGACTTGCTGTCCATGGCAGAAAAATTAGAGGCGGAGGTGTATATGCCACCGCTGAAGCTGTGCGGTGACAATGCCGCTATGATTGGCGCTCAGGCTTATTTTGAGTATCAAGCCGGCGTTTTGGCAGATATGAGTCTAAATGCCTATGCCACAAAGTCGATCATTGGCGAGACGCTGTGATCAATCAGTGTGGGAGTGCAACGCGCTCCCACACTTTTTGCGGAAAAATATCGTATACATATAAATACTGTATAATCACCATTCCAATATCCTGAAATATCCATTCTTTTTCTCGAAAATGTTCAAAAGTACGGGGGAAAATGTGGAATTTAGGAGTTTTAGAGGGGATGATGGATAACTATAGGCTGTGGAAAAGCCTGTGGAAAGTGTGAATAACTTCCGTATATGAGCAGAAATTCAGGTGTTATGGAAACTTTATTCACTGACTATATCCATGAAAATCCAAACTTTTTGCAGAAAAATGTCGAAAAATGAGGGGGATAATCACAATGCTTTTGTTGGTGCATTCCATGAAAGAACTGGATTTTTCCGCATTGATGACCGTCTATGTGGAGGGTAACTTGGAAAACGCACAGGATCTTTGGCCGGATGAATCTGTCGGTCGGCAGCTACAGTTGGCAGAGGAAGCCTTTGCGGATTATCTGCGCTATGAGTTCTTTCCTGTTCCCGGCGCCATCTATTGCATCTGGCAGGAAAATGGTTGCTACTGCAGTGCGTTGCGGTTGGAACCCTATCGTGACGGGTGGTTACTGGAGGCATTGGAAACGGCTCCGGAGTATCGCAGGCAAGGATTTGCACTGAAATTAGTGCAGAATGTGCTTCGGCTGCCGGGTTATGCGGTGGTATATTCTCACGTTCACAAGAAGAATACACGATCCTTAGCCCTGCACAAAAAGTGCGGTTTTTCGATCATCAGCCGGCAAGCTACTTATATCGACGGAAGTATCAATGACCGCGCCTTCACACTACGCTATGAGAGGTAACGGATGAAACGGAAACATCTGGATATGACACAGGGCCATCCTGCCCGACTATTGTTGACCTTTTCGTTACCGTTGATGGCAGGAAATGTGTTTCAGCAGTTGTATACTGTGGTGGACACCGCCATTGTCGGACAAGGTGTTGGCATGGATGCGCTGGCAGCACTGGGTGGTGTGGATTGGCTTAATTGGTTGTTTTTGGGAATTGCACAGGGTTTTTCTCAAGGCTTTGCCGTACGGATGGCACAGAAATTCGGTGAAGGAGATATGCAAGGACTGAAACGTGCCATCGGAATCAGTGTATGGCTTTCGGTTCTGGTGGCGTTTGTAGCCCTTGTGGTCGCCCAACTGGGACTGAACGTGTTCATGGATATGTTGCAGGTCAAAGCGGCTCTGCGGCCTCAGGCGGAGCGATACTGCCGTGTGATATTTCTGGGAATTCCGGCGATGATCTACTATAATTTTACCGCTTCCGTCTTGCGCGCGGTGGGTGACAGCCGTACACCGCTGCTGGCGATGGTTGCTGCGGCGCTCAGCAATATTGCGCTTGATTGCGTAGCTGTATTTGCCTTAGGGTGGGGTGTGGCCGGCGCTGCAGCCGCTACGGTGATGGCGCAATGCATTGCCGGAATGTTGTGTACTGTGCAGATTGTGCGTTCGCAGCAGCTACGCATCAGTAAAGAGCATCTGATATGGGATGGTTATCTGGCAAACGGTCTGATGTGTCTTGGATTTCCTGTGGCAGCACAGAATGTCATTATTGCGGTAGGTGGTATGGTGGTACAGTCGGTTGTGAATGGCTTTGAAACCAGCTTTATAGCCGGTTTTACGGCTACCAACAAGCTCTATGGTCTCTTGGAGATCGCTGCGGTGTCCTATGGCTATGCCGTTACGACTTATACTGGGCAGAATTATGGTGCGATGCGATGCGATCGCATTCGCTCCGGTACCCGATGGGCGGTTGTTGTCAGTCTGCTGACTTCTGCGGTGATCGCTGTCTTGATGTTGGTGTTTGGTCGATCCATTACCATGCTTTTTATATCTCGTGAGGATTTGCAATTGGCAGCGGCAGCGGGGGAGACGGCATATCGCTATTTGTCGGTGATGGCGCTGTGCCTGCCGGTACTGTATTTGCTGTATGCCTATCGTTCGGCGCTGCAGGGTATGGGCGATACGAAAGTTCCGCTATTGAGCGGTATTGTAGAATTTGTAATGCGAGTTGGTGCGGCGCTGTTCATAGCGAGTATTGTTTGGCAGGAGGGTATTTTCTACGCAGAAGTTCTGGCTTGGACTGGAGCAGCGGCGTTACTATGCGGAGCTTATTATCATCGGGAACGGCGGTTGTGCATGGATCTGGGAAATAACGGTTGCGCATGAGGGAGAAATATGGTATAACTATTGTAGAAAGGGGCGTTTTCCATGAAAAGCAGGCAGGATAATTTCGGTTGGTATTTGGTAGCTGCGCAGGTTACGGCTAATGTTTTGAATCTGATTTGGACCGTTTGGCTTACCATAGAGCAGATTGAGTATGGTTGGGGGCATCCGACTAACATGGACCTTGGCGTGTTATGGGTCTGGCTGACGGAGTTGATTTGTGCGCCGGTGTTGGTGGCGACCATCGTATTTTTTGTTGTATGTGCCTTCCATGATGTGAGTAAAAAGGTACGCAACATCAACATTTCTCTTTTTGTATTGCTGGTAGCCCAATATGTGGTGACGAATCTATTCACGCTTACTTGAGAAATCCCATTTTTTACAGATATACGGGAAAAAGATATTGACAAAAACTCTGGAAGCGGTTATAATACTCTAGCGTTTGCGAGAGTGTTGGAATGGTAGACAAGCACGTTTGAGGTGCGTGTGGTTACGCCGTGTGGGTTCGAGTCCCATCTCTCGCACCAAATTCCCCTCTCTTGCCGGTTTTGGCGAGAGAGGGATTTTGTTTCTGCGGATTAACCAACACATAAGATAACCGCCTACAGGGAGTTTTTCCCGTAGGCGGTTTTTGTTATTTTACGACGCATTTTACCAATTGCCATGCGATGCTGCCCTCCCGAAGTTTCGACAAGGCTTCGGAGAAAGAAAACCATTCCACAGAATCGACTTCATCCGACAGATGGAATTTAGCTTTCTTTACCGTTGCTTTGAAGCCTAGCATCAGCATTTCCTTCTTTTGGTAAGGATAACTTGCAATGTATTCTAACCTCTCAACATGAAGCCCGATTTCTTCTTCAATTTCTCGCATAGCACATAATTCTGCAGATTCCCCCGGCTTCATGATACCGGCGACACAAACATAATTGGCCTTGGACACATAACTTTGCCGAATGAGGGCAATCTCCTCTTCCTCGTTGACAACGGCGCAGATAACACAGGTGGTGAACATATCCCACAGAGGGACTTGGCAGAAATCGCAGTAGGGGATCAGACCCTCGTCACCGATTTCTTTCTTGGTGAGTGTTGCGCCGCAATGGGGGCAATAATCAAAACGCATAAAACTTTCCTCGCATCAGCGGATATGATCTTTGTTGTGTAGATATGAGAAAGGATCATCGGGATCCATCAGAAGTGCGATCAGTATTTTTCGCCCTTCTTCGCTTTTTGCGGTAAGGGATTCAAAAAATGTTTCGATGGCGGCACCCAGAAGACTCGCGCCCAAACTGATTCCGATCAAAGTGATGGCGATTGCGGCATTGATCAAGAGCCCTCCTTCAAGAAATGCTTGAAAAAGTAGGAGCGCAAGAATCAACAGAAATAGAAAGATAAACTGAGGAGGGCAGAAGCCACCCTTGAAGCGGAGAAAACGCACTTCACAACCGGAGTCGGTTTGCTTGACATAACCGACGGCACAATTTTTCTGATTGGTGTATTTGCGGTTCCATTCATATCCGGCATGGTGGGTTACGCAGAAACAGCGCCCGGCGAAGAAACCGGTGAATCGTTCTGCACCCAACGCAAAATGACTATCCATTTGCTCCTTTAGAGCAGAAATGTAGTTTTTTGCGGAAAGTTGAGAATGAATGGTCATGCTGTAACCTCCTAATCAGAAACTGGTAATATTGGCTCTTACATAAGGGGTGAGCGGTTCTTCCAGAGAAGGCAGTGTGTAAAAAATGTCATCGTATTCATGGAAGGGATAACGCTTTGCCTGCGTTTCATAATCTTCGATCCGGCGGATCTCAAAGGAAGAAAGATCGCTCAGATCGATGGCGTACTTCTGAACAAAATCGTCGAAAAGTTGTTTGTGATCGATGGCGCCGACGATACCCAAATATTCACTAATGTAAGGTGCCAAAACCCTACTGGGGTTGACGAAAAACTGGCATAGACCACCGTTGTTCACTTCCATCTCCAGATAATTTAAGGCGTAAAGCACCTTTTGAGGATCGGACAGAATGGTGAAGCCTTCCGGGATCTCCTCATAGGTATACATAATGGCGTCAATCCGCGCCTGAGCTGCACAAAACAATTCCTCGTCTGTCAGTGCGGATAGTTCCTCGACGGCCAACGCAACGTGTTTAGTACGCTGCTGTTGCAGTTGCTCTATGATTTTAGGAGTGTCATTCAGTAGATCTAAAAAATTCACAATACATCCCTTTCCTTTTACAAAAACCGCCCCGGAGGCCGGGGCGGTCAGTTTCGTGGTCACACGAGAAATTAGTCTTTATACATCTCGACCAGCTTCTTCAGATGCTCCCAACGCTCGCGGGCAGCCGCCTCATTACGGGCGAACAGCTCCTCTGCGCGTTCGGGGAATTCGCGGGTCAGACGGGAGTAACGAGCCTCGCTCATCAGGAAGTCCATATAGCCGTCCTTGGGAT
>CAZOVE010000020.1:13158-27816 GCA_964583135.1 uncultured Oscillospiraceae bacterium | reverse complement strand
GAAAGCTGCCAGATTTTCCCGATGGAGCATAGGGTTGCATTCTCGTTCCATGGCATCGGGGTCGGTTGCCCGTTGTGCGTAAACATTGAACATGATGAAGGAGTCAAATCCGTTACCAAGTGCGATGCGCTCCACCGACTTGAGCGTATTATCCAGGTGATCCGGTGATGCGGTGGAGGGGTTAATGCCGATGCAGATCAGGGGATGATCACCCCGGGTGCCCAGAATGTAACGGTATTCCGAATAAAAAGGGGGAGCGTAGAGCCACTTTTGGATGTCATAGTCGGGGCTAGGGGTGTTGGCAGCGTCCAGAGCGGCCTCAAAAGTGACCAACTCCAGTTGCGCAGTAGAGCCTTTCGGGATGTGCATCACGACTCCTCCTTATGCCCACAGGACCCAGTCCACAGGAATATCATGGGCTTCCGTCTGCAGATGCTCTAGCATTTGGAAGTCGTAGCAAAGCGCTAGTTTTGGATGATTTGGTTCTGCTTCCAAGAACCGATCATAAAAGCCACCGCCGTATCCGATGCGATGTCCGTGGGGGTCAAAGGCCAACCCGGGCATTAGCACCAATGCGGTGGGATCGTCGGCAACGGGAGTGTCCGCAATGGGTTCCGGAATTCCGGCGTAACCTTTTTCTACAAGGGAAAGATCCTCCATCCAGATAAAGCGCATCTCATCACCGTAGCATTTGGGTACGGCCACGCGTTTGCCGTCCCGTAGGGCTTGCTCCAGCATGGGTATGGTGCGGACCTCTTGATTGTAGGGCAGATAACCATAGATGGAGTGTGCCTGACGATAGGCTTCCGATGTTATGAACTGCTTTGCCAACAGGCGGCTTTTTTCTTCGATCGTAGCCAGCGCCATGGCTCGTTTTTGATCACGGATGATTCGGCGAAGCTGTGTCTTGTCCATTGTTTTTCTCCTCTTTGTGACCGGGGCGGAACAGACGAAACCACAGGAAAATGGCAGCCTGTCCGGGAATGCCCAGCAGATAGATGCGCCACAGGTTGATGTTCCAGAACACCAGTACCGTAATATGCACACTGATGAGGAATCCCCAGACGATGGCGGAAATATAGGCTTTGTTCCAGCGGAAATCAAGCCAAGCAGAGCGCAGGCTTAGTAGTACAATGGCGTTGGCAGGGATGGCATAAAGAAAGGCCAGAGCGCCTTCTTCCCAACCGAAGCTGGCAAAAATCACATATAGAAGCAGTGCCACGAACCATACCAATATCGAACAGAGACCTAGAATGATATTTTTGTTGGCCTTGCGCTTGAGTGTTTTTTCCACCACCATACCCATGGTTTGCTGCATTTTGCTAGTTTCTGCCGGTAAAGCATCGGGATCGGCTACAAGGTCATTGACGGAGATCTCAAAATACTCTGCCAATGCCACTAAAGTGAGTACATCCGGCACCGATTCACCCCGCTCCCATTTTGATACGGCTTTGTCGGTGTAATTTAATTTTTCCGCCAAACCGGCCTGCGTCAGGCCGCAGCGTTTGCGGTGGGCGGCAATATTGATGCCGATCAGTTTTTTCAGCTTCTCGCTGTCCATAATGTCCCTCCAAGGTATATTCTCTAACATTATAGCGGACTGCGTCCGCTTTTGCAACTGGGAAAGTTCGCAAAGGAGGGTACAAAATTTGCAATGCAACAAAAAACGCCCACGGAATTTCCGTGGGCGAATGTTGGATCAATCCTCCGGGAAAAGCTGCTGGTTGCAATAGCGGATGATGGCACTACGGGTGACGATGCCGATGAAACTGCCGTAATCGTCAACGACGGGTACGAAATTCTGATCCTGTGCCCGCTGCACCAATTCCTGCATCGAGGTGGTGACACGGACGGGGACATTGTCTTTCTTATGGGCAATGGTCATAATGCGGTGGGCTTCAGCTTGACGGATATCCATGTAGCACAGATTTTTCAGCCCCCACAGCAGGTCGCCTTCCGTTAGTGTTCCGCGATATTCACCACGTTTATTTAGAATGGGTAGGGCGGCATAGCCGGAGGCTTCCATTTTCTCCAGAGCCTGACGCATGGTGAAATCGTCGTATAAAAAGGCACACATGGCCTTCGGGGTGAGGAAGAATAGAATATTGTTCATAACTGCTCCTTTTCATTTGGGAGGTTTTCCCTTCCATTTACATTATAGCACATCCCAAAGCAGATAGCATGAAAATTTACTGTAAACAAGCATTGGGTGACGCAGAAAATAACAAGAGGAATTTGTGCAGAATGACCAACAATGCGGTTTTATAAACAAAATCGGTTATGAATATTGCAGAGTCTACCGGCGGTAGAATGGTCACTCTACTGCCAATCGAGGCTAATTTGGAGATAGTAGCGATACAAATCCGGAAATTGTGATATGCTTTAGGTATCTGAAATGAAGGTGGTCAATGTGATGAAGCGTATTCCATTAAGACAGCGGCTACTACCAGTATATTCCAAAGGGGAGGAGACCATGAATATGGTCACACATATCGTCGGCGCTGGCTTGGCAGTGATCATGGCGGTATTATGTGTGGCACGTGCGGCGATCAAAGGCGACGGCTATGGAATGATCGGCTGTGTGATTTACGGTGTGAGCATGATCCTGCTGTATACGATGTCCAGCATCTATCACGGAATGAAGCCCGGTATCGGCAAAAAAGTGATGCAAGTGCTGGACCACTGCACCATTTATTTGCTGATCGGCGGATCTTATTCTGCGGTGCTGCTAGGGGTGATGCGACAAGCCTATCCCCCAATTGCATGGGGGCTGTTTGTTTTTGAGTGGACGGCGACGGCGTTGGCGGTGACGCTGACGGCCATCGACCTCAAGAAATACAGTGTGTTCTCTATGATTTGCTACATTGGTATGGGGTGGGCCATTTTACCTTTTATGGATGAAGTCATCGATGCGACGGGAATCGGAGGCTTTGCCTTTTTGTTGGCCGGTGGCATTTGCTATACCATCGGTGCGATTTTGTACGGGCTGGGCAAGAAGAAAAAGTGGATGCACAGCGTGTTTCACATTTTTGTGGTGTTAGGCTCGATCTTGCAGTTTATCAGTATTTTCTTCTATGCGCTGTAAGGCTATGTGTTTGCCTGCGAGGGACAGATAAGACAAAACGGACAGAAAAAGTGCCGCCGTGGAACAAACCACAGCGGCACAAATTGGGATATTTTTACAGATACTGCCGGATGGCGGGACTGACTAGCTCAGGATCATCGGAGATGGTCATGGTGATGGACATATTGTTCAGCTTTGCAAAATCGGCACACCACTGCACAAAGGCTTCGCAAGCGGCCCGATCGGAGCCGATGGTCTTGTACAGGTTGTCGATGTACACGTGGGTGATGTCAAAATTGCCGGCATGCAGACCGCTCAAGAAACCCTTGAGCATATCGCTGCCCGTGATACCATATTCCTGAGAGTCAACCAGACGAACACGATAGTTAATGTCGTAGGTCAGCTTCTTGCCATACTCGATGCAAACTACATCGCCGGTGGCGTGTGCCAGATTTTCGTTAATGGCATCAATCAACTTCTTGGTTTTGCCGGAGCCTTTCAGGCCCATAATGATATGAATCATAGGAAATTCCTCCTTTGCTTGCCGAATGTGGCTGTACAGTCATTCTAACAGCAAATTAAACAATTTGCAATAGGAAATTTTTGAAAAACTAGCAAGAACCGGGTTTGCCCAAAAGCGGGAACATATTCCACTTGTAATGGTCCACGCCGGGCTGGTTGAAGGGGTTGACACCCAACATATAAGCGGAAACACCGCAACTCAACTCGAAGAAGTAGAACATTTCACCCAGCGTTTCTTCGTTCAGCTCGCCCATATCCATGGTGATGACGGGTACGCCACCGTCAACATGGGCAGCCAGAGTGCCAAGGAAGGCTTTCTCATCCACGAAGTCCAGACTCTTGCCTTCCAGATAGTTCAGCCCGTCCAGATTCTTGGCATCGCCGCCGATGTACATCTTGGCTTCCGGGGCATTAAAGCGGACCATGGTTTCAAAGATGTTGCGCTCGCCCTGCTGGATCATCTGCCCCAGAGAGTGTAGGTCGGCAGTGAATTCGGCGGTGACAGGGAAGATGCCCCTACCGTCCTTGCCTTCGGATTCACCGAAGAGCTGCTGCCACCAGCCGCCCATCATCTTGAAGCCGGGCTCAAAGGATTCCAAGATCTCGATGCACTTGCCGTGGCGGTACAGCAGATTGCGGATGCCGGCATACAGCCATACGGGATTCTCGTAAGAACGCAGATTATCGTAATACTCCTTCGCATCATAGGCACCCTGCATGACCTTCTTGATGTCAATGCCGGCCACGGCCATGGGCAGCAGACCCACGGCGGTCAGGACGGAGTAACGACCGCCGGCATCGGGGGGGATGACGAAGGTCTCCCAACCCTCTTCCGTTGCCATCTGACGCAGAGCGCCCTTGCATGGATCGGTGATGGCATAGATACGCTTGCGGGCGCCGTCGGTGCCGTATTTGCGCTCGAGCATCCACTTCAGGCTGCGGAAAGCAATAGCGGGCTCGGTAGTAGTACCGGATTTGGAAATGACGGCCACGGAGAAGTCTTTGCCCTCCAGCAGACGGCACAATTCATTCCAGTGACGAGTAGAGAGACCATTGCCGGCAAAGTAGATCTGGGGATTGCCTTTACCCTTGCCGATGTTGTGATTGGGACCCTGCAACAACTCAATGGCGGCTCTGGGACCCAGATAGCTGCCGCCGATACCGACAACGATGAATACATCAGAGTCAGCACGAATCCGGTCAGCAGCCAGATAGATACGGTGCATCTCTTCGGTTTCGGTGGCTGTAGGCAGCTTCATCCAACCCAGAAAATCGTTGCCTTCGCCGGTGCCGTTGGCGAGGGTCTGATGGGCGGCAGCAACCTCGTGCTCCACAGCCAGTAGGTCGGGCAGACTGAGCTGACCCCAGACATTGGAAATATCAACTTTGATCATGATATCGTTCCTTTCGTAATAAGGTGATAATTGCCTGTCTATATGTTAACGCAAAATTCTCCCGGATGCAAGAGAGAATCTGTATTTCGGCAAAACAGAAAAATGCATATCTGTTGTTTGTGAAAAATGCCTATAGTATCTGTTTAGTCTTCTTTCTTTTCTGCGTTGAGCGCATCCACGACGATGTCGCTATAGGGATTGACGATCACGGTGCGGTACGAATGGTAGATCACCATGCCGGGCTTGCCGTTGGGGATTTTCTTTACCTGCTTGACCGGTGTAACGTCCACGGCGATGTTTTGACCGCCTTTGGTCTCGGCATAGAAGGCGGCTAACTGCGCCGCCTGTGTGACGGTGTCATCCGGAACCGATTGACCGGCGCAGGCGATGATCACATGGCTACCATGCACTTTTTGGGCGTGAAGCCACAGATCGTCTTTCCGTGCAGAGCGGAAGGTCAGTTCCTCGTTTTGTCGATTGTTGCGGCCTACATAAATGGGGAAGCCGTCGGTGGATACGAACCGCATGGGGCTGGATCTGGGTTGCTTCATCCGTTTTTTACAGGTATCTGCCCGGAGATAGCCGCCCAATTGCAGTTCCAGACGAATCTCCTCCAACTCTGCGTCTGATTCCGCCCGATCCAGTTCCTCCAGCACGCTGCACAGATAGTGCAGTTCGTCTGTACCCAAAGCGATTTGGTGGGTCAGCTCTTTTTCGGCATTTTTCATGCGAGTGTAGTCTTTGTAAAATTTGGCGGCATTTTGTTGTGGGGAGAGAATCGGGGAGAGGGGGATCTCAACGAGGCGCATTTCCTCATCGTAAAAATCCTCGCAGGAGATCAGGGTCTGTCCCTTTTGGATTCGGTGTAAGTTGGCGGTGAGAATGTCACCGAGTTGTCGTAGCCGCTCCCGTTCCATGCTTTCGGATCGTTCTTTCTCCTGAATTGCCAGTTTCCGGCGAAGTCGGGTGCAGAGATTTTGCACCGTTTTGCGAACAGCTTGGCTTTTTTGCCGCATGGCATCCTTACGGTCACGAACGGTGTAGTACATATCCAGCAGAGCGGAAAAGCTGTCGGCTGTGGCATAAGTTCCGTATTGAAGGATGGGGCAGAAGGCAAATTGCTTGGGCGTTCCGTCGGATTGGGCAAAATAATTGGGGGAAGGGTGGGTCAAATGCTCTCGGAAGAACAGGTCGAGCTTTGCGGCGGTGTGGTCTATAACGGGAGTAGTCAGCAGATCCGATACCCGAGCGTCGGTACTGCCGGCGGCAAATAGTGCCGCTTCCCGACAGATCAGAGGGGATAGACCACCCAAAGCATCCATCAGTCGCTCTGCCAGCAGATCTGCTCCGGTGTGGGTCAGCAGTGCCATATAGTGATCAAGATCCCAATCCAAGGGGTTGGATTTTTCCACAGGATCCGGAGATTGATAGTACATTCCCGGCAGGGCGGTGCGTTTGGTTCCGGCATCAAGACCGATACGTCGCAGACAGTCGATGATCCGACCGTCGGGAGACAATAGATACAGATTGCAGGTGCGCCCCATCAGCTCCGCTACAAATTGTTTCTGCACACGATCGCCCATTTCATCGATACATTCAAAGGTGAATACGGCGCAGCGTTCCATGGGCAGTTGCGAGATCCCGACCAATCGACCACCGCAAAGGTGCTTGCGTAGCAACATACAGAACATGGGCGGTTCCGCAGGATTTTCCGGGGATGCGGTGGTCAAATGCAGCCGCGGTGCGGCAGGATTTGCGGCAAACAAGAGTTTTCCGCGCCCGTCACGATGTTTCAATAAAAAAATCACCGTATCTCGACTGGGCTGGTGAATCTTTTCAATTCGGACATCCTGCAAAGAACGAATCTCGTCCAGCACACAGGATAAATAAAAAGCATCAAAGGCCATAACGGTTCTCCGTACATTTCAATTTAATCTTCCATCATCAATTGGAACAGCTCGTTGAGTCGATCGGTCTTACCGGCCAGATACAGCGCCCCAAACAGGGTCTCCAAACCGGTGGCTTTACTGTATTCCTGCGGTGTTGCGGATTTGGGGGCGGCATGGGTGTGGGCATTTTTGCCGCGGCGGTAGTATGCGTATTCCTCCTCGGTCAGGTGAGGGCGTAGTTTGTCGGCAAATTTTGCCTGCGTGGGAGCTTTGACGAGGGCGACAGAGTCTAAATGTAGCCGCTTCAGGGTGTGATCGCCACGGGCGCACAGATAACTGCGACACATCAGTTCATACACGCCGTCACCAATATGGGCAAGACCCAAATTGGAGATGGCATCGATCTGTCGTTTTTCCATTTTCATTGCAAATAAGTTTTCCACAATTGATCTCCTCGATTCAGCAGAGTCTGGGCACAAAGTCCGGTGAAAGTGCCGGTCAAAATGGAGATCGCCACCAATATTGGCAGGTAGACGATCAGCGACGGTGTAGCGGAGAGGATGATCGCAGCAACCATCTGCCCCACGGAGTGGGCGATGGCACCGAGCGCACCGGCTACCCATAATTGCTTGTTGGTCAAAATTCGTTTCAAGCCGATGGTGGCGATGATCGACAGCAAACCACCGGCGGCAGAGTAAAAGATCGTGCTAAAATTGCCGGCAAAGACCGCTCCCAGAAAAATCCGGCAGAACAGCACCGCCGCCGCCTCCCGGGAACCTATGGCGAACACCAAAAAAACTGTTACGATGTTGGCAAGACCGAGCTTGACGCCGGGGATCGGTACCAAAGGGGGTATTTGCGCCTCGATCATGAAGATCGTGAGGGCAATGGCGGTAAATAGCGCCAGAAGGACCAGTTTTTTTGTTTTCATGGAGCGCACCGCCTTTCAAAATGTTATTATATCAAATTCCCACGGGAAAGTAAAGCAAGACATAGAAAAAGGGCAGCGGCATAGAAAAAGGGCAGCGGCTGCGCCGCTGCCCGGATAATCAACTCAGATTCAATTGCCGCTTCATCAGATAGGTGGACAGCACATAGCCTCCGGCGACAATCGCCAGCCGAAGGATCAGAGAAAAGACGGAAACGCCCATCGTTACCGCCGTCATTTCGCTGGAGGACATAAAAGTATCCAGAGAACTGGCGATGGACAAGGTGCTTTCTACGGTATTGATCAGGACGTTAAAGCCGTAGTAGATGCCGAAGGCGGTAAGAATTTTATGTTTCTTGGCAAGGCTAGCACCCAAGGTCAGACAGGTCATGGGCAGCACACAGCCATAAATCAGACCTACGATCATGTTCAGGAATGTGATGATCTGGTAGCCATTCGGCAGTGCGAAATCAAAAGAGGAGAAGAATTGCTCGGCAAAAATCTCCACATCGGAGAAATCCAGACCATAGGCGGCGATCAGGACAATGGCAAGAACACCCACAAACAGCACAACGTAGGCGATCAGCATCCACAGCAGCATATTTACCAGCGCACTGAGGAAAATCTGATGGGAATTGGCCGGTAGCGTAAAGGTTAAGTAGCCTTCATCGGTGAATTTGTGCTTATAGAAGCGAACCAACAGGAGAATTTCTACGGCAATGACATAGGCAAACAGGGAAAGGAAAACAAAAAACAGAGAAATGCCCATACCAAGTTCTGCCAGAGAAGTCAGCTCCTGACCCTGATGGATCAAGATCCGCAGCAGAAAACCACCCAACAGAGAAACACCAAGGGCGGCGGCACCGAGAATGCTCAAGGTGGCGGCATTACTGCGCCATTCGTATTTTAGTAATTTGGCAAACATAGGAACACCTCCCGGAACAGCTGATCCAACGATTTTCCGCTTTCTTCTCGTGCTTCATCTACGACGCCGCTACGCAGGATGCGCCCTTCGTGGAGAAAGATGAACTCATCCAACACCGATTCCACATCGCTGATCAAATGGGTGGAGATCAATACCGTGGCTTCCGGGTCGTAGTTGGTGACGATGGTATTGAGGATGTAGTCCCGGGCGGCGGGATCTACGCCACCGATGGGCTCATCTAGCAGGTAGAGTTTTGCACGACGGGACATTACCAGAACAAGCTGCACTTTTTCGCGGGTGCCTTTGGAGAGCGTACCAAACTGGGCTTTGGGATCAACGCCCAACTGCCGCAACATATTTTCCGCTCGCTGACGGTCAAAGTCGGGGTAGAAATCTTCAAACATGGTGATCTGCTCCGTCACCGTTTGCTTGTTGCTCAGATAGGTTCGATCCGGCAGATAGGATACGATGGCCTTCGAGGCCGGACCCACCGGTAGACCGCTGATTTCAATACTGCCGGAAGAGGGCATCAGAACACCGGCGCACAATTTCAGCAGGGTGGTTTTGCCGCTGCCATTCGGGCCTAAAAGACCAACGATACGGCCCTTCGGCAGTGTAAAGCAAATGCCTTTGAGTGCGGCGGTGCGACCATATTGTTTGGTCAGGTCTGTGACTTTCAGTACGGTTTCCATAGTTTATGATTCCTCCTTTTCTGCGGTCATGGCGGCCGCTTGTGCAAGCGTCAGGCCGACGTCGGCCAGCAGTTTCTGGCACTGGAGCAGGGTTTGATCAATTTTTTGCTGCCGCAGAGCCTGCAAAATGAGCTGATTCTCGGTCACAAAGCGACCAAATGCGCCATGGCTCAAGAGCAGACCCTCCTGCTCCAGCTCCGACAGCGCCCGCTGCATGGTGTTGGGATTGACACGCGCTTGCGTAGCCAGATCACGGACCGAGGGGATCCGTTCTCCCGGGGGATAGTGACCGGAGAGAATCGCACAGCGGAAATGCTCTTTGATCTGCTGATAGACCGGCTCGGAGCCGTTGAGTTTCCACTCCATAATATACCTCCCGTATTGCTGTTGTATTAACATAGTAACACATCCGGCGCTGTTCGTCAATATTCGGTGCATCTCGTATTTTCTTTTTCAGGGGGCTTTCTTTTTGGTGCGGTTTCCTGTATAATAATAAAAAATCATGGGAGGAAGGATTATGAAATACGGCTTTGGCGTGGATCTGGGCGGTACGACCGTCAAGATCGCATACTTCAATGAAAAAGGCAGCATGCTCGATCACTGGGAGATCCCCACGGTGACCAGATGCGGCGGAATCCAGATCGTGCCGGATATTGCGATGTCCATCATGCATTATATGCAGGCCAAGGATGTGCAGATTGACGATGTGCTGGGTATTGGCATCGGTGTGCCGGGGCCGGTGGATGCCTACGGCGTGGTCAATAAGTGCGTCAATCTGGGCTGGGGCGTGTTCAATGTACAGGAAGCGCTGTCCATGAGGACGGGTCTTCCGGTTCGTGCAGGCAATGATGCCAATGTGGCGGCTTTGGGCGAAGCGTGGAAGGGCGGCGGCAATGGATGTGACAATATGATCATGGCGACCTTGGGCACCGGTGTCGGCGGCGGTATCATTATTGACGGCAAGCCGGTCAGCGGTTTCCATGGTGCAGGCGGTGAGATCGGACATCTGGTGCTAGAACCGGGAGAAACGGAGCGCTGCGGCTGCGGTAAATACGGCTGCGTGGAGCAGTATTGCTCTGCAACCGGTGTGGTTCGGGTGGCGAAGCGGTATTTGGCATCTTGTGACGCTGCCAGTAGCCTACGTGCCGTGGAGCAACTGAGCTGCAAGGATGTGTTTGATGCAGGTAATGCAGGAGATGCTGTGGCATTGGAGATTCTGGAGCAGGTGTACGAGTACTTAGGCAGATTCCTAGCCAATGTCTGCTGCGTGGTGGATCCGCAGATGGTGGTCCTTGGCGGTGGTGTCAGCAAAGCGGGTCAGCCGCTGTTGGATGGAGCGAAGAAATATTTTGATCGGTATATTTTCCACGCATCCCGGGATGTTCGCTTCGCATTGGCTTCCTTGGGAAATGATGCCGGTGCTTACGGTGCATTCAAGTTGGTTCTAGATGAATTTGGTTCATAATTAAAGCGAAAAAACATCCGGTGTGAAACGGATGATCATCAATAAGGAGGAAATAACAATGGCAAGAGAATTTTTTCTGAAGCGGATCGCACAGTATAATGAGGACTGGTTCAAGTGCTCCAATTGCGGCTATACCGTGCGTTACAAGGTGTTGGGCGATACGGCGAAATGCTCCCAGTGCGGTGGTCGAATGGATCGGGTTAAATAATGGCAAAATAAAATGGTGCTGCCCTGTACGGTTACGGGGCAGCACTATTTTTATGAAAAAAGAACAAGAGGGTTAAAACGTCAGAAACCGGATGCGGTAGTCTCAGGAAGTACAATAGGAATCACTTCTTTGGTGTTGGAAGGTCATGATACATGACCTGAAAAAGTTTTGTCAGAAATTCCTTGTCATCCACACGATCAATCAATAACATGGCCTTTGCTCCTTCGTAAGGCAGTTCATACGTTGCATTTGGCATGAGCAAAACGGCTGATTTTACGGGTTTCACAAGCAATCGATCATCGTAGATACCACCAACGATTTTTCCGCGATAATAGAGGATATACTCACCCATCATTGCGCGATAGGTGATCTCTTCCAATGCGGAAAGCTGATCCAACACAAAATCCAAATACACTTTACTCGAAGGCATGGTCCACCTCTTAAAATCCAAGTTTCTTTTACTTGGATTATATTTGCTGTGTCGTTCGCTGTCAAGATGTGTTGATGTTCTGTTGATTGTGGGTTTATCCGGTTTCGGGAAACGGCGGTGACGGATCGCCACCGTGGTCTGTCTGTTTTGTTGAAGCAAGGTCGTCTTTTCAACCGAAAGGATTAGTGTATTATGCCCCTCCGTTTTTCAAGACCAGTGATTTCGGCACTACGGGGCTTATTTCGCAGGGGCCTCTTCTGTAAGGGTCAGTTGTTCCAGAATAGCCTCCACGACCCCGTTATGGTCCTTACTGGTGGCCAGAGCAAAATACAGGTGGCGGAGGGTGTGCTCGAAGGGAATGGTGCGGTCCTTGACAATAGCGATGGTTTCATCCTTAGCCTTCATGGAAATCTGCGCCCGCTGGAGAATCTCGGTGCATCTGCGGATATCGTCGCCGTTGTCAGTAATGAGCGGCTGTCCGCTGATTTGCAGTTGGATTTCTGATGTGACAGCCACGGTTACTTCCAGAACAACGGCGTTCTGCGCTGCGCAAAAATGGCAGTCGGCCGGAATTTGCACCCCATCCACTAGAAGTATAACACAGAGGTCCTTATGATAGCCTTGAAGGACAAAACGGTATTGTCTTTCTCTGGGCAGGAGGGAGATCTGTCCCTGTGCAGGTTTCAGGATAAACACCGGGGCCTTACCCCAGACAAGGGACATTTCGGTGGTCACGAAGCCGCCATTTTGGTATTCGCTGCCGTCTCCGGTATCCTCGTAGAGGGTAAAGGTGTTGCTGGCTCCGGGGAAGATCCGGATCTCCAGATCGCCCCCTGCCTCCAGCGTGTGGGAATCTTGCAGGGGTACGATGGCACCGGCTTTGGCAAAAACGGGATATTGATCGATCTGTCTGCAAACGGTCAGAGTTCTGTTGCTATTGCTGGCATAGTGCAGCCCGGTGAAAAAGTCAAACCAGTGGCCCTGAGGCAACCAGACATCCACACTACCCATCCGGGAAGTGGGGTTATTGGGAGCGGTGATTGGTGCCACCATCAGTTCACTTCCAAAGAAATACTGGTTTTTCGCTGTATATGCGCCACTGCTTTTGGGATACGCATAGTACATGGGTTGAACCAGAGGCTCCAACTGTAGATGGTTTCGGTAGTTCATAGTGTAAAGGTAAGGAAACAGCCTATGGCGAAGCCGAAGCCAATCGGTCATGATTTGCTCGATCCTAGGCTCAAAGCACCAGGGCTCTTTGCGAAGAAAGTCCATATTACAGCTATGTAGGCGGTTGATGGGGGAGAATACTCCCAGTTGAAGCCAACGGGTGAACAGCTCGTCGTCCCGATAGCCGCCCATGTGTCCGCCAATGTCGTGACTCCACCAACTGTAGCCAATGTTGGAGGCAGTGGCGGTAAAGTAGGGCTGAAAGTCCAGAGATTCCCATGTGACGAAGGTATCTCCTGAGAAACCTACGGGATACCGCTGGGAGCCGGGACCGCTGTAACGGGAGAAAAACATGGGCCGTTTACCGTTACGCATGATATCCAAGGTATGCAGATGATTGAGCAGCCACAGGGGATCCAGGATCTCTCGCTCGTCCTGAAGATTGCCGTCGGTGTTTTCCTCATGGATCCACCAGTAGGACTGACCCTGCTGCCAATCCATCCACCAAAAGTCCACACCGTCCTCTTCGTAAGGATGGTGGAGAATATCGAAATACTGCTCCATAAAGTCCGGGGACAGCAGATCAAACCGCACCCGTTCCCGAGTGGCCGGATCCACGCCACAGGCAAGGGCCATTTCACGGTACATTTCCTCATGACAGGCGACACCCTGCGCCGGATGGAGATTGAGGGAGGTCTTCAGATTGTGGTTTTTCAGGAATTTCAAAAAACCCTTGTAGTCGGGGAATAGCTCACGGTTCCATGTATAGCCTGTCCAGCCGTTTTCAAAACGTCTGCCTTCGCCGTTTTTGTATTCTTCAGGAATCTGGACGATGTGCCAGTCCATATCCACAACGCTGACTGAGAAGGGGAGATTCTTTTCCTCGAATTTGAGGATCAGATTTTGATATTCCTCCTGTGTGTAAGCGTAAAAGCGACTCCACCAGTTGCCAAGGGCATAGGCGGGGAGCAGTGGAGGAATGCCGGTGAGACGGTACAGATCCTTTACTGCGTCCAGATAACGCAGGCCGTAACCCCAGAAATAGACATCCACTCCTCCGGGGTGTCGGACCTCCACCCAGCCATCCTGATTCAGAACCATGGTGTGACTGTCATCCAACACAGAAAAACCGTTTCGGGAAACAACACCCCGATCCAGAGAAGTTCGTCCGTTCACATTGTCCAGAGTTTTGGTGGTACCGCCCAGATCCTCAAAGTCCTCTCCATATTTCCAGCAGGAGGCGGGCTCCTCTTTTAATTGAATACGCAGAGTCTCAGAGGAGAATTCCTCATTTTCCCGGTAGGTCAGGATCAGTTTCTCAGTTTCAAGAGTAAGCCAGCCGCCGCAGGAGGTTCGGGTATGGGGCGTTTCCGGAAAATCTCTAAAAAAAACACTCTGGCTGGCCCGATCCTCAAAATGACCGCCGACATGGTATTCCATGCGAATCAGCGAGGGGGTCAGAAGAGTGAAGCGATAGCGTTCTCCGACGATGATATTGGCCGACAGAGCCAAAGGCCGGGTAGGATATGAAAACCGCTTCCTGTTTTTCATAGGGACAACCTCCTTGATGTGTGGGATATATTGTAATCTACGCAGATTATACTTAGCTTACGGGAAAAAATCAATTGCGAGCAGAAGAAAAAGTGTTGTGTATTATTGTAGTTTTTGCAATGCTCTGTGGAGTTTTTGTTATTCAAAAAGCACAAAGATAATGGTAGTATTTTATATATAAGAAAAAAACAGGAGGAAGATAAGTCTTATGAGTACAGTCAATCATTGGTTTAAAAGAGTGCTGGCCCTGCTGCTGGCTTGTGTCCTGTGTGTTAACCTTGGTTTCAGCACCGGGCTACTGCAGAGGGTGGCTGCGGAGGGAGTCTCTGCAAGCGAACTGGATCTGATGGACTCTGCAACCTTTGGCGGCAAGACGGGTGTACTGTCTTACGATGTGACCGCGAAGGAAGGCTGGATCGG